>CAIUDG010000029.1 GCA_903897925.1 uncultured beta proteobacterium | reverse complement strand
GCGCACCAGAAGCAGACCCCGGCGACCCGAGGCCGGAGAACGTACACCCACTTCGTCAGCCCCTGCCAACCCGCAGGCGCGCAACGCAGCGAACGCCAACAAAGTAGGAGGAAAAAGACAAAAGCAGGCGCGGCAACCCAACGAACGCCAACAAAGCAGGAGGAAAAAGACAAAAGCAGCCGCGCAACGCAGCGAACGCCAACACAGCAGGAGAAAAAGGACAAAAGCAGGCGCGGCAACGCAGCGAACGCCAACCAAAACAACCTCCCTCATGCGCCAGTCTGAAAAAACGCAATACTTTGCTGCAACTTTTCAGCCTGACCAGACAACTCCTCGCTAGTCGCCGCCAACTGCTCTGACGCAGACGCATTCAACTGCGTCGCCTTACTAATCTGCGCCATCGCTGCAGTCATTTGCAGCACCGATTCACTTTGCTCCAAACTGATCGCCGAAATTTCCCGCACCAACCCACTGGTCTTCTGAATACCCGGAACAATTTCGTCCAGCAAACCACCCGCCCGCTCCGCCGTCGACACACTATTCCCCGCCAAAGCACTAATCTCCCGGGCCGCCTCCTGACTGCGCTCCGCCAACTTGCGCACCTCAGTCGCCACCACCGCAAAACCCTTACCGTGCTCACCCGCACGGGCCGCCTCGATAGCAGCATTCAAGGCCAGTAAATTGGTCTGGTACGCAATGTCATCCACAATGCCAATCTTCGCGGCAATCTGGCGCATCGCATGCAAAGTGTCATTCACCGCCTTGCCACCAGCCCCAGCATCCAGACTGGTCTTGCTCGCCACACCATCGGTAACACCCGCGTGCTCACTGTTTTTATTGATCGACGCCGACATCGCGCCCATCGTGACACTGGTCTGTTCAACACTCGCGGCCTGTTGGCTGGCCGATTGCGACAGTGATTGCGCAGTCGCACTCACCTGGTTCGCAGCACCGGTCAGCGCCGCCACAGCGGCACGCACATCGTCCAGCACCTGCGTCAAATTTTCTGCTGTGGTGTTGGCGTTGTCCTGTACCTTGGCAAACAAACCATCCAAATTGCCATGCATGCGTTGCGTGAAGTCCCCTTCAGCAAACGCCAACAGCAGCTCGGCGACACCACCCAAGCCCTGCTCACTGCTGCCCAGCAACTGGTTGATGTTGCCAGACAAGGTTTCAATGAAACCGCTCTGGCCCTGGAGTTGCAAGCGCTTGCTGAAGTCGCCGTGCGCAGCGCCTTTCACAATCGCGGCAATGTCGGCTTCCACACCGACCTCGGTGGTGCGATCCAGCCACTCGATCACAGTCCCCACGCGCTGACCGCCGGCATCCAGAATCGGATTGGCGGTAAAGCCGAAATACAGCCGCCCAATACGAATCTGCGTGCGGTGCGTCGATGTAAGCGCCGACAGCATCGCGCTGGACTGCGGCGGGTCGCTGCGGAACAGGTCAATATTGTGGCCGACCAGTGCCGCCGCTGAAAACTGCGGCAGGCTCTGGCGCAACGCGGCCTCATTGCGCTGCATCATCGCCAGCGCCGTCTCGTTCATATAAATAATGTCGTGCCGGGCGTCGATGATCATCACATTGGTGGTGCATTTATCCAGCGCATGGCGAATGCGGGCATTGGTGCGGGCCTGGGCCTCGGCCACCATTTCATCACCACGGTCGCGCCATTCCACAATGGCGCCCAGGCGGTTTTGCTGCTCATCCACCACCGGTGTGGCGACCACACCAAAAACACGCGCACCCAGCGTGATGTCCGATTTGTAATTGCCCTGCAGACGCGCCAGCAAGTCGTGTTGATGCGCCGCATTGCGGTGAAACTGGTCAAAGCGCGCGCCCAGTACCTCGCGCGCCCGAAAGGCTGGTAATTGCGTGCGGATGTCGGCTTCTGCGTCCTGCAACAGGGCGCCCATAGAGGCATTCAGATAAATGATTTTGCCCTCGGCGTCGGCGATCATGACGCAGGTGGAGGCATTGTCGAGCGCCATCTTGATGCGCATGGTTTCGTCGGCCAGTTGGTTCACATGCACGCTCAGGTCCTTGGCGAAACCGTGCTTGTCTTCCAGCTCGATGCGCTTGGATAAGTCGCCCTGCGCTGCCGCCGTTACCACCGCTTCCATTTCACCCACCACCTTGCGCAGGCCGTCCTGCATGGTGCTGACCTTGGCCAGCAGGCTGCTCTGGTCGGCACGGCGCGTCCTGATCTGGTTGCTCAGATTGCCTTGGGTAATTTGCTCCAGGATATGAATCACATAGCTCGGTTCGCCCCCAAGTTTGCGAATCAGTCCGCGCACAATCAGCCCGATCACCAGGAACAGCACCAGCTGAATGAAGCCCTGGCCAATCCACATCCAGCGGTTGATCTGCGCAATTTTGGCAATATCGTCCCGGATATCCACCGTAATACTGGCCATGCCCAGCACCGTGTTTTCCGGCACCGCATGGCAAGCCAGGCAATTGGTGGAGCGAAAATCCTTTTTCGCGACAAAGGGCAATGCGGCACGCAGCGTGACATCGCCATCGGCCGCATGCTGGGTCTGGAACTCCATCTGCCCGGAATCCAGCACCCGGCGATCCATCGCGTCTTGTGCCTGCTCCTGGGGCAAACCGGCGCCGAACTGGTTGGCCACGCCGGGCCCGCGAACCACCCGCAATTCCTTGATATTTTCCGAGGCGCCCATTTTTTTGATGAACAGCGCGCGCACCTCGGGGTCCAGAATCGTCATCTTGGAAACCATCAGGGTGTTCAATCCGTTGATGGCGCCGTCGCCCACCGCGATGGTGCGCTCGCGGGCTGCATTAAGTAGCTGCGCCTCGATCTTTGCCGAAAGCCAATGCTGGGCCGCTACCAAAATCACGATCAGGAAACCCTGAATCAGCAATTGCAGTTTCAATTGCAGGCCGATCCGGCTCCAGGGCGTTTTGCGGCTGCTCATGGCGCCACCTGGGAAAGCAGCCGGGCCACCCGTGTCCGGACAGCGGTCGCTTTAGCTGGACAAATGGCGCTGGCAGGCCCAGCCACACGTACCAGACCTGAACCCCTTGCGCATCGGTTTGGCATACAACTCCAATCCTGAAAAAAGCTTGGATTTGTACATTTTGTAGATATTTATCACTGTTGTTTTGATGAATATCAAAACAACACGCGGCAGGCACAGGACTTGAATAGCCGGCGACAGCCGGCATGAAACGCCCACGGCATGTGAAAAAGCCGCCAGAAATTGCTTTCTGGCGGCTTTTTTTATAGTCATGGTGCCGATGACCGGAATCGAACTGGTGACCTACTCGTTACGAGTGAGTTGCTCTACCAACTGAGCTACATCGGCCTGGCTCCATTGCTGAAGCCGGGGTGCATTGTATCAAGGAATGGAAGGCGCCACGCAAGCGCTGAGCAAGCACTCCATATCGGCCGGCGCCAGCGGTCGATGGAAAAAATAGCCCTGCAGATAGCGGCAGCCCAATTCGCGCAATTGTTGTTGCTGGTCGGCGGTTTCCACGCCTTCGGCAATCACCTCCAGGCCCAGCGTTCGGCCCAGAGCCAGCACGCTGCTGACAATGCCAACAGCACGCGCGTCGCGGCCCAGGTCCTGCACAAACTCCTGGCTCACCTTCAAGGTGTGTACCGGAAACTGGCGCAAGTGCGACAAACTCGAATGCCCCGTGCCAAAGTCGTCAATCGCCAGACGAACCCCCAAAGCAACCAGTTCACGCAAGGTCGCATGGACCTGCTGCACGTCCTGCATCAGGGCCGTTTCAGTCAATTCGAGTGTCAGACACTGCGGCGGATAGCCGGTGTCCTGCAGCACATCGCGCACCATGGCCACCAACTCGGCCTGGCGAAACTGCTGCGGCGAGATATTCACCGTCAACACAAAGCGCCGGCCCAGGCGCTGTTGCCAGTCCTGCGCCTGCCTGCAGGCCTCGCGCAAGACCCAGCTGCCGATAGACACAATCAGGCCACTCTCCTCGGCAATCGCAATGAACTGCTGCGGCAGCATCGGTCCCAGCAAATGGCTGTCCCAGCGGATCAATGCCTCCATGCCGAACAGCGCGCCGCCCAGGTCGTCCATCAATGGCTGGTAACGCAGGCTGAATTCATTTTTTGCCAGGCCAAACCGCAGGGCATTGGCGATCTGGAACCGGTTGTCGACTTCGGTGTTCAAAACTTCGGCAAAAAACTGGAAGTTATTGCGGCCAGACGCCTTCGCAAAATACATGGCGGTATCGGCATTGCGCATCAGCGTGGCACGGTCTGCGCCATGCTCCGGAAAGCTGGCCACGCCAATGCTGGGCGTGACATGCAGCGCCTGCGACTGGACCATGAACGGCGCTTCCAGCGCCGCCACCAGTTTCGCGGCCAGCAGGTGCAGGCTCTGAAATTCGTCCACATTCGGCACCAGCAGCAAAAACTCATCGCCGCCCAGCCGGCCCAGGGTGTCCGAAGAGCGCAGTACCAGCGACATGCGCGCCGCTACCTGGGTCAGCAGCTGGTCGCCGGCCTGGTGTCCGAGTGTGTCGTTGATGGCCTTGAAGTGGTCCAAATCAATGAACATGATGCCAACGCCGAGGAACTTGCGCCGCGCCATCTCCAACGCCTGGTCGATCCGGTCATTCAGCAGATTGCGGTTCGGCAGCCCGGTCAGGGGATCGAAATGCGCCATGCGCCGCACCTCGCTTTCGATCTTGATGCGTTCATCGATCTCACTCAGCAACTGGGCATTCGCCTGCGCCAGCTCCTCGGTGCGCAGCGCCACACGCCGCTCCAGCTGTTCGTTGGCGTGGCGAATTTCGGCATCGGCGCGCTGCCGGTAGGTAACGTCGATACCCACCCCGATATACCCGGTGATGGCGCCGTCCGGACCGCGCATTGGCGACACCGACAGGTGCACCGGAAAGGTACTGCCGTCACGCCGCACATAAGTCCACTCGCGCTCATCGCTGCCGTACAAGGCCGCTTTGGCGACAAAGGCACTAAAACCGGGAACGATAGGGCGCTGCAATTCACGGCTCAGCTGCTGCGCGTATTGCGCCATTTCGGCCGCCAGATGGATCACCGCAGGCGTGCTGCGACCCAGCAACTCTTCGCGCGAATAACCAAGCCAGCGCAAAGCGGTGTCATTGATCAGGCTGATCACGCCATCGACATTGGTGGAGATGATGGACACATTGGCGCTGTTGAAGACCGCGTCGGTCAGGGTTTTCGCCGCCACCAGCTGGGCCTCGGCGTTGTGCCGCTCGGTGGTGTCTTCCAACATCCAGATCGAGCCACCTTCGTTCGGATGCGCGGTATCGAAGGCGCGTCCGGTCATGCGGCACCAAAACACCTGGCCGGTATCGCTGCGCCGGTGCAGACGCTCCACCGAAGCCGAGGGCTGGCGGCCAAGTTGCTCGTACACATCGACGCCGGCTTCAAACTCGGCCTGGCTCGGATACCAGACCCGGCTCGACTGCCCCACCAAAGTACCCGGCGCAAAACCCAGAATGCGTTCCGCCTGCAGGTTGCAGCGCTGCACCTGCCGATTCTTCAAAAACAGAATGCCGACCACCACGTTGTCCAGCAACATCTGGCTGTCAAACAGCGCGCGCTGCATGGCCTGCGCCTGGGCCCGCTCCTGGCTGCGGTCGCTGATGATCCAGATCGTGCCCTGGCTGACATCCTCCGGGTCCAGCACATAGCCCACCAGCTGGGCCCAGAAGGTCTCACCGTCCTGGCGCATCATGTCCAGCTCATGCGAGCACGGCATGCCGACCGAAAGCTGCGGCGCATAAATGCGGCCGACCTCGGCATAGGCCATGTCACTGGGGAACAGGGCGCGCCCGGGGACCCCGGTCGGGTCGGTCTCGCCAAAGCCGAACATTTCCTGGAAGCGCCGGTTGAAACGGGTAATCTGCCGGTCTTTGGTAAAGATAATGCCCAGCGGCGCATTCACCATCACCGCCTGCAGCGCGGCATTGGCCTGGGCCAGCGCCGTCGCCGCCAGTTGCTGTGCCGTGATGTCATCAAACAGCCAGACCGTGCCTTCGTTCAGCAGCGTACTGGTCAGCGCCGAAGCGCGCACCTTGCAATGAATGGTCTTGCCGTATTTGCCGCGCAAATCGGCGCTGCCGACAAAATGCTGCGTCGCCAGCAGGGACTCGCGTGCCTGCCGGGCAAATGCGTCGTATTCGCTGCGGGTGGCAAAAAAGATGTCGGTCGCGCGGCCATTGAGTTCACCGGGCCCGAATTCCAGTGAGGCTTCCAGCGCTGGATTGCAACGCACAATCACCCGATTGCGCGTAAAGGCGATGCCCACCGTAGTGTGGGCAAAAATGGTTTCCAACTCCAGCAACTGCATCGACTCGGCCGGAGTCATGGCACGGAGATTCAAACCCGCCTCCTCATCCTGTACTTGTTGGCAACCCCGTCGACAAGTCGCGGGGGCAGCGCCTGGAGCAGATTGTGAAGGATAAGCTGCGCCAGCGCAGCCTTCCGCTACAACTTTGGATGGCTAAGCGCGTTACTCACCAGTTTGGAGGTGATGTCGACAATCTGAATCATGCGGTCATAGGCCATCCGGGTCGGGCCAATCACCCCCAGCGTGCCGACCACTTTACCGTCCACTTCATACGGGCTGCTGACAATCGACAAGTCTTCAAACGGCACCACCTGGCTCTCGCCGCCGATGAAAATGCGCACGCCATCGGCCTGCCCGGCCACATCCAGCAGGCGCATCAGCTGGGCTTTCTGTTCAAACAAATCAAAGGCCCGGCGCAAATGCCCGAGGTCACCGGAAAAGTCGGACACCGACAGCAGATTGCGCTCGCCTGAAATCACCACCTCGTCCTGGGTCTCGTTGATGGCCTCGGAGCTCACCGTCACCGCCGCCTGCATCAGCGCGGCAATTTCGGAGCGCAGGCTTTCCACGTCGTCGAGCAGGCGCTGGCGCACCTGGTCAAGGTCCAGCCCGACAAAATGGGCATTCAGGTAATTGGCCGCCTCGACCAGTTGCGCCTGCTCGTAATCGGCCTCGGTGTAGATGACCCGGTTTTGTACATCGCCGTCGGGCGAAACAATAATCACCAGGATGCGTTTCTCCGACAGACGCAGAAATTCAATATGGCGAAATACGGAAGAGCGCCGCGGCGCAATCACCACGCCGACAAACTGCGACAAGCTCGACAGCAGGTGGGCCGCATTGGAAATCACTTTTTGCGGCTGGTCCGGCGCTAGGCTGTGCGTGTTGTACTGCCCCGACTGCACCGTCAGCATGGTGTCGACAAACAGGCGGTAACCGCGCGCTGTGGGTATGCGCCCGGCGGAGGTATGCGGACTGACAATCAGGCCCAGCTCTTCCAGGTCCGACATGACATTGCGGATGGTGGCTGGCGACAACTCCAGCCCGGAGGCTTTGGACAGCGTGCGACTGCCGACCGGCTGGCCATCGGCTATGTAACGCTCAACGAGCGCCTTCAGCAACAACTTGGAGCGTTCATCGAGCATCCGCGCATTTTACGGTTTTGTGACCCGGCTTATGGCGCTGCGCCAGCCGCTGGCGCCGGGAATCATGCAAATGGATACTTTTTTCGGCAACAATCCAAACCGTCACACGCTTAGTGATTTAATTTGCCAATGCACGCTCCGCGCCAATTTCGACAAATCGCCCTCTTTGGCAAGTACCAGACCGGTGCCCCTGGAGCCGCCGACGCGCCTGCGCGCCGGGCGCTGGAAGAAATCGCGCACTTCGTGATGGACCAGGGCTCGGACATCGTGATTGAAGACGAAACAGCCGCCAACATGGGCCTGGGCAGTTACAACACCCTCAGCGTTGACGCCATCGGCCGCAGCTGCGACCTCGGTCTGGTGGTCGGCGGTGATGGCACCATGCTCGGCATCGGGCGCCAGCTGGCGCCCTTCAAGGTGCCGGTGATTGGCATCAACCAGGGCCGTCTGGGCTTCATCACCGACATCGCGCTGGACCACTACAAGCAGACCCTGAAACCAATGCTCGCCGGCTTCTACCAGGAAGACCTGCGCAGCCTGATGCAGGCGCGCGTAGAGCGCGACGGTGAAACCATCTTCAGTGCGCTGGCCATGAACGAGGTAGTGGTAAACCGCGGCGGCACCGCCGGCATGGTCGAGCTGCGCATGGAAGTGGACGGCCATTTCGTCGCCAATCAACGCGCCGATGGCCTGATCGTTTCCACCCCCACCGGCTCCACCGCCTACTGCCTGTCCGCCGGCGGCCCGCTGCTGCACCCGGCGATCGACGGCTGGGTGATTGTGCCGATTGCCCCGCACACCCTGTCCAACCGCCCGCTGGTGGTGTCCAACGCCACCGAAGTGGCCATTGAAATCGTCGCCGGCCGCGACGCCAGTGCCAACTTCGACATGCAAAGCATGGCCTCGCTGATGCCCGGCGACCGCATTGTGGTGAAACGCTCCGAGCACAAGGTGCGCTTTCTGCATCCCCGGGGCTGGACCTATTTCGACACGCTGCGCCAAAAAATGCACTGGAATGAAGGAGTGGCCTGAGCGATGGCACTGAAACGGATTGTTCTGCGCGACTTTGTCATCGTCAGCGAACTCGATCTGGACCTGCACGCAGGCTTCACGGTACTCACCGGAGAAACCGGCGCCGGCAAATCCATTCTGATTGACGCGCTGCAGCTGGTCACCGGCGCCCGCGCTGACAGCGGCCTGATCCGCGAAGGCGCCCAGCGCACCGAAGTCTGCGCCGAATTCGACACCGCGGCCGGCCTGCAAGCGCAGCTCACCGAAGGCGGCTTTGACCACGCCGAGACCTTGCTGCTGCGCCGCACCATCGACACCCAGGGCAAAAGCCGCGCCTGGATCAACGGCAGCCCTGCCACCGCGCAGCAGCTGCGCCTGGTGGGCGAATACCTGCTCGACATCCACGGCCAGCACGCCTGGCAAAGCCTGACCCGCCCCGAGGCGGTGCGCCAGCTGCTCGACGCCTACGCCCAGCTCAGCACGCAGAAGCTGACCGAACTCTGGAGCCAGTGGCGCCAGGCCCAGAGCGCCCTGGCCCGCGCTGTGCAAGCCCAGGATGCCCTGCAAAACGAGCGCGAGCGCCTGGCCTGGCAAATTGCGGACCTGGACAAACTGCAGCCGCGGCCCGAGGAATGGCCCGAACTCAATGCCAGCCACAGCCGCCTGGCCAACGGTCAGGCCCTGCAAGACGCCGCCCAGGCGGCGGTAGAACTGCTGCAGGACGGACAGGACAACGCCCTGCACGCCCTCCATGCAGCACTGCAACAACTGCAAAGCCAGCTGCATCTGGAAACCGCTTTCGACAACCCGGTCAACGCATTGCACAGTGCCATCGCCCAGGTGGAAGACTGCGCGCACAGCCTGCGCAGCTACGCACGGCACAGTGAACTCGATCCGCAGCGCCTGGCCGAGCTCGACGAACGCATGACCCAGTGGGTGGGATTGGCACGCAAATACCGGCGCTTGCCGGAAGAACTGCCGGCGCTGCTCAGCGGCTGGAAGCAAGAGTTGCAACAACTCGACGCTGCCGCCGATTTGGCCACGCTGGAGCGCGCCGAACAGCAAACCCAGCAGGCGTACTACGCCGAAGCACGGCAGATTTCCAGGCAACGTGCACAGTCCGCGCCGCGTCTGGCCAAGGCCATCACCCAGGCCATGCAGGGGCTGGGCATGCAGGGCGGCCAGTTCCAGGTGCAGCTGGTGGCACTGGACAGTCCACAACAAAGCGGGCTGGAAGAGGTGCAGTTTCTGGTCGCAGGCCATGCCGGCAGCACCCCCCGTGCCGTCAGCAAAGTGGCCTCCGGTGGCGAACTGTCGCGCATGGCGCTGGCCATCGCCGTCACCACCAGCCAGCTCGGCACCGCACAGACACTGATTTTTGACGAGGTCGACTCCGGCGTCGGTGGTGCCGTGGCCGAAACCGTCGGGCGCCTGATGCAACAGCTCGGGCAGGACCGCCAGGTGCTGGCCGTGACCCACCTGCCCCAGGTCGCGGCCTGTGCCGACCACCACCTGGTGGTGGCCAAACAATTGCAGGCCGGGCGCACCTTGAGCAGCGTCACAGCGCTGCCGCAGGCGCAGCGTGCCGAAGAAATCGCCCGCATGCTGGGCGGCGAGAAGCGCAGCGACACGACCCTGGCACATGCCCGGGAGATGCTGCTCGGCAGCAGCCCATAACGCGCAAGGAATGCCCATGGATATCGTGTTGATCACCGGCATGTCCGGCTCAGGCAAGTCGATTGCCCTGCATGCGCTGGAGGATGCCGGCTACTACTGCGTCGACAACCTGCCGCCGGAGTTGCTGCTGCCGCTGGTCGAACTGCAAATCCAGAATGGCGCGCACCGCCGGGCGATCGCCATGGACGTGCGCAGTGCCACCTCGCTACCGCAGGTGCCACAGCAACTGGACGCACTGCGCGCACGCGGC
Source organism: uncultured beta proteobacterium (assembly GCA_903897925.1). GTDB lineage: Bacteria > Pseudomonadota > Gammaproteobacteria > Burkholderiales > Burkholderiaceae_C > Allorhodoferax. Next base: position 27,100 of record CAIUDG010000029.1, on the reverse strand, counting down.
ATGCGGGTGCAGCCACTGTTCCTCGACTCCACCACCGGCACCCTGGTGCGGCGCTACTCCGAGACGCGGCGACGCCATCCCCTGTCACAAACCCTGGCCGCCCAACACCATCGCCCGGACGAACCGGAAACCCGGCCAGCCCTGGTCGAAGCGATTGAACTGGAACGCGAGCTGCTGGCCACCTTGCGCGAGCAATCGCATGTCATTGACACCAGCATGATTCGCCCAAGCCAGCTGCAAAGCAACGTCAAGGCGCTGATTGCCGCGCCAACCACGCAGCTGACGCTGGTGTTCGAGTCTTTTGGATTCAAACGCGGCGTGCCACGCGATGCCGACTTCCTGTTTGACGTGCGCATGCTGCCCAATCCGCACTACGAACCGGCCCTCAAGACCCTGACCGGACGCGATGCCCCGGTGATCGAATTTTTACAGGCACAAGACGAAGTGCTGCGCATGCGTACGCACATCAGCGATTTTGTTGCGGCCTGGCTGCCGGCACTGGTGCGCGACCACCGCAGCTACGTCACGGTGGCAATTGGTTGCACCGGCGGGCAGCACCGCTCGGTCTATCTGGTGGAGCAACTCAGCCGGCAATTTGCGACGGCCTGGACCACCCTCGCACGCCATCGCGAGCTCGACACCTGAAACCGCTCAGCCCTGCTGCAGCAGTTTGCGCACCGGTGCCGGCAGGCCCAGTCCGGGCCACTCCTGCGCGCTGACCCACTGACCGGGCAAGTCCAGCGCTGCCGCCTCGGGCAGCAGCAGACGGCCGGTATGCAAATGCAAATCCCGGTGGGTCAGCACATGCAGAAAGGCCGGTTGCAGCTGCAACTGGCGCCGTGCCGCCGCTGGCAGCGCGGCGCGCAAGGCGGCCTCGTCGGCAAACACCGGCAGGCAGAATAGACCGGCCCAGATGCCCTGGTTCGGACGCCGGACCAGAAACACCTCGCCCTGGCGCGTCTGCGCCTGCAACAGATACAGGGACAGGCTGCTGCGCTTGAGTTTGCGCGTGCGCACTGGAAACTGTTCCGGATTGCCGTCGGCCTGCGCCCGGCACACACCCGCCACCGGACATTGCGAACACTGCGGTCGGCGCGGGCTGCACAACAACGCGCCCAAGTCCATCATGCCCTGGGTATAGGCCGCCATATCCGCGGCGGCCGCGGCCGGACCCGGCAGCAATTCGCTGGCCAGGGTCCAGAGCATGCGCTCCTGTGCGGCCTGTGCCAGGTCGCCGGCAAAGCCCTGCACCCGCGTCACGACCCGGCGCACATTGGCATCCAGAATCGCCACCCGTTCGGAAAAACACAGCGCAGCAATTGCCGCGGCAGTGGAGCGGCCAATGCCGGGCAATTCGGCCAGCGTAGCGGCGTCCTGGGGAAACACCCCGCCATGCTGCTGCACAATGGCCTGCGCACAACGGTGCAGATTGCGCGCCCGGCTGTAGTAGCCCAACCCGCTCCACAAACCCAGCACTTCGTCTTCACTGCCCCGGGCCAGACTGGCAACGTCCGGAAAACGCTGCAGAAAGCGCGCGAAGTAAGCTTTCACCGTGGCGACCTGGGTCTGCTGCAACATGATTTCCGACAGCCAGACGCGGTAGGGATCGCGGCTGCCCTGCCACGGCAGGTCATGGCGCCCATGCAGCCGCTGCCATTGCACCAGCCGGGTTGCGAAACTCGCCGAAGCCGATACCGCCACCACGCTCAGACGACCAGGTCAATCGGGGTATGCAGCCCTTCATTGGCGGCCATCAGGTAGGCCGTCAGTTCGACCAGCTTGCGCTCCAGCGCTTCCACCGCCTGTTCCTGCTGACCGATCTCGTCGATGCGCTCGTCCAGGCCGCCGGTGGCCTGCTGAATCCGGTCAATGGCTTCAATCCGGCGCACAAAATTGCGCCGCCGTTCACGCAACTGGGCATCAAGCTGTGCCGCCGCCGCCTTGCTCCACAACTCCACGTCACCCAGGGCCGATTCATAAATGCTGCGCACCCGGGTGGACAGGGCACGCACCAGCCGCTCTGAAAACTCGGCCTGCGCCAGCTTGAAGACATTGCCAATGCCCAGGTACTGCAGGTGGCTGCGTTCTGCCGTATCCAGATCGGTCAGATACACCTCGAGCCGGGGCTGGTCGATGATCTGCAAGGAAAATCCGTACTCGGCGTTGAGCTGCTTGAAGGTGGCCGACAGCATGGTGTGGATGTCGCCGGTGAGCTCCTGCACCTTCTTCATGTTTTCGCGCAGGCGCACAAAGGTTTCGCCGTAGGCCTTCTTCACACCCAGCTTGAGGCCGCGCTGGCCCAGTGCCTGGCCCAGCTGGACCATTTCGGCCTTGAGCACCTTGGCGCCCAGAATGCCAAACACTTCTTTAAGCAGCTTCAGGTGCACCGAGCGCACCGCATGGATCTTGGCACCGCCCAGATCGAATTCGGCCTGCTCCTGCGCAATGCGGCTGCGCATGTGTTTGATCACCGAGCTGTTCTTGCCTTTCAGGCCGGTGAGTTCCATCATCTGCTCGGTCAGATCGCGCTTGCGAATATTGATGACGCGACCGGTTTCGTTGCGCAACTCCTGGATGCCGGAATTCATGGCCTGGCCGAGTATGCGCTGGCGCCCCATCAGCATGCCGTTGCCGAGTGCTTCTTCCAGCTCGCCCAGGCGGCTTTTCAGCAACAGCTCCGGGTCATTGTTGACCTTGGCCAGCAGGCCCTTGTGCGCCGACACCGCCAGCACTTTGCTGATGTCCACGCCGAGCAGGTCGCCGGTATTGGTTTTCTGGCGCTGTATCTGCGCCTCAATTTGCGCCGGCGTGCTGAGCTCGTCCCACAGGGTGTCTATTTTGTTCAGCACCACCAGGCGGGAATCGGAGTGGCTGTCTTCGGACAGCAGGTGCTCACGCCAGATCGCCAGATCGGATTTGGTCACGCCGGTATCGGCACCCAGAATAAACACCACCGCCTGCGCCTGCGGAATCAGGCTGACCGTCAGCTCCGGTTCGGCACCAATGGCATTGAGCCCTGGTGTGTCCAAAATCACCAAGCCCTGCTTGAGCAGAGGATGGGCAATATTGATCAGCGCGTGGCGCCATTTCGGCACCTCAACCATGCCCTGCGCGTCCAGCTGGGGATTGTCTTCAGGCGCTTGCGGATTCCAGAACCCCAGCATGCGGGCTTCGTCCTGGCTTACCTTGCGCGTCTGCGACACCATCTCGAGCGCGCTGGCGAGCTGCTGCGGATTGTTGACATCGAGGTCGACCCGAATCCACTTCTCCGGCACCATGCGCCATTCCATCAGCGCCTGCGGCTGCAAGCGAGTTTCAATCGGCAACAGGCGCAGGCAGGGCGGGACATCGGCGTCATAGCCCATTTCGGTAGGACACATGGTGGTGCGTCCAGCGCTTGCCGGCATGATGCGCCGGCCATAGCCGGCAAAGAAGATCGCATTGATCATCTCTGACTTGCCACGCGAGAACTCGGCCACAAAAGCCACCATGACCTTGTCGGAACGCACCTGCGTTTCCAGCCGCTTGAGACGCTCCTCGACAGCGGCGTCCAGCAAGTCATGGTCTTTCATCCACTCGCCAAGCAACTTCAGCCGCAATGCAAATTCGCGCCGCCATGCCCCGTGCTGGTCCAACTGATCATTAAAAGAATTAGCCAAGGGTCCCCCGTGAATGGATCAATATAGCATCGGCCACAGTCGCTCGCCCCGCACGCCCTACAGTTTCTGACAAGCCGGACAGAAAAAAGTTGATCTCTGTCCCTGGCGAATCGTTTTAATCAAGCTACCACAATGCCGGCACGGCTCGCCGCCACGCCCATACACCATGGTCTGCTGCTGGAAGTGACCCGACTCGCCGTGCGCGTTGGAAAAATTGCGCAAGGTGCTGCCACCCAGCGCAACCGCCCGTGCCAGCACGTCGCGAATCGCCTGGCGCAAGCGCAAGACCCGCGGCCGACTCAATTTGCTGGCCCGGCAGGTCGGTCGAATGCCGGCCAGAAACAACGCCTCTGACGCATAAATATTACCCACCCCGACCACCACCTCACCGGCCAGCAACACCGACTTGATTGCTGTGCCACGCCGCTTCAGCGCCTGCACAAAGGCCTCGGCATCAAAAGCGTCGCCCAGAGGTTCAACGCCCAGCCGCCCAAGCAGCTTGAGCGCCACCGGGTCGGCTTCGCTGCTGGCAAACACGGCAGCACCAAAGCGGCGCGGGTCGTGCAAGCGCAATACGCCATGCGAAGTCAGCAGGTCAAAATGGTCGTGTTTTCCTGGCGCGCGCGGCGCCGCGCTAAAAGCCAGACTGCCCGACATGCCCAGATGCAGCAGCAACAGGCCGGCACTGAGATCCAGCAATAAATATTTGCCGCGCCGGCGTACCGCCAGCACCTGCTGGCCGACCAGCACTTGCGGCACCACCCCGAGCGGCCAGCGCAGCGGCTGGCCCAGGCGAACTGCAATGATGCGGGCGCCGCAGATGGCATCGGCAAAGCTCAGGCGGGTAACTTCAACTTCCGGTAACTCAGGCATGTATTGGTGTAGGTTGGGAAAAGCTTCGCGGCTTGGATTATTATGGCCCGATGACCCGATTCAAGCGCATGAAGAATTCTGCTCTGGTGTGGCTTGCCTGCACCCTGTTCGTTTCTGTCGCCGGCGCGCAAGAAAAAGCGGCACCATCGACGGCACTGAGCGGCACCCTGTTTTACGAAATCCTGGTCGGTGAACTGAGCGCCCAATCCGGCGATCTGCCCACGGCCTACCAGTACCTGCTGGACGCCGCGCGCAAAGGCGGTGTCGACGCTCTGTACGAGCGCAGCGTTGAAATCGCCCTGCGCGCACGCGCTGGCGACTCGGCATTGCTAGCGGCCCAAGCCTGGGCCCATGCGCTGCCCGCCTCCGACCAAGCACATCGCTACCTGTTGCAGATCATGGTTGCGCTCAATAAACTGCCCGATACGGTGGACGTCAATCGCCGCGCCCTGGCCAGTCGCCCAGTGGCCGCGCGCATCGTCCTGATCGACCAACTGCCCGCGTTCTTCGCCCGTGCCGCCGACAAGACCGCTGCCTTCAAGGCGCTGGAACAAAGTCTGGGGCCAGACCTTGGCAATTCGGCCACCGCCGCGGCCGCCTACGCCGCCCTGGGCACCATGCATTTGCTCAACGACGAGCCAGACGCTGCACTTGATGCGGCGCAAAAAGGCGCCGCCATCGACGCCAAGGCCGATCAACCCGCCCGCCTGGCCATCAATCTGATGGACCCCAAGCAGCCGGCAGCCGAGGCGCTGCTGCGCCAGCACCTGGAAAGTGGTCCGCAAGCCGAGCTGCGCATGGGCTATGTGCGCAAGCTATTGGAAGACCAGCGCTACACCGAAGCCGCGGCACAGGTGGACCTGCTGACCCGCACCGCACCCGAATTCCCCGACGCCTGGCTGGTGCGCGGCTCCATCGAATTGCAAGACCGGGATCGCCAGGCGGCACTCAGTTCCTTGCAAAAATACATTGACCTGAAGGCCGCCGCCCGCAGTGCCAGCAGCGCCGCAGGCGAGGACAAGCCTGAAGGTGAAACCGACCGTGGCCTGGTGCAGGCCTATTTCCTGTTGTCCGATATCGCCGAGCAAAACCAGCAACCCGCGCTGGCCCAGCAATACCTGGATCAGATTGACAGCCCGGCCGATGCCCTGCGCATTGAAACGCGCCGCGCCGGCATCCTGGCCCGCCAGGGGCAACTCGAGCAAGCCCGCGCGCTGATCCGCGCAGTTCCCGAAACCCAGGCCGACGACGCGCGCAACAAACTCAATGCGGAAGCCGACCTGCTGCGTGAAAACAAGCAATACCAGGCCGAATACGAGCTACTGTCGGCCGCCGTGCGCGACAACCCGCAGGACGCGGACATGCAATACGATCTGGCCATGGCGGCTGAAAAAATCGGCAAGCCCGACGAAATGGAAACCCTGCTGCGCCAGGTCATTGCCAGCAAACCCGACTATCCACACGCCTACAACGCACTGGGCTATTCGCTGGCCGATCGCAATATCCGCCTGAGCGAAGCCCGCGCGCTGATCACCAAAGCCCTCGAATTTGCCCCCAACGACCCCTACATCGCCGACAGCATGGGCTGGGTCGAATTCCGCAGCGGCAACCTGCAGCAAGCAGAAAAAATTCTGCGCGACGCCTACCAGAACAAACACGATGCGGAAATTGCAGCGCACCTGGGCGAAGTCCTGTGGAACCTGCACCAGACCGCGCAGGCCCAGACGATCTGGAAAGAAGGGCTGGCGCTGAGCCCGGACAACGAAACCCTGCTCGAAACCATGAAGCGACTGAACGCATGGTAAGTGCCCTTGCGCGCGGCTGGCTGCTGCCCGCGCTGTACAGCGTTGTCCTGCTGCTGTCGGGTTGTGCCGCCAGTCGCGCACCGGCAACGGCGTCAGACGCCCCACACTGGCAAGGCAAACTCGCCGTCAAGGTCTACAGCACGCCAGTCCAGGCCTTTTCTGCCAACTTCGACCTGCAAGGCGCACCCGAGCGCGGCTTCCTGGTGCTGAGTTCGCCACTCGGCACCACCTTGGCCCGCCTGCAATGGAATGCCAACCGGGCCTCGATGCGCACCGCCAATGAAGAACGCCAATACGACTCCCTGGATGCGCTGGCGCGGGAAGTCACCGGTGCCAGCATCCCGGTAACCAACTTTTTTGCCTGGCTGCAGGGCCAGTCCGGAGCTCCCAGCCACTGGGTAGCCGATCTGAGCCAGCTTGGCAACGACCGCATCTACGCGCACAACGTCGACCAGCAACCGCTATCCGAGCTAAAAATCATTTTGGAGCGCTGAGTGCCGGTGCTGCTGGCACCGATAATCGCCGCATGCAGTCGCTCTACGACATTCCGGCCCCGGCCAAACTGAATCTGTTCCTGCACATCACCGGCCGACGCCCTGATGGCTACCACCTGCTGCAGTCGGTATTCATGCTGATCGACTGGTGCGACACCCTGCATTTCGACCTGCGCCACGACGGCCAGCTCAGCCGCGAAGACCTGAGCTGGGCATTGCCGGCCGATGACCTGGTGCTGCGCGCCGCCCGCGCGCTGCAACAAGCGTCCGGCTGCACACTGGGTGCGCACATCGGCATTCTCAAATCGGTACCGGCCCAGGCCGGCATGGGTGGCGGATCCTCCGACGCGGCATCCACCCTGCTGGCACTGAACCAGTTGTGGCGCCTGCACTTGCCGCTGCCGACACTGATGCAAATCGGCCTGCGCCTGGGCGCCGACGTGCCCTTCTTTTTAAGTGGCCAGCACGCCTGGGTCGAAGGAATTGGTGAGAAAATCACGCCGCTTGCGCTGCCCAAAGCTCGATTTTTGGTGGTCAAACCGGACGCCGGATTGAATACCCAAAAAATTTTCTGCGACCCGGACTTAAAACGTGACTCAGAGCCTGCTATAATCACAGGCTTCGCTGCTAATGCATTCGGTTTTGGCCGAAACGACTTGCAGGCCGTTGCCCAGAGGTTGTGCCCCGGTATGAATCAAGCCCTTGAGTGGCTCGATTCCCAGGGTCTCCATGGTAGAATGACGGGCTCTGGAAGTGCTGTATTTGCGCACTTGTTGCATGAAGTTGACCTGGCTGGAGCGCCCATGGCCTCCGAGGTAAAAATTTGCAGCAATTTGGATGTGCATCCCCTGTGGGGATGGGCACCCAGCGATGGTTTATCGGTAGGTAGCGTGAGCTGCCAACCTGTGTAGGGGAGTCGCCAAGTTGGTTAAGGCACTGGATTTTGATTCCAGCATGCGAAGGTTCGAATCCTTCCTCCCCTGCCAAATCTGTTGTCCAACAGATGTTGACGACGGTATGCGCAAAGTGACTACGTAAAACCAATCTTTTCGCTGGAATCCGAATGCAGGCACCCACCCCCCCCGATTTCATGGTCTTCACTGGCAATGCCAATCCCGGCATGGCAGCGGCTATTGCCGAGAACCTCGGCATTTCGCTGGGCGCCGCAACCGTCGGTCGTTTCTCTGACGGTGAAGTCACCGTCGAAATCAACCAGAACGTGCGTGCCCGTGACGTCTTCGTGGTGCAAAGCACCTGCGCGCCCACCAACGACAACCTGATGGAACTGCTGATCATGGTCGACGCCCTCAAGCGCGCCTCGGCCGAACGCATCAGCGCCGTGATTCCGTATTTCGGTTATGCCCGCCAGGATCGCCGTCCGCGCTCCACCCGCGTCCCTATTACCGCCAAGGTGGTTGCCAATATGCTGCAAGCCGTCGGTGTGGCGCGTGTGCTGACCATGGACCTGCACGCCGACCAGATCCAGGGCTTCTTTGATATTCCGGTTGACAATATTTACGCGTCGCCCGTGCTGCTGGGTGACCTGCGCCAGAAAAACTACGAAGACCTGATTGTGGTCTCGCCCGACGTTGGCGGTGTGGTGCGCGCCCGTGCGCTGGCCAAGCAGCTTGGTTGCGACCTGGCCATCATTGACAAGCGCCGCCCGCGCGCCAATGTTAGCGAAGTGATGCACGTGATCGGTGAAATTGAAGGCCGCAACTGCGTCATCATGGACGACATGATCGATACCGCCGGCACCCTGGTGAAAGCGGCTGAAGTGCTGAAGGCACGTGGCGCCAAAAAGGTTTACGCCTATTGCACACACCCGATTTTCTCGGGCCCCGCCATTGATCGCATTGCCACCGGCGGCGCGCTCGACGAAGTGGTGGTGACCAACACGATTCCCCTGAGCACCAGCGCAGCGCAGTGCCAGAAAATTCGCCAACTGTCCGTGGCTCCGCTGATTGCCGAAACAATCCAGCGCATTGCCAAGGGCGAGTCGGTGATGAGCTTGTTCTCGGACCAGGAAAACCTGTTCTGAACAAAAAGTAAGCATCCCTGCATGGGGCAGGAACCAGATGCTTTGTATTAACCGGAATCACACTGGTCGCGGTGGATTCCTTCAGGAGTAAATTATGAACATCGTCGCTTTTGAGCGCGCAAAGCAGGGTACGGGTGCGAGCCGCCGTCTGCGTAACACCGGTCGCACGCCCGGTATCGTTTACGGCGGAGCCGCCGAAACCAGCCTGATCGAAATTGATCACAACGCCCTGTGGCACGCGCTGAAGAAAGAAGCGTTCCACTCTTCCGTGCTGGACATGGAAATTGCTGGCAAGGCACAAAAGGTTCTGCTGCGTGACGTGCAAATGCACCCCTTCAAGCAGCTGATTCTGCACATCGACTTCCAGCGCGTTGACGCCACCACCAAGCTGCACATGAAGGTGCCATTGCACTTCAGCGGCGACGAGAACTCTCCTGCAGTCAAGACCGACGGCTGTATTGCCAACCACATCCTGACCGAAATCGAAGTTCTGTGCCTGCCCACCGACCTGCCCGAATTCATCGCGGTGGATCTGAGCGGCCTGAAGAAGGGCCGTTCGCTGCACCTGAATGACATCGTTCTGCCCAAGGGCGTGAGCGCTGTCACGCACGGCAAGAACAACCCGGTCGTGGTCTCTGTGGTGGCCGTTGCCGGCGCCGCTGAAGCAGCGCCTGCTGCTGATGCTGCCGCTCCTGCCAAGGCTGCTGCAGGCAAGGCTGCGGCCAAACCCGCTGCCAAGCCTGCTGCCAAGAAATAAGGCGCTTTTTGCTGCCTTCACAACGGCCCACTTCGGTGGGCCGTTGTCATTGGCGCGCAGGCTTTGCACTAACATCCCCGCATGATCAAACTGTTTGTGGGCCTGGGCAATCCCGGCCCGGAATATGAAGCCACCCGGCACAACGCCGGTTTCTGGTGGATCGACGCACTGGCGCGCCAGCTCAAGCTCGGACTGCAAATGGACCGCAGCTACCACGGCATGCTGGCACGCACCAGCATCAACGGCCAGACGGTCTGGCTGCTGCAACCGCAGACCTTCATGAACCTGTCCGGCAAGTCGGTTGCCGCGCTGGCGCGTTTCTTCAAAATAGCCCCCGAGGAAATTTTGGTGGCACACGACGAGATGGACATCGCCCCCGGCGAAGCCAAACTCAAACTCGGCGGCAGCCATGCCGGCCACAACGGACTGCGCGACATCCACGCCCAGCTTGGCAGTGACCGCTACTGGCGCTTGCGCATCGGTGTTGGCCACCCGGGTGACAAATCCGAGGTGGTGAGCTGGGTGCTGAAAAAGCCCTCGCAAGACCACCGCATCGCCATCGAACAGACGCTGGACCGCGCCCTACTGGCTGTGCCCGACCTGCTGGCCGGCGCCATGGACAAGGCCACCATGCGCATCCACACCAGCAAGCCACCGCGCCCCAAGCCACCCAAAGCACCGCCACCGGCACAAGCAGACAACACACCGGGCCGCACCGAACTACCCTAGCGCGCTATTGACTCCCAAGGGGAAGCGCCGTGAAGTCTGTCCTCCGAATTTCGCCCCTGCTGCTACTCAGCCTGTGCGCGCCCAACCCGGGCTGGCCGCAACCGGTCTACCGCTGTGGCAATAGCTACGGCCACGTCCCTTGCACCGGTGCCGTGGTGGTGCCGGCCGACGACCCGCGCAGCCCGCAGCAAAAAGCCGATACCGACCGCGCCGCCCAGCGCGATGCCGAACTGGCGCACCAAATGGAGCAAGCACGCTTACAAAAGGAAGCGCAAGCCCAAGTGCACGCCCAGCCCCAGCCGACACCAGCCCGTCACCAGCGAGCAGCCCACCCAGGCGCTTCGGCGGCCAAACCGGCAGCCGCCAAACCCAAGGCTGCGCCCCACTTTCGCGCTTTCGTACCCAAGCCGCCCAACGCAGCCCACGAAAAAAAAGCCGCCGGCCCCAAAGGCCAGCGCAAAAGAAAACACCCACGCGGCGACGCCCACCTGTCTGATCAGGCGCACAGCGAAAATAACGGAATGCGCAAGCGCTAATCCGCAGGCGCAGGTGTAGGCGCAGCGTCCCCGCTGGCTGCCGCCTGCAGCCGGCGGTATTTCTGCCACAGGGTTTCGCGGTCTTCCACGTGCTGTGGGTGCACCGGAATACAGGCGACCGGACACACCTGCACACATTGCGGTTCGTCAAAATGGCCGACGCACTCGGTACATCGCTGTGGGTCGATCTGGTAAATCTCGGGGCCGAGAAAAATAGCCTGGTTCGGGCACTCGGGCTCACAGACATCGCAATTGATGCATTCGTCGGTAATCGTCAGTGCCATGGTGTGTTGCGCTCCATCCGGCGATTATCGCCAACGGACCCATAATTGCCGCTGCCCATCCAATAAAACATTGCTACCGTCATGAACCATGCCACCGAGCGCGCGCTGCCCTTGAACGAATGGAGCGCCGCCGCCCTGGTTGCGGCCTACCGCTGCCGAGCCCTGTCGCCGGTAGAAGTCACGCGCGCCGTGCTGGCACACATGGAACGCTGGGAACCGCTGCTGCACGCCAGCTACCTCTGGCGGCCGGAGCAGGCGCTGCAGCAGGCGCAGCAATCCGAGCGGCGCTGGCAGCGTGGCGAAGCCCTGGGCCCGCTCGACGGGGTGCCGCTGACCCTCAAGGAAAACATTGCCACCCGGGGTGACCCGACACCGCTGGGCACCCGCGCCACCCGCCCGCTCGCGGCGCCGGACGACGCGCCACCGGCCGCACGGCTGCGCGAAAGCGGCTGCATCCTGCTCTGCAAGACCACCATGCCAGACTACGGCATGCTGTCGTCCAGCGTGTCCAGCCTGCACCCGCTGACACGCAATCCCTGGAACCTTGGAAAAACCCCCGGCGGCTCCAGTGCCGGTGCCGCCGCTGCCGCTGCGGCCGGCTATGGCCCTTTGCACCTGGGCACCGACATTGGCGGCTCGATCCGCCTGCCGGCCGGCTGGTGCGGCATTTATGGACTCAAACCCAGCCTGGGACGCATACCCATCGACCCACCCTACACCGGCCGCGTCGCCGGACCCATGACCCGCACAGTGCAGGACGCCGCCCTGATGATGCAGGCCCTGTGCTGGCCCGATGAGCGCGACAGCATGGCACTGCCGTTCCAGGCGATCCAGTGGGACGCCTGGGACGCGCCGCTGGAAATGTTGCGCGGTGTGCGCATCGGCCTGCTGCTGGACGCCGGCTGTGGCCTGCCGGTGGCACCGCAAGTGCAGGCAGCGGTGGTGCAGGCGGCGCGTCTGCTGGAAGCCGCTGGCGCGGTGATCGAACCGATGGCGCCGTTTCTGACACCACACATGCTCAGCGGCATGGACTTTGCCTGGCGCATGCGCTCGCATCTGGACCTGGCGGCGCTGGCGCCAGAGCAGCGCGATGCCGTGCTGCCCTATATTCGCACCTGGGCCGACAGCGCAGCCGACCTGAGCGGCCCGCAAACCTTTGTCGCCTGCAATCAGTTCCATGCCACCCGCTTGGCCACGGTACAGGCCTGTCGGAACTATGACTATGTCATCTCGCCGACCGCGCCCATCGCTGCATTTGACGCGCAACTGCCAGGCCCCACCAACGACCCGCTGCGCCCGCTGGAACACATTGCCTTCACCGTGCCCTTCAATATGTCGGAGCAGCCCGCCGCCAGCATTCAATGTGGCTACACCGACGACGGCCTGCCGATCGGCCTGCAGATTGCCGGCCAGCGCTTTGACGACCTGGGCGTGCTGCAACTCAGCCGCGCCTTCGAGGTATTGCGCGGCAACCAGCGTCCCTGGCCAGCACCTGAAGACTTCGGCTGACTACAGGAGGCTATCGATAGCCATTGACAAGACATTGGTAGCTATTCGCACCCATAGTTCCGGCCGCGGCCAGAAACCAGCCCGGTGCCGACGCGAATAGCACCAGCACTTTTACTTCAGCGAAATGATCGGCAACAAATTCGGCTATATAGTTATCACCGTACGGTAACGCACCTAGCGGTGCGACCAGATATAAATTGCGCCTTCGTTGGACCCAAATTGATGCGAATCTCCCCTGTCCTTTATCGACTAGCGCCATGGCAGTGGGGCCTGGCGGCCACCATGCTGGCCGCACTGTTGGCCCTGGCGGCATGTGGCGGCGGTAGTGCCGGCAGCGCCAGCAGCAGCAGCGGAACCTTGGCGACATCGATCACCGACGGTCCATCCAGCGATTTCAGCCACGCCTATGTGGCTATCAACCAAATTTCGCTGCACACCAGCGCCAGTGCGGTGGACCTCCTCGAGTCCCCTGGCTGGGTGCATGTCTATCTGCCCAACAACCCGGTGGTGGACCTGAACAACCTGAACAACGGCCAACTCGCCTCGATACTCAGCGGCGCAGATATTCCTGCCGCAACCTACGCCCAAATCCGTCTGAACCTGATGTCCTGGGACGCGGCTACAGTCAGCACGACCCAGTCGCTGCCCTACAACGCCGCCGTGGTGGAAGCCAATGGCAACGCCTATCCGCTGGAAATCGCCAACCCGGATCAGGGCCTGGCGCTGCTGGGAAGTTTTACCGTCCGGGCCGACCACACCCTGAATCTGGCGATTGAATTCAACGTCGGAGACGACATCGTGCGTTTTCGCCATGGCGCTGGTTATGCCTACATGCTCAACCCCACGCTGCACGGTTATGACCGTGACCAGTCCGGCAGCATCAGCGGCTATATCGCCTGCAACCCGCTGTGCGCCAACTTCGTGGTCAAGGCGGAGCAGTTGTCCGCCGACGGAACCTATTACCAGGTGGCGCGCTGGACCAATGTGCAATCCGATGGCAGCTTCACGCTGTCGCCGGTCCCGGTCAGTGGCAGTTCGCAAAGCTATGACATTGTGGTGCGCGGTCGCAATGCCAGGACCACCATCATCCAGTCGGTTCCTGTGACCAGCAACAGTACCACCGTGCTGGCCAGCGCCGCCACACCGGTGCCGGTGCAGGCCTCCAACGAATACACCGTCAGCACCAGCGCCGCCAACCCGACGGCCAGCAATTTTCAGTTCTACCAAACCGTGCCGGGCACTAGCGCACCCTACGAAATTCGCTTCCGCCAGACCGATCCGTTCAGCGGCACCTTCCTGGCTGCCGAGCCCGTAGTCGATGGCGACCTGCTGGTCGGCCCCTACCAGTCGAACGGCAACCCCGGAGCGACACTGGTGTCGCACACCCCCACAGAAGGTGCCGGCGCCTACCAGATCTGGCTCAGCGCCCCCGATTTCACGCGCACCCAGGCCAGCAGCATCAGCCCCAGTGCCAGCACCATCAGCGCGCCAGCCGGCCTGACCCTGGGCAACGGCGTGGCCGCACTGGGCCAGGTCAACCTGACCCTGACGCCGACCACGCCCCACCGCTGGGACCACGGACAGCTGGTAATCACGCGCTTTGGCGCGGTGGTCAACAGCGCCGACATCAGCAGCCTGGTCGGTCTGGGCGGAGTCGCAAGCGTTTCCGGCCTGCCCTCCGGCACGACCGCGCAACCGTTCCCGGTGGGCTACTACTTTGCCTACCTGCGATTGTGGAACAGCAACGCCGCAGCACCCAACCAGGTGCACATCGTGCCGGTGAGCGGATTTGCGGATTTGCGCCAAAGCGCCAGCGCCACCATGGCAGCGACGCTGCCTTAAGGCGGCCAGCAGCGGCAAACGCTGCGCTTAGCTGCCCTGGCGCCGGGCCTGCAAGCGGGCCAGCACCGACGGCGCCACAAACTGCGCCACATCGCCCTGCAAAGCCGAGATTTCGCGCACCAGGGTGCTGCTGATGAACTGGTAACGCGCATCCGGCGTCAGGAACACGGTGTCCAGCACCGGCACCAGTGCGCGGTTCATGCCGGCAAGCTGGGCTTCGTAATCAAAATCGGTGACGGACCGCACGCCACGCACCATCACCTGCGCGCCTTGGCTGCGCGCAAAGTCGACCACCAGCCCGGTGAAAGGCTCGACCCGCACATTGGTCAGCGGCGCAAACACCTCGCGCACCATGGCCAGGCGCTCGTCCAGCGTGAACAGGGTTTTTTTGTGGTGCGCCATGGCGACCGCCACCACCACCTGGCCAAACAGGCCGGCACTGCGCTGGATCAGGTCTTGGTGGCCCAGGGTGATGGGGTCAAAGGTGCCGGGGAACACGGCGGTCACGGTGGTGCTCATGCAGCAGGCTCCAAAGTAGCAGGCTCCGAAATAACAGGCGCCCGCTGCAGCAAATGGGCATGCACCGCGCCGGCACGCAAATGCCGGTACAGCACCAGGCCCAGGTCTGCCAGTTGCGCATCGCTCCAGCGCTGCGGGGCTTCCAGATAAATCCAGCCGGTTGGCGCAATGGCTGCGGCGCAGCCCTTGAGCGCCGGTTCGAACAGCGGCGCGTCAAACGGCGGATCAATAAAAATCAGGTCATAGCCGTGGCCCTGGCGAATCGCCGCGACACCGTCGCCGCGCTGCACCCGCACCCCGGTGGCACCGAGCTGGGCCCGGGTTTTTTCCAGCTGCGCCACCAGCGCGGCGTCTTGTTCCACCAGCACCACTTCCGTGGCGCCGCGTGAGGCGGCTTCCAGGCCGAGTGCGCCGGTGCCGGCAAAGGCATCCAGGCAACGCAAGCCGCTCAGGTCCTGGCCGAGCCAGTTGAACAGGGTTTCGCGCACCCGGTCTGGCGTTGGGCGCAGGCCGGGTTTGTCGGCGACTTTGAGCTTGCTGCGTTTCCACTGGCCGCCAATGATGCGCACCTCATGGCTTTGCACGCTGCGCGGGCGCGGGGGACGTTTGGACGGGGGCACGGAAGGTTTACTGGCTTTGGTTCGCATGGCGCTAGCTTAACTGAGGTCTCAAGGTGCTTTGGGCTTGGCTGGCGCGGCGGCGGCCTGCGCGGGCTCCGGCGTGGCATCCTGCGCGCCCAGCACCACCGTGACCAGACGCTCCGGCTGCACCGCTCGGGCAAAGGCACTGCGCACGTCCGCCAGCGTCAGCCGCGCCACCTGCGCCGTCCAGGTGTCAAGGTAGTCCAGCGGCAAATCGTTCCAGGCGATATTGGAGACGTTATCCAGCAGCTTGCGGTTGCTGTCCAGGCGCAGCGCGAAGCCGCCGATCAGATTGTCCTTGGCGGCCTGCAACTCGGCTTCGGTTGGCCCCTGGGCGACAAACTGCTGCAGCACCTGGTGCACCAGCTGCACCGCCTGCGCCGCCTGGTCAGGGCGGGTCTGCAGCCCGATGGTGAAGGCACCGGCATGCAAGCCGGGCATGAAATAGCTGTAGACGCTGTAGGTCAGTCCACGCTTCTCGCGCACTTCCTCGGTCAGGCGCGCGGTAAAGCCACCACCGCCCAGAATATGGTTACCCACCAGCAAGGCAAAGTAGTCGGGTGAACTGCGTCGGATGCCCGGCTGGCCGATCAGCACATGCGCTTGCGCCGAGGCAAAGGCCAGCTGTTGCTGGTGCGGCGCCGTCAACGCGGCCACTTCGGCCACCGCAGGCTGCGCCGCACAGCTGGTGCTGGGCAGGCGCGACAGCAGTTGGGTTGCCAGTGCATCGGCCTGCGCCCGGTCCAGCGCCCCGACGATACTGAGCTTGGCGGCGCAAGGCTTGAGTGCGCGCGCATGCAAGGCGCGGAAATCGGCCACCCCGATGTGCATCAAGGTGTCGGCCGTGGTCTCGTAGCCATAAGGATGGCTGCCATACACCGCCTGCGCAAAGGCCCTGGCGGCCAGGGTTGCCGGCCGGGTGTTGGCTTCCTTCAGCGCGGCGATGTGCTTGGGCCGGTCACGCTGCCAGGCGGCGTCCGGAAACAGGGGTTCTGCCAGCTGGCGACTGGCCAGTTCAGCGGCCTGCGCCAGCAAGTCCGGATAGGTCAGGGAACGCAGATTGAAACTGAGCCGGTCGGCACTGGCACTGCCGGAAAAGCTGGCGCCCAGATCGGCCCAGGCGTCGCTCAGCGCGTTTTCGTCGAGCGCCGCCTGCTTGCCACTGGCGCGCACACCGTAGCTGGTGGCGCCCGCCATCAGGCCGGCCAGGCCGGCCTGCGCTGCCGGGTCGCGCCGGCTGCCGGCATCAAAGTCGATCTGCACATCCAGCATCGGAATCGCCGGGCTCTGCACCAGATACACCTGCGCCCCGGACGCCTGGGTCCAATGGTCAATGGGCAGCGCCGCCCAGGCCGCACTGCTGAACAGCAGCGCCAGACCGGCGCAGCGGCGCAGGAAACAGGAGTGGGAGAGGAAAGAAAAAGAAAGTGTTGCCATGCCGTACTCAGTTGTCAGTGGCGCATGCCGGGAATTGCCAGCCGTGGTTTGCGCGTGGGGTCGGGCGGCTGCGGTAGCAGTGTGGCCACCGTGAGGGCGTCGTCGCCGAAATAACGCTGCGCCACCGATTGCACCTGGGCCCCGGTGACCTGACGCAAGCGGGCAATCAGGCGTTCGTCACTGTCCAGCGGAAATCCCTGAATCCAGTACGTGGCCAGAATGCGCGCCTGATTGAACACGCTGTCGAGCTTGTAGACCTCGGACGCTACCCACTGGTTTTTCACGCGCCGCAACTCTTCTTCGCGGACGCCATCTTTGGCAATCAATGCGACCTGGGCGCGCAGCGCCGCCTCCACCTGGGCCGCGCTCTTGCCCTGCGCCGGCACGCCGGCCAGGGTACAGGTTTGCGGGCCGCGCGACATCAGGCCACAGCTGGCCTGGGCGCTGTCGGCCACATGGTCGGTGGACTGGGTCAGGGCGCGCTCCAGGCGCGCGTTGTCATAGCCGCTGAGCACCGCTGCCAACACCGTCAGCGCCAGGGCATCGTCACTGGCGGCGTCGCTGTGTGCCGGATCGAGCGCCGCCACGGCAAAGCTGGGCGTCTTGAACTCCAGCGCAACATACGCCTGCTCGGCCGGCGCCTTGAAGTCAAAGCGGCGCATGCCGCTTTGTTCCGGTTCGACGCGCGGCTTGCGCGGCGGCAGCGCGCGCGGCGCAATGCTGCCGTAATAGCGTTCTGCCAGCGCCCGCACCTGCTCCGGCACGACATCGCCAGCCACCACCAGCACCGCGTTTTCCGGCACATACCAGCGCTGGTAGAAGGCACGCACATCGTCGGGCGTCATGGCTTCAAGGTCGCTCATCCAGCCGACCACCGGGCGCCGGTAGGGCGAGGCCTGAAACGCCACCGCATCGAGGGTTTCCTGCAGGCGCGCATGCGGGTTGTCTTCGGTGCGCAGGCGACGCTCCTCTTTCACCACTTCGATTTCGCGGACGAACTCCGCATCACTCCACTGGTTGTGGGCGAAGCGGTCTGACTCCAGCTGCATGACAGCTTCCAGCCGGGACGCTGGTATCTGCTGAAAAAAACCGGTGAAGTCTTTGCTGGTGAAGGCGTTTTCACGCCCGCCCAGGGCCGCCACCCGGCGCGAAAAGTCGCCTGCCTTGACGCTGGGGGTGCCCTTGAACATCATGTGTTCCAGCGCATGCGCCACGCCGCTGGTGCCATCGACCTCGTCCATAGAGCCCACGCGCACCCACAGCATGTGCACTGCCGTTGGTGCACGGTGGTCCGGCTTGACCAGCAAAGTCATGCCGTTGGCCAGCGTGAACTGTTGGGCGCTGGCCGACGCCGGCGGCGCCTGCTGAGCCGCCGCAGACAGCGCGCCAAGGCCCAATTGCAGCAGCAGAACCAGGTGCAAAAAGGGAGTGCAAGGGAAGCGTGGGATGTGTTTCATAGAATGTGCCATTCTAAGAACGCCACACATGTTCAGCTTTTTCAAAAAAAAATCCCCTCCCAGCCCGGGCCCCAGCCCGGATACCGCGCCTGGCCCGGCCCCCGCCGCCGCCGTGCCGGTGGCCCCGGCCACGCCTGTGGCGCCCCCTGAACGCCGCGGCTGGCTGGCCAAACTGAAGGCCGGACTGGGCAAAACCGCCTCCAGTATTTCCGGCGTTTTCGGCGGCACCAAGATTGACCAGGCCCTGTTCGAGGAACTCGAAGCGGCCCTGCTCATGGCCGATGCCGGCGTCGCCGCCACCGACTACCTGACCGAAGCCCTGCGCAAGCAGGCCAAAAGCCAGGGCATCAGCGACCCCGCAGCCCTGAAAGCGGCGCTGGTGGAGGCACTGGCAACACTGCTGCAACCGCTGCAAAAACCGCTGGTCATTGGCCAGCAGCTGCCCACCGTGGTGATGGTGGCTGGCGTCAATGGTGCCGGCAAGACCACCTCCATCGGCAAGCTGACCCGGCATTTGGCCGACGGCGGCGCCAGTGTGTTGCTGGCAGCGGCCGACACCTTCCGCGCCGCCGCACGGGAACAGCTCAGCATCTGGGCCGATCGCAACACCGTCGAAATCATCAGCCAGGACGGCGCCGACCCGGCGGCAGTCAGCTTTGATGCCGTCAGCGCCGGCAAGGCGCGCGGCAAAGATGTGGTGCTGATCGACACAGCCGGACGCCTGCCAACCCAGCTGCACCTGATGGAAGAGCTGAAAAAAATCAAGCGAGTGATCCAGAAGGCCGACCCAACCGCCCCACACGAAGTGCTGCTGGTGATCGACGGCAACACCGGACAGAACGCCCTGGCCCAGGTGCGCGCTTTTGACGATGCACTCGGCCTGACCGGCCTGATTGTGACCAAGCTCGACGGCACCGCCAAAGGCGGCGTTTTGGCGGCAATTGCACGCGAACGGCCGATTCCGGTGTACTTTATCGGCGTCGGTGAAAAACTCGACGAATTGGAAACTTTTAACGCCCGCGAATTCGCCCAGGCCCTGCTCTCCTGAACCCCATGCCCCTGCTTCCCCGTATCGAGCGCGACTCCGCGCCCCACCCCAGCGCCGCCGTCATCTGGCTGCACGGCCTCGGCGCCGATGGCCATGACTTTGCCAACCTGCTGCCCGAGCTCGATCTGCGCGGCTGCGCCGCCATCCATTTCGTGTTCCCACACGCACCGGAAATGCCGGTCACCATCAACGGCGGTTACCGCA
This sequence comes from uncultured beta proteobacterium, assembly GCA_903897925.1. Lineage (GTDB taxonomy): Bacteria > Pseudomonadota > Gammaproteobacteria > Burkholderiales > Burkholderiaceae_C > Allorhodoferax. The sequence continues at coordinate 7,265 of CAIUDG010000029.1, read as the reverse complement.
TGCCCGCCTGGTACGACATCCTCGGCGCCAACCTGGAACAACGCCAGGACCGTGCCGGCATCGAACATTCGCAGCGCGCCATCCAGGCCCTGATTGAGCACGAAATCGCCCGCGGCATCGCCGCCGAACACATTGTGCTGGCCGGTTTCAGCCAGGGTTGCGCCATGGCGCTGCACACCGCCCTGCGCCTGCCCTACCGGCTGGCCGGCGTGATCGGACTGTCCGGCTACCTGCCGCTGGCCGAAAGCCTGCTGCAGGAACGCCACAGCGCCAATGCAAATACGCCTATTTTTCTCGGCCACGGCACACACGACCCAGTGGTCCTGCCAGCCTGGGGCAGTGGCACCCGCGATGCCCTGCAGGCGCTGGGCTACCCGGTGCAATGGCACAGCTACCCTATGGAGCACAGCCTGCACCCGCAGGAAATTGCCGATCTGTCCCGCTTCCTGCAGCAGGTGCTGCCCGCGGCCCAGTGACGGCGGCGCAGACCCCGGCCACAGCGGCCGCGCCCCTGGTGCTGGGCATTGACTTTGGCACCTCCAACTCAGCCGCCGCGCTGATCGACGCCCAGGGCCAGCTCAGCGTGGTGCCGCTGGACGGCACACGCGCCGAAATGCCCACTGCCGTCTTTTTTGCCACCGAAACGCACAGCGTGCTGTACGGTGCCGAAGCCATGCAGGCTTATCTGTCCGGCACCGAAGGCCGCTTGCTGCGCGCCCTCAAAAGCCTGCTTGGCAGCGCCCTGATGGACGAATACACCGCCGTCGGGGACCGCAGCATGCGCTACTTCGACATCGTGGTGCTGTTCTTCAAGGAACTCAAGCGCCGCTGCGAAGCCCATGTCGGCGCGCCCCTGGAACACGCCGTGCTCGGGCGTCCGGTGCATTTTGTCGATGACAACCCGGAGCGCGATGCGCTGGCCCAGCAAACCCTGGGCCGGGCCGCGCGTGAAGCCGGCTTCACGCACATCGCCTACCAGTTTGAACCCATCGCCGCGGCGCTCGACTACGAACAACGCATCACCCAGGCCAGCCGGGTGCTGGTGGTCGACATTGGCGGCGGCACCTCCGACTTCAGCCTGATCGAACTCGACCCGGCGCACAGCCGCCGCGCCGACCGCAGCCAGGACGTGCTGGCAACCACCGGCGTGCACATCGGCGGTACCGACTTCGACCGCCTGCTCGACCTCAGCACGGTCATGCCACTGCTGGGCTACAAGCACCTGGGCACCGGCGGCCGCCCGGTCCCCAACAGCGTCTTCTTCGACCTCTGCACCTGGCACCTGATCCACCAGGCTTACACCCGCAAGGCAATGCACTTCGCGCGCGAACTGTGGACCGACTTTGCCGACCAACGCCTGCACCGGCGCCTGATGGCGGCACTTGAGGGCCAGTACGGCCACCGCCTGCTGGCCGAGGTCGAAAAAGCCAAGATTGCCTGCTCCATCAGCGGCAGCGATGCGTCGGTGGAGTTCGACTTTCTCGATCCCGAGCTCCACCCGCAAGTCAGCGCCGACGCCATGGCCGAGGCCATGCGCGGCGCGATTGAGCAAGTGGTCGCCTGCGCCCGCGAGTGTGTTGCCAAGGCCGGCCTGCAGCAAGTCGATGCGGTCTACCTCACCGGCGGCTCGTCGGCGCTGCGGCCCCTGGTGGCCGCGCTGCGCCAGGCCATGCCCGAAGCCACGCTGGTGGAAGGCAACCGCTTTGGTGGCGTGGCTGCCGGCCTGGCCTTTGCAGGCGCCCACGGGGTGGCCTCGGCCTGAGGCCGGGCCAGGCGGCACTGCCGGCACAATTCCCGAGCGCGCCACGCCAAATCCCCGGCACAGGCACAATCCGGCCCATGCGCGCAGACCCCTCCCCCGCAGCCTGGCAAGCCCTGCCCAACGCGCCGGCCATCGGCACCGTGGTCGGTGACCGCGCGGCGCTGGGCGACGGCCAGATCCTGCTGTGCCAGCTGCCCGGCGCCGGCGCCCTGCACGGCAGCACACCGTTTTCCCTGCTGCTGCTGCGCAGCGGCCCCACCATTACCGCCTTTGCCAACCGCTGCGCCCACTTCGGCGTGCCCTTGGCCGCACGCCAGGAGCAACTGCTGTACCAGCCACACCAGCATCTGCAGTGCAATGTGCACTACGCCCGCTACCGCTGGCAGGACGGCGTCTGCGACCGTGGCGACTGCGTCGGCGAAGCCCTGATTCCAGTGCCGCTGGAGATCGATGCCAGCGGCTGCATCCGCATTGCGGCGTCGGCGCCATGAACCGCGTCCGCGGCTTGCAGATGCTGGCCGGGCTGGTGCTGCTGGCCCTGCTGCCGCTGCATTTGTACCAGTACCTGTCGCTGGACTATCTGCAACAGCACCAGCAATGGCTGAGCGAAGCCGCGCACACATCGCCGCTGCAAAGTCGGCTGCTGTTTTTTCTGCTTTATGTGGCGGCCTCCACACTGTCCGTGCCGGGCACCATGCTGCTAACGTTGGCCAGCGGCGCCATGTTCGGCTTTGGCTGGGGCTTGCTGCTGAGCTCCTTTGCTTCCAGCATTGGCGCCTTACTGGCCTTCGGACTGTCGCGCCATGTGTTGCGCAAGGCCGTACAACGGCGCTTTGGCTGCCAGCTGGACCTTTTCAATCGGGGCCTGCAGCGCCATGGCGTCTGGTACCTGCTGAGCTTGCGTCTGCTGCCGGTGGTACCGTACTTCGCCATCAACCTGGCGATGGGGCTGAGCACCCTGCGCCCGCTGACTTTTTACTGGGCCAGCCAGCTCGGCATGCTGACCTCGACCAGCCTGTATGTGAATGCCGGGCGCCAACTGGCACAGCTGCACAGCCTGGCTGACCTGTACAGCCCGGCACTGCTCACGTCGCTGGCGCTGCTGGCGGCGCTGCCACTGGCAGCACTGGCGCTGCAGCGCACCCTGACACCGCGGCGCAGGTCAGCGTCAGCGTCAGCGTCAGCGCAGCAGAACATGGAACAATAGCGCCGATGTCCGCCGCCCCGCTCCACGACCCCGCCGAATCGGATCCGCAGCCCGTTGGCGACGGTCCGGGTTATCTGCCGCGCCAGCTGGTCTTGCTGGGAGCCGGCCAGGCGCACATGCACACCCTGGCGCAACTCGCCAAGCACCCTTTGGTCGGCGCCCGCGTGGTCCTGGTGGCGCCCTACGCCGGCCAGATCTATGCGCGTATGCTGCCCGGCCTGCTGGCCGGCCACTACCAACACGAAGACTGCGTCATTCCGCTGGAGCCCCTGGTGCGCCGCAGCGGCGTGCAATGGCTCAGCCGCAGCGTGCGCCGACTTGACGCACAGGCGCGCACGCTCCAGCTTGACGACGGCAGCACCCTGCCTTACGACTGGCTCAGCATCAACACCGGGCCGGTACAAAACCGTGCCCTGCTGGAACAAAGCATTCCCGGTGCGCGCGAGCACGGCCTGTTTCTGCGCCCGATGGAGTCCTTCGCCGCGCTGTGGCCCAAAGTTGCCGAAATGGCCGACGCGCGGGCACTGCGCTTTACCGTCATCGGTGCCGGCGCTGGGGGCGTGGAAATTGCCATGGCACTGCGCCAACGCTTCGCCAGCAGCAGCGTGACTTTGCTCAGCGGCCAGCAGTTGCCGGCCAGCGACTTCCCCGCAGCGTTCCAACTCAAAGTGCTGGCCGCGCTAAATGCGCGCCGCATCACACTGATTCGCGAAGCGGCGGTGGCCATCCGCGCGGGTGAGGTGGTGCTCGCTTCGGGTGCCAGCCTGGCCTGCGATGTGCCCCTGCTCAGTACCGGTCCGCAAGCCGCAGCCTGGCTGCAGGACAGTGGACTGGCACTGGACGAGGCCGGTTTTGTCGCAGTCGACAGCTGCCAGCGCTCACGCAGCCACCCGCAGGTCTTTGCCACCGGCGATGTCAGCAGCCGGTCTGACCGCGCACTGGCCCGCAACGGCCACGCCGCGCAGCGTGCCGGCCCCGCCCTGGACTTCAATTTGCGCGCCTGCGTCCACGGCACAGCGCTCAAGCCACACCAACCGCCACAGCGCACGCTCAGCCTGCTGTCCTGTGGCGATCAGCGCGCCATCGCCAGCTGGGGCCGGTGGAGTGCCCAGGGGCGCTGGGTCTGGTGGCTAAAAAACTGGCTCGACCGGCGCGTTGTGGCGCGTTTCAAAACAGACCCGAAGCAATATTGATGGTCAGCGCCACCAGGGTGGTGTTAAAGAAAAATGCCAGCACGCAATGCAGGGTTCCGGTGCGGCGCATCTTGCGGCTGCTGAAGCTAACGTCGGCGGTTTGCCCTGAGGTGCCGATCACGCAGGCGAAATACAGAAAGTCACCGTAATCCGGCGCATGCCCGCCAGGAAAATCCAGTCCCCCGTGCTCACCACGCATTTCGCTGACGTAATAGTCATGGGCGTAATGCAGGGCAAACATCAGCTGGGTAAAGGCCCAGGACGAAGCGATGGTCAAAGTCGCCAGCGCAATATGGGCATAGCGCAGCTCCCCCTTCAAATCTTTCACTACCGCCAGTTCTGCCACGATGGCGCCAATGCACATCAACGCCGCCGTCACTACCAACACCAGCACCAGAAAGCGGCCTTCATCGTGCATCAGCGCCCGGGTACGCATGCGCTCGTGCGAGGACCAGAACATCATCTTGGCAGCCAGCGCCAGGTACAGACAAGCACCCACGTTCCAGCCCACAATGGCCCGCGTGACGGTCTGCTGCACCAGGGTTGGCGGCAGCAGCCAGGCCACGGCAAAGCCGATCAACAGGCTCGCCAATAAACGCGGGCGCGACAGCATCAGGCGCAACAGATAGGGCTGCGCCTGGAACGGATGGAGGGGCGAAGTGTGGTTCATGCGCCTATTGTGCCTGCGACCCTGCAGCGGCTATCCTGAGCGACAATGCAGACGCTAACTACCGCCACGGGCGCGGCCCCTGCGGCGCCACGCCCTACTACCAAGGAACACCCCACATACGGGTAGGTGATGAAATTTTTCCGCCAGGTCACGTTCATTCTGCGCATCGAAGCTTTGTTTTTCATCCGCTTTCCGCGCCTGCTGGCAGCAACGTTGGTGGTTGCCAGTATTCCGGCGCTGTATGCTGCGATTTACCTGGCCAGCGTCTGGGACCCGGCCTCCAAAACCAGCGCACTGCAAGTGGCGCTGGTGAATCTGGACCAGGGCGTGAACTACCGCGGCAAAATTTTCAACGCCGGCAATGAAGTCGTCAGCAACCTGCGCCAGCGCCAGACCTTTGGCTTTGTCGACTTCCAGGATGAAACCCTGGCCCGGCATCTGGTGGCGCAGGGCCAGCTGGCCTTTGCGCTGGTGATTCCGAAAGACTTCAGCTCCAACGCCGTTCCGGGCCATGAGGAAGGCGCCGGCAAACTGGTGGTGTACCTGTCCGAAGGCAATAACTTTGAAAGCGCCATGCTGGCCAAGGAATTTGCCCGCGAACTCGGCCACGACGTAAACGAACACCTCAACGAGCGCCGCTGGCAGCTGGTGCTGCTGGGTGCGGCCGGGTCGCAGCGCAGCGTTGACACGCTGCGCCAGAGCGTCGACCAACTGCACAACGGCGCACATGAACTGAGCCAGGGCCTGAACGCGCTGGCCAACGGCACGCAGCAGTCGGCCTCCGGCGCACAACGGCTGTACAGCGGCGTCGATCAGCTCACCGATGGCGTCAAACAACTGGGCGCCGGCCTGCGCACCATGGAAGCCAAGCACCCGCGACCGGCCGAACTGGACCGGCTAAAGAGCGGCGCCGAACAGCTGGCTGCCGGCCAGGCCGAAATGGGGCGTGGCATGAAAGAACTGCAAAGTGGCAGTCAGCGCGTGCGTGCCGGCGTTGCCGCCTTCCGCGAGGAAGCGCACGGCAATATGCTGGTACCGAGCCGCGTCAGCGACGGCATGGACGCCTTGTTCGATGGTGTGGTGCAACTCGACACGGGTCTGCAGACGGCCGGAGAAGCCCAGCTCCGGCTCGACGACGGCGCCAGCAAACTCAACGCCGGGGTGGGCGCACTGACCAGCGGTGTGCGCGCCATAAACAGCGGACTGCACACCATGCTCAGCAAAATGCCGGAGGACAGCCAGCTGGACGAACTCGACAACGGCGCCAGCAACCTGTCCAGCGGATTGAACACGCTGAACCAGGGCAGCCACAAGGCGCATGCCGGGGCCGAGCGGCTGGCAGCCGGCTTGCACCTGCTGGCGGCGGCACTGCCGGCCACAGTGGACCAGCCCGAGGGCAGTGCCCAGGGGCTGGCGCAGTCGGTCAAACCCGTGCTGGAAGTGGTTGCGGCGGTGCCCAACAGCGGTAGCGCCTTTGCGCCCAACGTGATTCCCGCAGCGCTCTGGCTGGGCGCCGGCATTGCCGCCTTCCTGTTCCACGTGCGCGTGCTGCCCAAGCACGCCATGCAATTTTCCCGGCCGGCACAATTCACCGGCAAGGTGCTGATTCCGATGCTGCTGGTACTGATCCAGGCCGGCCTGCTCTACCTGACGGCCACCGTGGTGCTACACATCCATGTGGTGCACCCAGCCCTGTTTGCGCTGGCACTGGCCCTCACCGCGTTGGCCTTTCTGGGCATTGTGTTCGCCCTGACGCGGGCCTTTGGCGACGCTGGCAAGGCACTGTCGATGATTTTGCTGGCGGTCCAGCTGTCCAGTTCCGGCGCCATCATTCCAGTGGAACTGAGCGGGGGCCTGTTCTCCGACATCAGCCCCTGGCTGCCGCTGACCTGGGTCGTGCGCGCCATGAAGGCCACTATGTTTGACGCCTACGCCGGAGCCTGGCTCCAACCCATGCTGGTGATCGCCCTGACCGGCCTGCTGTCACTGTGCTGTGCCTGCTGGGTAGGTCACTGGCGCTTTGTGCAACCGGCACAGGTGCGGCCAGCGGTCGATTTCTGAAACCTGTGACGGCCTGGATATATTCTGCCGACGGGGTGTGGTGCTGCTTGCTGTGGATGGGGTACATCGGGTGGGTTTAATCTCGGCTTTGGGCTGGTAGTTGGCTTTGCATCCGCTCTAAAGCAGCCTTAACGTTGGCGCTTTCCGCGCACGCAGTATGCGCCGATAACCGGCATTCTGATGCCGCGTGTCCGTGGCGAGCAGCATGTTATGCGTCGCCCTCGCTGGGAGCCCCCGGGTTCGACACCAAATGACGTAAGTGGTTGATTTATATAGAGCTGGTTAAAAATTTGCCACTACAGCAGGCTCATTTGGGTGTCTTGGGTTGGCTTTTTAGTCTTCAGTGCTGCAAACACTTTGGATTGCAAGTCG
>CAIUDG010000028.1 GCA_903897925.1 uncultured beta proteobacterium | reverse complement strand
GCGCACCAGAAGCAGACCCCGGCGACCCGAGGCCGGAGAACGTACACCCACTTCGTCAGCCCCTGCCAACCCGCAGGCGCGCAACGCAGCGAACGCCAATACAGCAGGAGGAGAAGGCCAAAGGAAAGCGCGCAACGCAGCGAACACCAACAAAGCAGGAGGAAAGAACCACGAGCAGGCACGCAACACAGCGAACGCCAACACAGCCGAACGCGGAGGAAACAAAACTTCTAACAGCCGCTGAAACACGCAACCTAAGGGCGTAACAGCATGGTCTGGCGATGCGGCGTACCGTGTTGATCCGCTGCGCCGAGCTTAAACACCGCCACCGTCTGCACCAGCTCCTGGGCCAGACTATTCAGGCTACTCGCCGCCGCCGCCATCTGCTCCACCAGCGCCGCATTCTGCTGCGTACCCTCGTCCATCTGGGTAATAGCGTGACCCACCTGGGCGACACCCGTGGCCTGCTCATTGCTAGCCGCAGTGATGCCATGCATGATCTGCGACACCCGCTGAATCGCGTTCACAATATCGTTCATCGTGGCGCCAGCGCGATCCACCAATGCAGTGCCCTGTTCCACCTTGCTCAGACTGGCATTGATCAAATCCTTGATTTCATGCGCCGCCGTGGCACTGCGCCCGGCCAGCGAGCGCACCTCCGACGCCACCACCGCGAATCCGCGCCCCTGCTCACCGGCACGCGCCGCCTCCACCGCCGCATTCAGCGCCAAAATGTTGGTCTGGAAGGCAATGCCGTCAATCACGCTGATGATGTCGGCGATCTTGTTCGAAGACACATTGATGTCTTTCATGGTCTGCACCACCTCGCTGACCACGTTGCCGCCACGCAAGGCGACCTGCGCGGCTTCGCCGGCCAGCTGATTGGCGCTGCGCGCCGAATCGGCATTGCTGCTGACGGTAGCGCCCAGTTGTTCCATGGCGGCGGCGGTCTGCTCCAGTGCGCTGGCCTGCTGTTCGGTGCGCGCCGACAGGTTGTTGTTGCTCTGGGCGATCTCGCTACTGGCCACGGCCACGCGTTCCGAACTGCGGCGTACATTGGACACCAGCCGGGCCAGGCTGCTTTGCATCAGGTCGAGCTGGGCCACCATGCTGCTGCTGTCATTGGCCTGCAGCGGTATCGAGGTGCTCAGGTCGCCGGCGGCGACGCGCTGTGCCAGCTCGGTGGCTTCGCGTGGCTCGGCACCGAGCTCGCGCAACTGGCGCCGGACAATCCAGTGAATGACAAAAAACAGAATGATCTGCAGCAGCAGCTGGCCGCCCCAGAGCTGCAAATTGATGCGGCGGATGTTGTCCTGGTCGGCCTTGATATCGGACGTGACGCTGATCGCACCCAGCACCGTGCCTTCGTTGACACCGTGGCAGCCGAGGCAGCGCGAGCCGCGAAATTCCTTGCGCGCAATATAGGGCAGCACGGCACGCAGGGTGCCGGCGTCGTGGTCGATTTGAATCACTGGCTGGCCATTGCCAAGGACTGCATGGTCAATGGCGTCGACCGGGTTTTCGGTGCTGGAACCGGGGCCGAATTCGTCACTCACGCCTTTGCCGCGAATCATTCGGACTTCTTTCAGGTTGTCCGAACTGCCCATCTTGCGGATGAACATGTCGCGCACTTTGGCGTCTGAAATGACATCATTGCCGTCCATGGAGGTCGCCATCAGGGTGTTCAGGGCGTTGATCACCCCGTCACCAACGATTTCCACGCGGTCTTGTGCCGCGCGCAGCGCACGGGTGCTGATCTGCTCCGAGATCCAGGCCTGGAAGGCCAGCAGAACCACCAGTACAAAGCCCTGAATCAGGATTTGCAGGCGCAATTGAAGACCAAACCGATTCCAACGCATGAGCGGAGCCTTTATTCATTGTGGTGCGCGCTAATCCGGCCCGCGGAACTGTGGCAGTGCCACAGGCGTGCTGTCATAACGCGGTCATATTGTGACAGCAGCGGCGCGCTGCGCCGCAGATGGCTCAGCTGCCGCGGCTGCGTCCGGCCCGGTACGAGGCCTTGGCGCCCGGGCGCAGGCCGGCGCCCAGGCTGTCGGCGGCGGCCAGGCGCGCCATCGCCTTGCCGGCGTGGGCGTGGGTGATGGCCAGTCCCAGGGCGTCGGCCGCGTCGGTGCCGGGCAGGCCGTTGAGGCTGAGCAGGCGCTTGACCATCTCCTGGATCTGGCTTTTCTGTGCCCGGCCGTGGCCGGCCACGGCCTGTTTCATTTGCAGCGCGGTGTATTCGGCCACCGCCAGGTCGCGCGTCACCAGGGCCGTGATCAGCGCGCCGCGCGCCTGGCCCAGCAGCAGGGTGGACTGCGGGTTGACGTTGACGAAAACGATTTCCATCGCGGCACAGTCGGGCTGGTAGCGCTCTACAACCTCGCCAATGCCGTCAAACAGCACCTTGAGCCGGGCCGGCAAGGCCTGGGTTTGCAGGTGCTGGGTGCTGATGGTGCCGCTGGCGACGTAGCGCAGTTGACCGCCTTCCTCGTCGACCACGCCAAAGCCGGTGGTGCGCAAGCCCGGATCGATGCCAAGAATTCGCATCGCTGGCTTACAGGTTGAAGTACCAACGCGCCGAGTGGTAGAACACCGGGGCGGCGAAACACAGAGCGTCAACCCGGTCGAGCAGGCCGCCGGCGCCGGTGATGGCATAGTTTGGCGGCTTGCCGCAGGGCGTGCCATGGTCGCGTTTGAGCGCCTTCATGACAAAGTGGCCAAAGGTACCAGCGACGCAGGCGATGAAGGAAAAGGCAAAGGCGGTGCCCGGCACCCAAGGCGTGATGCCGGCCAGGGCGGCGCCAAAGACACTGGCGACGAACACGCCCAAGCTGGCGCTGCCCCACTGAAAGCCGCTGCTGATGGCCGGCGCGATCGGCCGTCCCTGCCAGCGTCGCGAGGCAATGTGCTGGGTCACCATGCAGACTTGCACCACCATGACCAGGAAAAACACCATAAAGGCGTCGCGGTTGTCATAGCCGGGAAATTTGAGCAGCAGCAGCGCCGGTACGTGGCTCATGCCGTAGATACAGACCATGATGCCCCATTGCAGCTTGGCGTTGCGTTCCAGGAAGTGCAGCGGGTCATTTGCCATGGCGCTGAGGGCCGGCAGGGCCAGAAATACATAGACCGGGATGAACACCGCAAACATGTCATAGTGGCCGGCCCAGATCAGCCAGTACTGTGCTGGCAGCACCACAAAAAAAGCCAGCACCAGGCTGCGGTGGTCGCCACGCCGGGTTGGCGAGCGGGTCAGGAACTCGCGCAAGGAAAAGAACGACACGGCGCTGAACAGGGTCAGGGCGGTGCCATTGCCGATCATCCAGCCGATCCAGAACAGCAGCACCATGAACCAGCTGGTGCGCAGAATGCCGTAGGCACGTTCGATGTCTGCACGGTGCTGCTCGGCGTCCTGGGCTTCGGCAAATTCCTGGATCGAGTAGGCAAAGGCGAGCACGCTGGCCAGCAGCAGCAGACCGAACACCAGAATGAACAGTGCGCCGATCTGGGCCGTGGGGGGAAGGTTTTTGAGATAGAAATACATGCTGTTTCAGACTTCCCGCATGGCCATGACGCTGGCCCGGGCGCGGTCCAGAAAAGCTTTGCACTCTTCACCCGGCTGGACCTGGATCGGCGCGCCAAAAGTGACCGAGCACAGCACCGGCACCGGCACCACCTCGCCCTTGGGCAGCACGTGCTGCACATTGTTGATCCAGGCCGGCACCAGCACCGCGCCGGGGAAGCGCAAAGCCAGGTTGTACAAGCCGGCCTTGAAGCTCTGCGGCGCCTCGGCGTGGCCGCGCGTGCCCTCGGGAAACAGAATGATCGAGTCGCCGTGCTCGAGCGCCTCGATCAGCGGCTCCAGCGGGTCTTCGTCGGCATGGCGCTCGCGCGAGACATAGACCACATTGAAGACTTCGCGCGTGAGCCAGCGCTTGAAGGGGGTGCGCGTCCAGTAGTCGCGCGCGGCAATGGCGCGGGTGACCTGGCGCAGTTCGCGCGGCAGGGCGGCCCAGATCATGACCAGATCTACATGGCTCTGGTGGTTGGCAAAATAAATGCGCTGTTCGGCCTTGGGCGGGCAGCCATACCAGCGCGCCTGGGCACCGGTGAGCAGACGGACCAATCCCAGCAACAGATAACGCATCAACTTGGCAAGCATGGCGCCGATGATACAGAGGCGGCGTGACGCTTTATTCGGGCAACTGTGCGTCCGGCATGCGTGCGGTGATCACGCTGGCGCGGCCCCAGACATAGGGTGAGTTGGGCAGCTTTTCAAAGTATTTCGGCCGCGGCAGCATCACGGCCAGGCGTGCCGCTTCCATGCTGCTGAGCTGCGCCGCATGCTTGCCGTAATAGTGCTGCGCTGCGGCTTCGGCGCCAAACACGCCTTCGCCCCATTCGACGTTGTTGAGGTAGATTTCCAGAATCCGGCGTTTGCCCAGAATCAGTTCCAGGGCCATGGTCAGCACCAGTTCCTGGGCTTTGCGCAGCAGTGTGCGCTCACCCGACAGAAACAGGTTCTTGGCCAGTTGCTGGGTGATGGTCGAGCCGCCGACCACTTTGGGCGGTTTGCTGCTGCCGCGTTGTTCGGCGCGTTGTTCTGCCTTGGAGTTGCGCGCCCAGGCTTTTTCCAGCGACGCCCAGTCCACGCCATCGTGGTGTATGAAGGCATCGTCTTCGGAGGCAATCACGGCGCGCTTGAGGTTGTCCGAGATCTGGTTGTAATCCACCCATTGCTGGCGCCAGGGCAGGTGCCCGGTGCTGTGGGCAATGCGGTAGGCCTCGGAACGTTGAAACGCGGTGGACTCGGGGGCCAGCACGGTCATCAGGGCTATGCGCGCAACAAAGTAGATCTGCAGGGCCAACAGGGCCAGTAACAGCAGGCCAATCCAGCGGGAAACGACTTTCATGGTCCGGAGGATACCTTGGCTTCCAGGGTTTCATCGCGCGTGAATTTGAAGCGCGAAACGACCAGAATTTGATCGAACTGGCGCCGCATGGCGTGCGTGAACAGACCAAACGGCCCGGCGCTGCGGGCAATGGCGGCAGCGCGCCGGTCCAGCACCGGGTTGCCGGAGCTTTCGACGACTTCGGTGTTCAGCACCAGGCCGGTGTGGTTCACCGTAACGATCATGGTCAGTTCCCCGTACAGCTTGCGGCCATTGACGGTAGGGAAGTTGTCGGTGCCGCGGTCTTCGATGCGGCGGCGCAGGTTGTCGTAGTAGGCGGCATAGACTTCTTCGCGCGCAGACGGGCTGATATAGCGCTTTTTGGGGCGGGCGTTTTCGCTGTTGATGCGGCGTTCGATTTCGGCCAGCAACTTGGACAGCTGCTTGCGTTTTTCTTCCTGTTCGCGCGCCTCGGCGCGGTCGGCGAGTTGTTTCGGACTGGGAGGCGGCAGCGCTGCGAGTTGCGCCCGTACATTCGCCAGCAGCAGGTTTTGCAAGTCTTGCAGCTGCTGCAGCTTGCTGGCACTGACCTGCTCCTGGTTCAAGCCATCGTCGGTAAAGGCGCTGGGCGGCAGCGGGCTGGTGGCACGCCCGGTGGCGGCCTCGCCGCCTCCCGCGAGTGCGGCCTGGGCGATGGCTTTGGCCTTCTCGGGCTTTTCCACGCTGCGCGCATTGACCAGAACCACTTCCAGTGGCGTGTCTTCAAAAATCCGGCTGAAGTCCTGCGGGTCTACCAGCCGCACCGTCAACAGCACCGCGTGCACCGCGATGGATGCACCCAAGGCCAACTGCAGGGGGCTGAGACGGGGGAGCTTCACGGGGTCGGATTATCGCCAGTCGCCTCAGGGCTGTCGCTCAGATCCATCGCGATGGCGATCGGCCCGGCGACTTCCTCGTCGTCCTGGGTATCGTCATCGGGAGCGCTTTGGACCGGTGCGTCCAGGCGCTCGGTGACGCTGCCCTGGATGTCCAGGGTGATCAGGTCAACGCTGCCAAGTTGCACCCGCACCCGCGCATTGCGGGGCAGGCCCTGGGCACCGAGCACCGGCAGCACCAGTGGAATGTCTTCGGCACGCACCATGTTTTCCTTGAATACACTGGCCACCACTTCGCTGATGCCTTGCTGCTGCACATAGCGCAAGGTCCAGTAGCGCTCCATGCCGCCCTGGTAGGCGTTGTAGGCGGAATAGGCGGTGTCAAAGCTGCTGATGATGGAAAACAGGTCGGCGTCCTTGGGCTTGAACGGCGCTGCCAGCGCAGCGGTCTGGCCGTGGCGCACGCAGGCGATGATCTGCCACTGGTTCACCAGGTCGGTATAGCGGCGCAAGGGCGAGGTCGACCAGGCATAGCTTTTGACGCCGATACCGGCATGCGGCAGTGCTTTGGTGCCCATGCGCACTTTGACGCCTGGCGCCAGCGAGGCCTGGCTGCGGTAAATGCCGGGCACGCCCAGTGCCGCCATCCAGCTGCCCCAGGTGCTGTTGGCCAGAATCATGGCTTCGGCCACGATCAGGTCCAGCGGCGCGCCGCGCTGGCGCACGCTGATGCGGACTTCTTCGTCGCCTTGCGGCTCGCCGCCGTCGTTGCCGTGCAGGCGGAAGTTGTAGTCCGGACGGTTGAAAGTTTCCGGTTTGCCGCGCACCACTTCGCGTTTGGCTTTCAGGTCGCGCGCCAGGCGGAACAGGAAGCTGAGCGCCGGACGCAGTGCCGGCAAGGGCTCCGGGTTGCCGTCCGCCGGCTGGTCCGGGTGCTCCAGCCAGGCTTCGGTGACCAGGCCATCGAGTTGGTCGTGGCGCAGATTGTGTGCAATTGGTACCCGCTCCAGCGTGGTTCGGGTGTCCTTGATTTCCAGTGTGGCTTCGTCCAGGGTGACATAGAGTGACACCGCCGGGCAGTCGCGCCCTTCCTGCAAGGTATAGGTCTGCACCACTTCGTCGGGCAGCATGGTGATCTTGTAGCCCGGCATGTACACCGTGGACAGGCGTGTGCGCCCGACCAGGTCGATCGGACTGCCGGGCTGGATCGCCAGGCCCGGTGCCGCAATATGGATGCCGACCGTGACGCTGCCACTGCCCAGGCCCTGCACCGACAGGGCATCGTCAATTTCGGTGGTTTGCGAGTCGTCAATGGAAAATGCCGACGCGCTGGCCAGCGGCAAAACATCGGCAATGAGCGGGGCGCTGAGCGCGTGAAAGCCGGTGCCCTTGGGAAAGTTTTCCAGCAGAAAGCGCTTCCAGTGGAACTGGTAGGGCGAGTGAATCGCGCCGGCTTTTTGCAGCAGCTCGAGCGGCGCGGTGTGGGTGGCGCGCGAGGCCTCGACCACGGCTTTGTATTCCGGGGCGTTTTTGTCGGGTTTGAACAGAATTTTGTACAGCTGGTCCTGGATCGGTGCCGGGCATTGGCCCGCGCCCAGCTGCTGTGCCCACTGTGCAATCTGTTCCGCCAGCAGGCGTTTTTTCTCGATGCCGGCCAGGGCCAGGGCGATCACGTCGGCGCTGGCCTTGCGGAAGCGTCCCTTGCCAGCGCGGCGGAAGTAGTGCGGCGCGTCGAACAGCTTGAACAGCATGGCGGTCTGCTGTTCCAGTGTGGCCTGGGCCGAAAAATAGTCGCGCGCCAGCTCGGCAAAGCCGAATTCTTCCTCGGGAGAAAACTCCCAGGCCATTTCCAGCTCGATGTCCTGCGCCAGCGCCTGGGCCGCGCCAATCAGCGCCTGGGGCGCCGGTTTGTCAAACTTGAGCAGCACATGGGCGGCCTTGACCTTGACGCGCTTGCCACTGTCGAGTTCGACTTGCGCCGAGGATTCGGTCTCGGACAGGATCCGACCGGCCAGAAATTTTCCGGCTTCTTCAAACATTAAAAACATGGGCTGGATTGTCCCTGTATTTCAGGTCCGGATTGTTGTCGGCCTGCCACAGCGCCTTGGCGCAGCGGCCGGCGGGCCTAATCGGGCGTGCGCGGCGCTGGCAATTCCAGGGTCTGGCGGACCGGCGCCTGCATGCTGCCCGACAGCAGCGCTTGCCGCGGCGTGACCGATTGCAGCACCAGTCCGTTGGGCAGCACGCTGCCAACGGCATAGCTCCTGGGCGGCAGGCCGTCCGGCGCAATCAGCGCCGCACCGGCGCCATGGCTGCGCGCCACCACGCCAACCAGGCGCAGGTGGTCGGCGCCGCTGGCAGCGCTGGCGGCAGCATTGGCGCGCGCGCCCAGCAGGCGCTCCAGGCTGCCGGCGTCGGCGCCGGGCAGTGCCTCGGCGGCGCCAGCCGGGGGCGCGGCCGGCAGTGCCGATAGGTCGGCAGGCCACTGCAGCGTCCAGTACGCCAAACTGGCGCCCAGCGACAGAAATACGCACAGGGTGCCCAGGCGCCGTGCCCAGTAGCTGCTCAGTAGTGGCAAATTCCATTGCATACTGTCGATTATGGGGCCGCAAAATTGCGGCCTGGGGATGGACACAGGCCCGGGGGGCCGTACTTTGAAAGAAAGATTGGCAGCATCCATGGTTCACACTTTTACAAGCAATTCCCGTCTGCGCCGGGGTTTTACCCTGATTGAACTGATGGTGGTGCTGGTCATCATTGGGGTACTTGCCGCACTGATCGTGCCCAATGTGCTGGAGCGCGCCGACGACGCGCGGGTGACTGCCGCGCGTACCGATATTGGCAATCTGGTGCAGGCGCTCAAACTTTACAAACTGGACAACCTACGCTATCCCACGGCCAGCCAGGGCCTGCAGGCGCTGGTCGTCAAGCCCAGTACCGACCCGGTGCCCGGCAACTGGAAGCCCTATCTGGACAAGCTGCCCAACGATCCTTGGGGCAATCCCTACAAATACCTGAATCCGGGCGTCAAGGGCGAAATCGATGTGATGTCCTTTGGCGCCGACGGCAAGCCCGGTGGTGAGGGCAAAGATGCCGATATCGGCAGCTGGCAGTAGCCGCTGGCCGGCCTGGCCTGCGCCGCTCATCCGGCGTCGCCGGAACGGCTTTACCCTGCTGGAACTGCTGGTGGTGATCAGCATCATTGCGATTGCCACGGCCGGTGTCACGCTGGCATTGCGTGACACCGCGTCGATGCAGCTTGAACGCGAAGCCGAGCGCCTGGCGGCCCTGCTCGAGTCCGCACGGGCCCAGTCGCGCACCAATGGCGTGCCGGTGCGGTGGCGGCTTGACGGTGCCGGCTTCCGCTTTGACGGCGTGCTGGCCAAAGCCTTGCCGCAAAGCTGGCTCGATGCGCAAACCCGGGCCCGCACTGTGCAGCCGGTGTTGCTGGGGCCGGACCCGATCATTGCGCGCCAGGAAATTTTCTTGACCAGCAGTGCGGCACCGCAGCAGGTGCTGCGCGTCTGGACCGATGGCTTGCGGCCATTTGCAGTGGAGTCTGTCGCTGCCGGGGCGCCGCCATGAGCGCGCGCCGGGGCCGGGGCTTTACCCTGATTGAAGTGCTGGTGGCGCTGGGTATCGTGGCGATTGCCCTGAGCGCCGGATTGAAGGCCACGGCAGCTCTGAGCCGCAATGCCGAACGCCAGACCGAGGTCCTGCTGGCCCAGCTGTGCGCCGAAAATGAGTTGGTCAAACTGCGCCTGTCCAAGCAGATGCCGGGCGTGGGCGACAGCACCCTGGCGTGTACACAGGCCGAGCTGCAGCTGGAGCTGCTGGAGCAGGTGCGGCCGACACCGAATCCCAACTTTCTGCGCGTTGATGTGCAAGTGCTGCTGGCCGGGCACAGTGTCTACCAGGTCAGCACAGTGATGGGCCGCTGATGCGATCACAACTGTCCCAACGCGCGCCCCGCGGCTTTACGCTGGTGGAATTGCTGGTGGCCTTGCTGGTGATGGCCTTGCTCAGTCTGATGAGCTGGCGCGGTCTGGATGGCATGGCGCGGGCGGTGGCCCAGAACCGGGCGCGGGCGGATGACGTGCAAGCCTTGCAAAGTGGCCTGGCCCAGTGGGGCGCGGACCTGGACGCCATGGCCGATGGCGTCAGCAACGTGCTGGACTGGAATGGCCAGGTCTTGCGCATCACGCGGCGCAGCGCCGATCCGGCCGACCCGGCCTTGCAGGTGGTGGCCTGGACTGTGCGCGGCGACACTGGCCAGCGCCAGTGGCTGCGCTGGCAGTCGCCGCCGGTGCACACGCGCGGCGACTGGCAGAACGCCTGGCAGCAGGCGGCGCAGTGGGCGCAGAACGCCGATGGCGCGGCGCGGCGCAGCGAAGTGCCGATTCTGCCGCTGCGCGACTGGCAGCTGTTCTTTTACCGCGGTGACGCCTGGAGCAACGCCCTGTCCAGCGGCGACGCGACGGCAGCCAACCCGGACGCGGTGCGCCTGGTGTTGCAGCTGGCGCCGGGCTATCCGCTGAGCGGCAGCCTGACACGGGATTGGGTCCGCAGCACGCTGGGAACAAATAAGTCATGAAGCGCGGTGGCTTCCCTACAATGGCGGGCTTGTACCCATGTCCACTCTGATACTGACCCTTCCCTTGCCGTGCGGTTCGGCGCCCGAATACGAATTCGTGCAGCTGTCCGACGCGCAACAAATCTCCGCGCAAGGCTGTGCTGGCGCGGCCTTGTTGCCAACCGTCCACGCGCGCAACACGGCGCTGGTGGCGTTGCTGCCGGCCGCCGCGCTGTCCTGGCACGCGGTGGCGGTGCCGGCGCGCTTGCGCCCGGCCTTGCTCGGCGGCCGCATGGAAGCGGCACGGCGCCGTGCGCTGTTGAGCGGTTTGCTTGAGGAGCGCTTGCTGGTGGACGCCGAGCAGCTGCACTTTGCGGTGTTTGCCGGCGCCGCCGACACTGTCTGGGTGGCGGTCTGTGACCGGGGCTGGCTGGGCCGGGTGCTGCAGCCGCTGGAGGCGGCCGGCTATGCGCTTACGCGTCTGGTGGCTGAGTGTGTGCCACGTGCCGAAGCGCCCCTGCAGGTGGTCTTGTGTGGCGGCGCGCAGGCGGCGCAGATGGTGCTCTGCGGGCCGCAGGGGGTGACGCTGTTGCCGCTGTTGCCGGCCAGCATGGCCTATGTGCAGAGCCAGGGTGCGGCAGCGTTTTTTGCCGAGCCGGCGCTGCTGGCGCAGGCCGAGCAGATGAGTGGCCTGCCGGTCACCCTGCAGACCGCAGCCCAGCGCGCACAACTGGCGGCGCAGTCGCCCTGGAACTTGGCGCAGGGCGAAATCAGCGCCTCGCAAGGGGGGCGCCTGCGCAAACGGCTGCTCGAAGCCTGGCAGCAATGGATGCATGCGCCGGCCTGGCGGCCGATGCGCTGGGGCCTGCTGGCATTGGTGCTGGTGCAGTTGCTGGCACTCAATGTGCTGGCCTGGCAGCAGCGTGCCCAATGGACGCAGCGGCGTGCCGCGCTGCAGGCGCTGCTGACGCAGACCTTCCCGGATGTGCAAGTGGTGGTTGATGCGCCGGTGCAGATGCAGCGCGCCGTGGACGCCCTGGCCCTGGCCCGCGGTGAGAGCCCGGGGCCCGACCTGGGCCGGGTGCTGACCGCGCTGGCGCCGCTGGCGCCGACCTTGCGTGTGACCGGCATGGAGCGCAGCGCAAGGTCTTTGCGGCTGCAAACCTCGGGCCTGAGCGATGCGGCAGCGCCGGCGCTGCTGGCCGGACTGGCCAGCCAGGGTTTGGCGGCGCAGTGGCAAAACGGACAAATCAGCATTCAGCTGGCGGAGTCCCCGCTATGAGCGCCGTGGCCGCTTTGAAGCTGCGCTGGGCCGCGCTGGCAGCGCGTGAACGCAGCGCCTTGCTGCTGGCCGGCGTGGTGCTGCTGGCGGCGCTGGTCTGGAGTGTGCTGCTAGGCCCGGCCTTGCTGACCTTGCGCGATGCAGCTCTGAAAAACCAGCAGCTCGACCGCGAATTCGAACAGATGCAGCGTTTGCAGGCACGGGCCCAGGCGCTGCAGGCCGAGCCGGCGTTGGCCGCGTCAGTGGTCGAGCAAATGCTGCAAGGCTATGTGGCCACACTGGGCAAAGGCGCCACCTTGCAGCTGCAGGGCGAGCAGGCCACGTTGACGCTGGTGCGGGTGCCGGCACAAAACCTGGCGCAGTGGCTGGCCGATGTGCGCGCGGCCAAGCTGCATCCCGGGACCTTCCATTTGCAGCGCGATGGCGCAGCTGCCGACGTGGCCTGGAGCGGCAGCATGGTGTTTCAGCTGCCAGCGGCGGCGGCGCATTAATCCGCCATGGCCAGCCTGACCCATCCTTCCCTGCAAGCGCCGGCTTCGACGACGCCCTGGGCCTGGGCGGTCTGGAGTCTGTTGCTTGGCGTGGCGCTGGCGACCCTGGTTTACGCGCCGGCACGCTGGTTGCAGCACGCCGTGTTGTCCGTCAGCGGCGGCCAGGTGGTGCTGGACGACAGCCGCGGCACGGTCTGGCAGGGTTCGGCGCAGCTGGCTTTGGCCGGTGGCGCCGGCAGCCATGGCATGGTGCGCTTGCCGGGCCGGGTGCAGTGGCAAATTCAGCCCGGTCTGCGCAGCCTGTCGGTGCGCTTGCGCGCCGACTGCTGTACCGAGCAGGCACAGGTGCTGGAGTTGCGCCCCGGCTGGGGCCAGTGGTCGCTGCAGGTGCAGCCGGGGCAGTCCCACTGGCCGGCAGAAGTTCTGGCCGGACTCGGAACGCCCTGGAATACCGTCCAGCTGCGTGGCAATCTGCTGCTCAGCACCAGCGGCTTGCGTGTCGTCTCGGCGCTGCAGCGGGTTCAGCTGGAGGGCGGCTTGACGCTGGACCTGCCGCGCCTGAGCTCGCGCCTCTCGACCCTGCAGCCCTTGGGCAGCTATCAGCTGCGGCTGACAGGCGGTGAGCCGGCGCGGCTGGAGCTGCGTACCTTGCAGGGTAGCTTGCAGTTGCAGGGCCAAGGACAATGGACCGCCGGGCGCCTGCATTTCGAAGGCGCGGCCCAGGCCGACGCGGCGCATGAGGCCGAACTTTCGAACCTCCTTAACATCATGGGGCGGCGCGATGGCGCCCGCTCTGTCATTACATTGGGTTAGCACGATGCGACACACATGGTCTCGACTTCATTGGCGCCGCACCACCGCTCTGGGGGCGGCGTTGCTGGCGCTGACGCTGGCAGGTGCCGGGCGGGCGCAAGGCAATGCGGCGCCGGTAACGCTGAATTTTGTGAACGCCGACATCGACGCGGTAGCGCGTGCCATGTCGAGCATGACCGGACGCCAGGTGGTGGTCGACCCGCGCGTCAAGGGCACCCTCAACCTGAGCAGCGACAAGCCCTTGTCGGCCAGCGCCGCCTACAACCAGTTTCTGGCAGCGCTGCGGCTGCAGGGATTTACCGTGGTGGAGTCGGCCGGCTTGGACAAAGTGGTGCCCGAGGCGGAAGCCAAACTGCAAAGCGGTGCCGTCAATGCCGGCCCGGGCGGTGTTGCCAGCAACCAGGTGGTGACGCAGATTTTCAAACTCAACTTTGAAAACGCCAACAACCTGTTGCCGGTGCTGCGTCCGCTGATCACGCCGAACAACGTGATTAACGTCAATGCCGGCAACAACTCCCTGGTCATTACGGACTACGCCGACAACCTGCAGCGCATTGCGCGCATCATTGCCGCCAGCGATGTCGCCAATGCCAGCGACATTGAAATCATTCCGCTCAAGTATGCGGTGGCGACCGACCTGGCCAGCCTGGTGTTGCGGCTGGTGGACAGCGGTGCCAGCACGCCAACCCCCGGTGCTGCGGCGGCGGCCGACGGCGGCTTCAAGACCACCATCATTGCCGAACCGCGCAGCAATGCGCTGATTGTGCGCGCCGCCAATCCGGCGCGCGTGGCGCTGGTGAAGTCCCTGGTGGACCGGCTCGACCAGCCCACCGTGCAGGGCGACGGCGGCACTGGCAACATCCATGTGGTGTACCTGAAAAATGCCGATGCCACCAAGCTGGCGGCCACGCTGCACGGGGTGCTGACGGGCGAACAGCACACCAGCACCAGCAGTCCGTCCTTGTCGACTTCCAGCGCCAGCGGGGTGGCCACAACGGCGAGCACGCCCACTGCCAGCAGCAGTGCTGCGCCGGTCGTGCAAGGGGGGCAGATCCAGGCCGATGTGCCGACCAATTCGCTGATCATCACGGCACCCGATCCGCAGTACCGGCAATTGCGTGCGGTCATTGACCAGCTCGATGGACGGCGCGCGCAGGTCTATATTGAAAGCCTGATTGCCGAGGTCAACGCCAACCGGGCGGCCCAGTTCGGTATCCAGTGGCAGGGTCCGGTGGGCAGTGCTGGCAGCGGCACCATTGGTCTGCTGGGCACCAATTTCGGCACTGGCGGCAGCAACATCATCGGCTTGTCTACCGGCGCGCTGGCCGGAGCGGTGCCGGCAGCAGGTTTGAATATTGGCGCAGCGACGCTGAACAACGGCGTCTACTCGCTCAGCCTGCTGGCAAATTTTCTGGAAACCAACGGTGACGGCAACATTCTTTCCACGCCGAATCTGCTGACGCTGGACAACGAAGAAGCCAAGATTGTGGTCGGCCAGAACGTGCCGTTCCTGACCGGGCAGTACAGCAACGCCGGTACCAGCTCCACGGGCACCGTGAACCCGTTTCAGACGATTGAACGCAAGGACGTTGGTATCACGCTCAAGGTCCGCCCCCAGATCAGCGAAAACGGCACCGTGCGGCTGGCCATTTTTCAGGAGGTTTCCAGTGTTGACCCGACCAGCGTGTCGTCAGCGGCGGGCCTGATTACCAACAAGCGTTCGATCGAGTCGAATGTGATTGTTGACGACGGCGCCATCGTGGTGCTGGGCGGTCTGCTTTCGGATACCTATTCGTCCACCACCAACCGGGTGCCGGGGTTGGCCGATCTGCCGATTTTTGGCAACCTGTTCAAGAGCGATTCGCGCACCCGCCAGAAGACCAATCTGATGGTGTTCCTGCGCCCTGTGGTATTGCGCGACGCCGCTTCCACGGCAGCGTTGGCGCGCAGCCACTATGAGCAGATGCGCGGCGTGCAGGAAAGTGAACAACCGCAGCCGAGCGGCATTATTCCGATCAACGAGTCGGTGGTGTTGCCGGCGCTGCCGCCGGCACCCGCTGCCAAGGCGCCGGTGCCGACACCGGCACCGGCGAAGCCCTGAGCCGGAAGTCGCGATGGCCTTGCGTTATCCGCTCCCGTATGCCTTTGCCCGCAATCAGCAGGTGTTGCTGGAAGACGATGGCGAGCGCCTGACGCTGTGCCTGCATGCGCAGTCGGCGCCGGCCGGCATTGCCGAAGTGATGCGCCTGCATGGCGCGCAACGGGTGGAGCTGCAAAGTGCCGCCGAATTGCAGCAACGCATCAGCGCCGCCTACGCCCAGGGCGAGTCCAGTGCTGCCACGGTGGTGAGTGAAGTCGAAAGCGACGCCGATCTGTCGCGCATGATGCAGGAGCTGCCGGCGGTGGAAGACCTGCTGGAAACCGCCGACGACGCGCCCATCATCCGCATGCTCAATGCCTTGCTGACCCAGGCCGCGCGCGACGGCGCCAGCGACATCCACATCGAACCCTATGAGCGCCACAGCAGTGTGCGGTTTCGCGTTGATGGCAGCTTGCGCGAAGTGGTGCAGCCGAACCGGGCTTTGCACGCGGCGCTGATTTCGCGGTTGAAGATCATGGCCCAGCTCGATATCTCCGAGAAGCGTCTGCCGCAAGATGGCCGCATTTCACTGCGCATTGGTACCCGGGCTATGGACGTGCGCGTCAGCACCCTGCCCAGCGCCCATGGCGAGCGCGCTGTGCTGCGTCTGCTCGACAAGAGCCAGAACAAGCTGGAACTGGAAGCGGTCGGGCTGCAGGGCGCAGTGCTGCAACGCTTGCAGCAGCTGATTGCCCAGCCGCACGGCATCATTTTGGTAACCGGGCCGACCGGCTCCGGCAAGACCACCACCCTGTATGCCGCGCTGAGCCGTCTGGACGCCTCGCACAGCAACATCATGACGGTGGAAGACCCGATCGAATACGAGCTGGCCGGGGTCGGGCAGACCCAGGTCAATCCGAAAATCGACCTCACCTTTGCCAAGGCCCTGCGCGATATTTTGCGGCAGGACCCGGACGTCATCATGATTGGTGAAATCCGCGACTTTGAAACCGCGCAGATCGCCATTCAGGCGTCTCTGACGGGGCACCTGGTGCTGGCCACCCTGCACACCAACGACGCTGCCAGCGCGGTAACGCGGCTGACCGACATGGGGGTGGAGCCGTTTCTGCTGAGTTCCAGTCTGCTCGGCGTGCTGGCGCAGCGCCTGGTGCGCAAGCGCTGCCTGCATTGCCAGGGTGCCGGTTGTGCCGAATGTGCGCACAGCGGCTACCAGGGCCGCACCGGTATCTTTGAATTGCTGGTCACTGACGATGCCTTGCGTGCCCTGATCCACCGCCAAGCCTCCGAGGCCGAGTTGCGCACAGCGGCGCTGGCTGGCGGCATGGTGCTGATGCGTGACGATGGCGCACGCCTGGTGCAGAGTGGCGTCACCAGCGCTGAAGAGTTGTTGCGCGTAACGCGCGACTGAGCGCTTTGCGTGGTGCTTAGCGGCCCATGCTGAGCAGGGCCAGGGTGCCCAGCAACAGGGGTTGGTGCAGCAAGTAATAGCCCAGGCTGTGGCGCCCCATCCAGGCCAGCGCGGCGCGGGCCTGGCCCGGCCATCCCGCCGGTCGGGCGCTGCCCCAGCGTGCCAGTGCTTGCGGCTGCCGTTGCAGCAGCCATTGGCCGCTGGCCAGGCCCCAGAACATGACGCCTATCCAGGGCAGCAGCGGCGCGTAATCTTCTGTCACCGGTTTGCGGCTGATCAGGCCAATCCAGTTCAGGGCCGGTGTGTTCAGCAGCTCGGCACCGGCCCAGACCTGGTGCAGCGCCGGCGCCAGCCAGGGCGTGCACAGTGCCAGCGCGCCGAGCGGCCACAGCCAGCGCCGCCCGTGCGCCGCCGCGCGCGCCAGGATCAGCATGGCGGCCATGCCGTGCAGGATGCCGAAATAGATAAAGCTGTGTGGAAATACCAGATAGGAGCCGGCGCTGACCAGCACCGCGGCGCCGGCAATCTGGCGCCAGCGCCTCCAGAAGCGTGGCCAATCCTGGCCTTGCTGCCAGGCAATGGCCTGGCCCAGACCAGCGCAGAACACAAACAGGCTGACGATGGCGCTGCGCTGCAGGGTCCAGACCGGGTTGTTGTAAAAATTGGTCTGCAGGTAGCCGAAATACTGCAGGTCGAAGCAGAAGTGGAACAGCGTCATCCACAGCATCGCCAAGCCGCGCAGCATGTCGACGCAGGCAAAACGGGGTGTCTGAGGGCGGGGCATGGCGCATTTTCCCTGAATTTTGCGGCGGCACTTCGTGATAAGGTCCGCCCATGCCCGCATATTCCTTCCATGCCCTGGACGACCAGGGCCAGCCCCGCAAGGGCACGCTGGAGGCCGACAGTGCCAAGTCGGCGCGTTCCCAATTGCGCGGTCAGGGGCTGATTCCGCTGGAGGTTGATTTGCTGGCGGGTGGTGGCTCGGCCGGGCGCGGCGCCGACGCGGCGCCGGCGCTGTTCCAGGCGCGGGTGCTGAAGTCTTCGGCGCTGTCGATCTGGACACGCCAGCTCGCCGGTCTGGTCAGTTCCGGCCTGCCGCTGGAGCGCGCGCTGAGCTCGCTGACCGAAGAATCCGAAACCGAAGCGCTGCGCAACCTGAATGCGGCACTGCGCGGCGCCGTCAATGGTGGCGCCACCTTTGCCAAAGCACTGGCACAGCACCCTGGCGAGTTTGCCGACATTTATATTGCCGTGGTCGGTGCCGGTGAGCAGAGCGGGCACCTCGGTCTGGTGCTGGAGCGCCTTGCCGACGATCTGGAAGATCGCCAGAACCTGAAAGCCAAGCTGATCGGCGCGGCGCTGTACCCGGCCATCGTGTCGCTGGTGGCGTTGGTGATTGTGCTGTTTCTGGTGGGCTACGTGGTGCCCCAGGTGGCCGCGGTGTTCGCTGGCAGCAAGCATGCCTTGCCGTTTCTGACGCGCGCCATGATGGCGCTGAGCGATTTTGTCCGCAACTATGGCTGGCTGCTGCTGTTGGTCCTGCTGGCGGCGGCGGCGGCGCTGTGGCAGGCCTTGAAAAATGCTGCCTTTCGCGAGCGCTTTGACGCTGCCTGGCTGCGGCTGCCGATTTTGGGCAAACTGGCGCGCGGCTACAACGCGGCCCGGTTTGCTGGCACGCTGGCCATGCTCAGCGCCGCCGGCGTGCCGATATTGCGGGCTTTGCAGGCCGCCGCCGAAACCCTTAGCAACCACGCCTTGCGACGCGATGCACTGGAAGCCCTGGTGCTGGTGCGCGAAGGTGCGCCACTGGCTTCGGCGCTGGGCCAGAAAAAGCGCTTTCCCGGCTTGCTGGCCATGTTTGCCCGACTAGGTGAACAAACCGGCCAGTTGCCGCTGATGCTGGAACGTGCCGCACGCCAGCTCAGCACCGAAGTGCAGCGCCGCGCCATCGGCCTGGCGACCATCCTGGAGCCGCTGCTGATTGTGGTCATGGGTCTGGTGGTGATGCTGATTGTGCTGGCCGTGCTGTTGCCCATCATTCAGCTCAACCAGTGGGTCAAGTAGCTGCGCGGCTGCCGGTTTCAGGCCAGATTCAGGTGTTCCAGAACCGCCGGCAGCAGGCTGTCAAAGTTGCTCAGCGCGTGGTCGCCGCCTTCGAGCAAAAGGCACTGGCTGGACTGGTAGCGCGCCGCCATTTCGCGCCAGTTCAGCACCTCGTCGCCTTTGGCGATGACGGTCATAAACTGCGCTGGCGTCTGCAACGCGCCCGTTTCCAGGGCCTGCAATTCCTGGATGTATTCCGGACGGAAATAAAAGCTGTCTTCGGGCGCGTGGTACTGGGTTTGTGAACCAATGTATTTTTCCAGATCGCGGGCCGGGTACACCGCCGGGTTGAGCAGCACGGCGCGGCAGCCCCGGCGTTGTGCCACCCAGGTGGCGTAAAAACCTCCGAGCGAGGAGCCGACCACCGCCATGCGCTGGCCAGGCCAGTCGGCAATGGCTTGCGTTACCTGCTGCATGGCCTGTTGCGGCGAAGGCGGCAGCTGCGGGCAGTGCCAGGTGAGTTGCGGGTGGTGTTCTGCAATGTGGTGCGCCATGCGCCGCGCCTTGGCCGATTGGGGCGACGAGCGAAAGCCGTGCAGGTACAGCAAGTGGGTGGTCTTTTCTGGGTATGCCATGGCGGCATGGTAAAGCCTGGGCCGGATTCCTGTGGGCGGATGGATTTGTGGCCCGAAGCCAAGAGATAATTCCGGCCATGGCCTCCCCATTCAGTCAACCTACCCTGCGCCAGCGCCTTGCGCCCTGGTTTGCCGGCTTCGACGGGCCGCTGGCCTTCGCCGTCTTTCTGCTGGCTTCGGCCGGCATGCTGACCATGTACTCCTCTGGTTGGGACCACGGCACCCGCTTTGCCGACCATGGCCGAAATATGGTCATTGCCGCCAGTCTGATGTTCGTGGTGGCGCAGATTCCGCCGCAGCGCCTGATGGCCCTGGCGGTGCCCTTGTACACACTGGGGGTGGCGCTGTTGATTGCAGTGGCCATTTTTGGCGTTACCAAAAAGGGCGCCAAGCGCTGGCTCAATGTGGGCGTGACGATCCAGCCCAGTGAAATCCTGAAAATCGCCATGCCCCTGATGCTGGCCTGGTGGTTCCAGAAGCGCGAAGGCCAGTTGCGCGCACTGGACTTCGTGGTGGCCACGCTGCTGCTGGCAATTCCGGTGGCGCTGATCATTCGCCAGCCCGATCTGGGTACCGCGCTGCTGATTCTGGCGGCTGGCCTGTCGGTGATTTTTTTTGCTGGCATGAGCTGGAAGCTGGTGCTGCCGCCGGTAGTGCTTGGTGTGATTGGTGTGGTTCTGATTGTTGCGTTCGAGCCCTCCCTGTGCGCCGATGGCGTGCGCTGGCCGGTGCTGCACGACTACCAGCAGCAACGCATCTGCACCTTGCTCGACCCCACCCGCGACCCGCTGGGCAAGGGCTTTCACATCATCCAGGGCATGATTGCGATTGGCTCGGGCGGCATTTTTGGCACTGGTTTCATGCAGGGTACGCAGACCCATCTGGAGTTCATTCCGGAGCGCACTACCGACTTTATTTTTGCCGCCTACTCGGAAGAGTTCGGGCTGATCGGCAACCTGTTTCTGATGTTTTCCTTTGTCTTCCTGATTTTGCGCGGACTGGCCATCGCGCTGGAGGCGCCGACCCTGTTTGCGCGCCTGCTGGCCGGCAGTGTGACCATGATTTTTTTCACCTATGCCTTTGTCAACATGGGCATGGTCAGCGGCATCGTTCCGGTGGTCGGCGTGCCCTTGCCTTTCATCAGCTATGGTGGCACCGCCATGGTGACGCTCGGGCTGGCGCTGGGCATCCTGATGTCGATTGCCAACTCCAAGCGCCTGGTGCAGTCCTGAGGCTTATTCCAGCGGATGCAGGCGCGGCAATGGCATCGGCCTAAAATGGCCGGATGATTTCTCGCGAACCCACCATTGAACGCCTGGCCACCGCCAAGGCCCTGCTGCTGACGCCCTTCGGACTCGACGAGTCTGATCTGACCCGGGCCTTGAATGAAATCAAGGCCCACCAGGTCGATGAGGCCGATCTGTATTTCCAGTACACACGCTCCGAGGGCTGGAGTCTGGAAGAGGGCATCGTCAAAACCGGTTCTTTCAGCATTGACCAGGGCGTTGGCGTGCGCGCGGTCAGCGGCGAGAAGACGGCATTCGCCTACTCTGACGATATTTCCTACGCGTCGCTGCTGGACGCGGCGCATACCGTGCGCACCATCTCCAGCGCCGCCAAGTCGGGCCGCGTCAAGGCCGGACGGCAGAAAATCGGCGGCGCGCGCTCACTCTACAACGGGGTTGACCCCATCTCCACCCTGGACAGTGCAGCCAAGGTGGCCTTGCTGGGCAAGGTTGAAAAGCTGGCCCGCGCCAAGGACCCGCGGGTGGTCCAGGTAATGGCCGGTCTGGCCTCTGAATACGACGTGGTGTTGATCGCCCGGGCCGACGGCATGCTGGCGGCCGATGTGCGGCCCCTGGTGCGTTTGTCGGTGACGGTGATTGCCGAACAAAAAGGCCGGCGTGAAGTCGGCTCCGGCGGCGGCGGCGGCCGTTTCGGCCTGGCCTATTTCAGCGACACGCAGATTGAAGAGTATGTAAACCAGGCGGTACACGCCGCGCTGACCAATCTGGATGCGCGACCGGCGCCGGCCGGTGAAATGACCGTGGTGCTGGGCAGTGGCTGGCCGGGCATTCTGCTGCACGAAGCCATTGGCCATGGCCTCGAAGGCGATTTCAACCGCAAGGGCTCCAGCGCTTTCAGCGGCCGGGTCGGCAAGCGCGTGGCTGCCAAGGGCGTGACGGTGCTCGACGACGGCACCCTGTCCGAACGCCGTGGCTCGCTCAATGTGGACGACGAAGGCAACCCGAGCCAGCGCAATGTGCTGATCGAAGATGGCATTCTGAAGGGCTACATCCAGGACAACATGAATGCACGCCTGATGGGGGTGGCGCCCACCGGCAATGGCCGGCGTGAAAGCTATGCGCACATCCCGATGCCACGCATGACCAATACCTACATGCTTGGCGGTGACAAGGCACCGGAAGAAATTGTGCGCAGCATCAAGAAGGGCCTGTACGCCAGCAATTTTGGTGGCGGTCAGGTGGACATTACCTCCGGCAAATTTGTGTTTTCCGCCAGCGAAGCCTATTGGGTCGAAAACGGCAAGATCCTCTATCCGGTCAAGGGCGCCACCATTGTGGGCAACGGCCCCGACGCCCTGACGCGGGTCAGCATGATTGGCAACGACATGAAGCTCGACAGCGGTGTTGGCACTTGTGGCAAGGAAGGCCAGAGCGTGCCGGTAGGCGTCGGGCAACCGACTTTGCGCATTGACGGCCTGACGGTGGGTGGCACGCTGTAAGGAAGCTGACTTTTCAACTGTGCTACATTGGCACCCATGCATTCGGTCCATTTCTTCTTTAGCTACTTTTGGTTCTCCAGCGCCTGCGGCGGTAGAGAGTTCTGAACGTACCTGATAAAGACGTACCGAATCCTCCAAAAACCGCCGGCAGCCCCGGCGGTTTTTTTTGGCCTGCTTTCAAGTTTTTTTATCCAGGAGCCCTGCCCATGACCGCTAAAGCACTGACCAGCGCCGACCGCACTGGTGTCACCGACGACGAACGTATCAAGGACATTACCGTGTTGCCACCTCCCGATCATCTGGTTCGTTTCTTCCCGATTCGCGGCACCGCCAGCGAGGCCCTGATTACCGACACCCGGCATACCATCCACAACATCATGGCCGGCAAGGACGACCGTTTGCTGGTCATCATTGGCCCATGCTCTATCCATGATCCGGCAGCAGCGCTGGAATATGCACAGCGGCTGGCCGAGCAGCGCCGCAAATACGCCGGCACGCTGGAAATCGTGATGCGGGTGTATTTCGAAAAGCCCCGCACCACGGTCGGCTGGAAGGGCCTGATTAACGACCCCTATCTGGACGAAAGTTTCCGCATTGACGAAGGCCTGCGCATTGCGCGCCAGTTGCTGATTGAAATCAACCGTCTGGGCTTGCCGGCCGGCAGCGAATTCCTGGACGTGATTTCTCCGCAGTACCTCGGCGATCTGATTTCCTGGGGCGCAATTGGCGCACGCACCACCGAAAGCCAGGTGCACCGGGAACTGGCCTCCGGCCTGTCGGCACCGATCGGCTTCAAGAACGGCACCGATGGCAACATCAAGATCGCCACCGATGCGATTCAGGCGGCGGCGGGTGGGCACCACTTCTTGTCGGTGCACAAGAATGGCCAGGTAGCGATTGTGCAGACCAAGGGCAACAAGGACTGCCACGTCATCCTGCGTGGTGGCAAGGCTCCCAATTACGACGCCGCCAGCGTTGCCGCGGCATGTGCCGACCTGGAAAAAGCCAAGTTGCCAGCCACCCTGATGGTTGACTGTAGCCACGCCAATAGCAGCAAGCAGCACGAAAAGCAGCTGGATGTGGCGAAGGACATTGCCAGCCAGATCCGTGCTGGCTCGAACCGTGTGTTCGGTGTCATGATCGAGAGCCACCTGCATGCCGGGGCACAGAAGTTCACGCCCGGCAAGGACCAACCCGGCGCGCTGGAGTATGGCCGCAGCATTACCGACGCCTGCCTGGGCTGGGACGACTCGCTGGCGGCGCTGGACGTGTTGTCGGCAGCGGTGGCGGCACGGCGCGGCAAATAAGTGCGATGCAGGAACCGCAAGCAGTTTGCGGTAACCTGTGGCTATTGATTACAAACAGGAGAAGCTATGCGCAGCGAAGTAACCGTCACGGTGGCGGGCAAGGAATTCGTGTTTGGCCTGGATGGCAAGGCGCCGATGGCGTCCGAGTTGGCGCGCAAATGGCTGGATGACCAGTTTGTCGCGCTCGAGTGCGAGCCACTGCGCGCCTCCGGCAAACTGCTGATGGCCGACAAGGTGGTGGTGGTGGCGCGCGAGGCCGGTGCCGAGCGCTTTGCCGATGCCCAGTGGGGCGCAGCCTTTGCCGCGGCAGTCAGCGCGGCGCTGGCCCGTCCGACGGTGCAGGTTGACGCCGACAGTCTGAGCGTGACTTACTGAGATTGCAATGCCGCGGCCAGCTTCTGGTGGATGCCACCGAAGCCGCCGTTGCTCATGCAAAGAATGTGGTCGCCCGGGCGCGCCTGTGCGCGCACTTGCGCCACCAGGGCATCGATTGAGTCGGCCACCCAGGCCCGCGGGCCCATGCTTTGCAGCGCTTCCTGCGCATCCCAACCCAATCCGCCGCTGTGGCAGAAGGCCAGATCGGCTTCTTCCAGGCTCCACGGCAACTGCGACTTCATGGCGCCCAGCTTCATGGTGTTGCTGCGCGGTTCGAATACCGCCAGGATGCGCGCTGTGCCGACCTTGCGGCGCAGCCCGTTGACGGTGGTGCGGATGGCCGTCGGATGGTGGGCAAAATCGTCGTAAATGGTGATCGCATCGGCATCCTGGACAGGCGCGGCGCCCTGCGCCAGGTGGATACGGGAACGCACTTCCATGCGGCGTTTGACATTTTGGAAGTTGGCCAGTGCGGCAGCGGCCTGCGCCGGTGGCACGCCGACGTGTTCGGCGGCCGCGATGGCCGCCAGTGCATTGTGCTGGTTGTGGATGCCGCCCAGCGCCCAGCGCACCTGAGCGACCTGCTGTCCGAGGTACTGGACTTGAAAGTCATCCGGTTCGCCGAGTGCGCAAAAATCACTGACGGCGGCGCCAAAACTGCGCACCTCGCTCCAACAGCCCTGGTGCAGTACCCGGGCCAGGCTTTCTTCCAGGCCGTTGCAGACCACGCGGCCGTTGCTCGGAACGGTGCGCAGCAGGTGATGGAACTGGCGTTCAATCGCCGCCAGGTTCTCAAAAATGTCGGCGTGGTCGAATTCCAGGTTGTTCAGCACGGCGGTGCGCGGGCGGTAATGCACGAATTTGCTGCGCTTGTCGAAGAAGGCCGTGTCGTATTCATCGGCTTCGATGACAAAACAGGCGCCGTTGCCCAGGCGCGCCGAAACGCCAAAGTTCATCGGTACGCCGCCGACCAGAAATCCCGGTTGCAGCCCGGCACTTTCCAGAATCCAGCTCAGCATGGCCGTGGTGGTGGTTTTGCCGTGGGTGCCGGCTACCGCCAGCACATGGCGGCCTTGCAAAACGTGCTCGCCGAGCCACTGCGGCCCGCTGGTGTAAGGGGCGCCAGCGTCCAGTATGGCTTCCATCAGGGGAAATTTGGCTTCGCCGTTGGGCAGGCGGGCCCGGCTGACGACATTGCCAACCACGTAAAGATCGGGTTGCAGCTGCATCTGCTCGGCACTGAAGCCTTCGATCAGGTCAATGCCCAGGGCGCGCAGCTGGTCGCTCATGGGCGGGTAGACGCCCGCGTCGCAGCCGGTGACCCGGTGTCCGGCTTCCCGCGCCAATGCCGCCAGTCCGCCCATGAAGGTTCCGCAAATCCCCAGTATGTGTATATGCATGCGGCGATTTTACGGGGCGACTGGTCAGGGCTGTCGCGCTCGCGCACAATGCGGGCATGGATGCAGTCAAAGAAGAAATTGCCGTTACCGCTGCGCGCCTGGTAGTGGAAGAGGGGGCGGAATATGGCGACGCCAAGCGGCGCGCGCTCAAGCAATTGCGCCTGTCCGGGCGTTCCGCGCTGCCGGACAATGCCCAGGTCGAGCAGGCGGTGCTGGAGTACATCGCACTGTTTTGTGCCGACACCCAGCCGGGTGAGTTGCGTGCGCTGCGCGAACTGGCACTGGTCTGGCTGGAGCGCCTGGAGCGCTTTCGGCCCTATCTGACGGGGGCGGTCTGGCGTGGTACGGCAACCCGTTTGAGTGATATTTATCTGCAGTTGTTTTGTGATGATCCAAAATCGGCAGAGATCGCGCTGATTGATATGGGGGTGCGCTTTGAAGTCAGCACCGTGATCGGGTTTCAGGGCACGCCGGTCGATGCATTGAGCGTTCACGCCGCCTGCCCGGCCTTGCGGGCACAGGTCGGAATCCATTTGCTGGTATACGATTTTGATGACTTGCGCGGGGCGCTGAAGCCGGACGAGCAAGGCCGCCGTATGCGTGGCGATGCAGCGGCAGTGCGCAATTTGTTGCATGATGGCGCGATATGACTGAAAAAGAAGACATGAATCAAGAAAGCGACGCTGCCAATCCCGATGCCGTGGCATCCCGGCGGCGGCTGTTGCTGGGTGCCGGACTGCTGGCCACGGCCACTGGCATGGGCGCAGCTTGGTGGCTGTCGCACGGTGCCGCCGCCGCGGTGGCCGAGCCAGTGCCGGGTTTCTGGGGCTGGCAGTGGCCGCGTCCTGAAGGCGGGCAACTGGTGTTGAAAACGTTTCAGTCGCAGCCTTTGCTGATCAACTTCTGGGCTACCTGGTGCGCCCCTTGTGTTGAAGAACTTCCTTTAATTAACGACTTCTACAAAAAAAACCGGACGAACGGCTTTCAAGTGGTTGGCATTGCCGTGGACCAGGCGCCTGCGGTGCAGGCGTTTCTCAAACAGACACCGTTGGATTTTCCGCTGGGCATTGCGGGTCTGTCGGGGGCGGAAGTGGCCCGCGCCCTGGGCGATTTGAGTGGCGGCCTGCCGTTTTCGCTGGTGCTGGACCGCCAGGGGCAGGTGGTGCTGCGCAAATCGGGTCGGCTGAGCGAAGCCGATCTGGCGGCGCTGCTTGGCTTAAAATAGCCCGCTGACCTTGTCTCCGGGCCGCTGCAAAAGCGTTTTTGCCGCCCGTCTATCAATGCCTGTTGAATGTTAATTTGATTTAATTCAATAGGTTTTCAATTAAATTATCGACATTTACAGTGTTTTTGCTGTAAATTCCGCGCTTGAATTAAACGGATGTTGGAGCCCCCATGGATTTACGCAAACTCAAGACCCTTATTGATCTGGTATCCGATTCGAATGTGTCGGAGCTGGAAATTACCGAAGCAGAAGGCAAAGTACGCATTGTCAAAGGTGGTGGCGCGGTAGTGCATAGCTATGCACCGCCCCCGGTGTACCAGCAGCAAGCCCCACAGGCGCCCGCTGCCGCACCTGCGGCCCCGGCAGTTGCCGCGGCGGTGGTTCCCGAGGTGCCTGCAGGGCACACGGTCAAGTCGCCGATGGTCGGTACCTTTTACCGTGCCTCCTCGCCTGGCGCCAAGTCTTTTGTGGAACTTGGTTCGGTGGTCAAGGAAGGCGAGACCATCTGCATCATTGAAGCCATGAAGATTTTGAATGAGATCGAGGCCGACAAGTCCGGTACCGTGACCCGCATTCTGTGTGAAAACGGGCAAGCAGTTGAGTACGGACAAGCCCTGTTCATCATTGAATAAGTAGCAAACCAGCCCATGTTCAAAAAAATTCTGGTCGCCAACCGTGGCGAAATCGCCCTGCGGATTCAACGCGCGTGTCGCGAGTTGGGTATCCGGGCCGTCATGGTGTATTCCGAGGCGGATCGTGAAGCCAAGTACGTCAAGCTGGCGGAAGAGGCTGTGTGTATCGGACCGGCCCCGTCCGGGCTGAGTTACCTTAATATGCCGGCCATTATTTCGGCCGCCGAAGTTACCGATGCCGAAGCCATTCACCCGGGTTACGGCTTCCTCAGCGAGAACGCCGACTTCGCCGAACGGGTGGAGAAAAGCGGCTTTCAGTTCATCGGGCCGACACCGGAGTCGATCCGAATCATGGGCGATAAAGTGTCGGCCAAGCAGGCCATGCTGCGCGCTGGGGTGCCCTGCGTGCCCGGTTCGGAAGGTGAGTTGCCGGACGATCCGGTGCAAATCCGCCGCATTGCCAAGACGGTGGGCTATCCGGTGATCATCAAGGCCGCCGGTGGTGGCGGTGGCCGTGGCATGCGCGTGGTGCATACCGAGGCTGCGTTGATCAATGCGGTGCAAATGACCAAGGCCGAAGCCGGTGCTGCATTTGGCAATCCTGCGGTGTACCTGGAAAAATTCCTGCAAAATCCGCGCCACGTGGAAATCCAGATCATTGCCGACAAGCACAAGAATGCGGTCTATCTGGGCGAACGTGACTGCTCGATGCAGCGGCGCCACCAGAAGGTGTTGGAAGAGTCGCCAGCGCCTGGCATTCTGCGCAAGCTGATTGAGCGTGTGGGCGAGCGCTGTGTTGCCGCCTGCAAAAAGATTGGCTACCGCGGTGCAGGTACGTTTGAGTTCCTTTACGAAGATGGCGAGTTCTATTTCATTGAGATGAACACGCGGGTTCAGGTGGAGCACCCGGTTACGGAAATGGTGACCGGTGTCGATATCGTAAAAACCCAGATCATGGTGGCGGCGGGGGAAAAGCTGCCGTTTACCCAGCGCGATATCGTCGTGCGTGGCCATGCCATCGAGTGCCGGGTGAATGCCGAAGATCCGTTCAAGTTCATTCCTTCGCCGGGTCGTGTGACGATGTGGCATGCCCCGGGCGGTCCTGGCGTGCGTGTCGACTCGCATGTCTATACCAACTATTTTGTGCCGCCCAACTATGACTCGATGATTGGCAAGATCATTGTGCATGGCGATACCCGTGAACAGGCCATGGCGCGCATGCGTACCGCTTTGGCCGAAACCGTGGTGGAAGGCATCAACACCAATATTCCCTTGCACCGTGAGTTGATGGTCGATGCCAAGTTCATGGCGGGCGGCACCAATATTCACTATCTGGAACATTGGCTTGAGCAACACAAGCGTTAAGGTCTGTCATGTTTGAACTCCGGTTAATGTGCCCCGAGGACCGGGTTGAGCAGTTGAGTGACGCGCTGGATGCGCTGGAGGCCTTGAGCGTGAGCGTTGAAGACGCTGACGCGCATACCGATGCCGAGCAGGCCCTGTTTGGTGAACCGGGCATGCCGGCGCCCAAGGAGGGCTGGCAGCGTTCACGTGTGATCGCCCTGTTTGCCCAAGAAGCACTGGCGCGCGAAGCTGCGGACATTTTGCAGGTGCAAGACTTTTTCAGCACCTGCCAGGTGCTGGGCCTGGGGGCCGTGCCCGAGCAGGACTGGGTGCGACTGACGCAATCGCAGTTCGCGCCGGTGGAAATTACGCCGGAATTTTGGATCGTGCCGACCTGGCACGAGCCGCCTGCCGCCGCCAGCAAACTGATTCGCCTGGACCCCGGTCTGGCCTTCGGCACCGGCACCCACCCGACCACGCGCATGTGCCTGCGCTGGATTGCCGCCCATCCTGGCCAGGGCAAGGTACTGGACTATGGTTGCGGTTCCGGCATTCTGGCCATCGGTGCTGCGAAATATGGCGCCCGGGAAGTGGTTGCCGTGGATATCGATGAGGCCGCCGTGCAGTCCACACTGCTGAATGCCGAGGCCAATCAGGTGCGCTTGGTGAGCGGCCTGCCGGAGCGGGCGGTCGGTGTGTTTGATCTGGTGCTGGCGAATATTCTGGCGACGCCGCTGAAGGTGCTGGCACCCTTGCTGCGTTCGCATGTGGCCGCTGGTGGCCATTTGGTGCTGGCCGGTATTCTGGAGCGCCAGGCCGAGGAATTGATAGCGGCCTACGCGCCGTATTGCCAGTTGTCGGTGAGCGATGCCGAAGACGGCTGGATACTCATGACCGCCAGCGTATAAGCCGTCCTTGTGCTTTGGCACAAGGGCGTGGCCGGCGGGCCCTACAATGCGACGAACATGAGTTTGATAACCCAATGCCCGGCCTGCAGCACGATGTTTCGCGTCGTGCCCGATCAGCTCCGCGTTTCCGAAGGTTGGGTGCGTTGTGGCGAGTGCGATGAGGTGTTTGATGCCAACGCCCATTTGCGTGCAGACCTTGATGCAGTGGTGCAGCCGAAGGTGGTGGTGGAGCGCTCCACGCTGGTGCAAGCGCCGGTCAGCGTGGCGGCTCCGGACGCCAGCACGGTGGCAGCACCTGCGCCTGCGCCAGTGGTTGCGCCGCAGCCAGAGCCGGTCATGCCAATGGCAGAACCAGAACCCGAACCAGAACCAGAACTGGGTCCTGAACTGGAACCCGAACCCGAAGTAATCGCCGAGGCAGCGCAGCGCACCGAACCACTGGCGCCGGAGTACGACGCTTTCCTGCAGGCGCGACCCGCCGCATCCCATGCTTTGCATGACACGCCAGCGCGCTTTACGCTGAACATGTCGGCGCTGGGTGATATGCAGGATCCGCCACTGCCGACAAGCGAATCCTTGCGCTATGTCCAGGCCGATGCGCCGCTGCCAGCAACGCCGGGCCACGCCACGGTCGCAGATTTGTCGTTCATGCGCAAGCCCAGGCAGCACACGTTCTGGGAAGGCACGGCCGGGCGGCGCGTGCTGGGCTGGGGCAGTATATTGGCGGCAGTGTTGCTGCTGCTGCAGCTATTGGTTGGCGAGCGCGAACGCTGGATTGCCATGCAACCAGCGCTGCAACCGGCGCTGGAGGGCGTGTGCCATGTGCTCGGCTGCCCTTTGCATGGCTTCTACCAGATTGAATCGTTGATGATTGACAGCTCGGGGTTTGCCAAAGTCCGTGCCGATACCTATCGCCTGAGTTTCAATTTGCGCAATGCGGGCAGCCTGGCGGTGGCGGTACCGGCGCTGGAGCTGACCTTGACGGACAGCCAGGACCAGCCGGTGTTGCGGCGTGTATTGCGCGCCTCCGAGTTTTCTGCCCAGCAGGCAACGCTGGCCGCAGGTGCGGATTTGAATGTCAGCGTGCCGCTGGAGGTGGAGGGGAAATTCTCCGGCTACCGGTTGTTTGCCTTTTACCCCTGACGCCCATTCAGCAAGAAAAAAAGCCCGGGACCTTTCGATACCGGGCTTGGGAGCGGGTTAGTAAACCGATCAGGGTTTGCTTCCCGTGGGGAACGGCCACGCGGCCTGTGGGTTCAGCGTGGTTTGCGCAGCTGGAGCGGCTGCTGCTGGCGCTGCAGCGGGCGCCTTCGCGGCTTTCTTGGCCGCCGGTTTCTTGGCCGCTTTTTTTGCTACTGCGGGCTTCTTGGCTGCTGGCTTTTTGGCGGCAGCGGCTTTCTTGGCCGGTGCAGCTTTCTTTGCCGGAGCGGCCTTCTTGGCAGCGGCGACTGGCTTCTTGGCGGCAGCTGCTTTCTTTGCAGGCGCGGCCTTTTTTGCCGGAGCGGCTTTCTTGGCAGCGACTGGCTTCTTGGCTGCAGCTACCTTCTTGGCAGGAGCGGCTTTTTTTGCCGGAGCGGCCTTCTTGGCTGCAGCTACCTTTTTGGCAGGAGCGGCTTTCTTGGCGGGAGCCGCCTTCTTGGCTGCGGGGGTCTTCGCAGCTGCTACTTTTTTAGCAGGTGCTGTCTTCGCGGGAGCGGCCTTCTTGGCGGCCGGTTTTTTTGCAGTTGCCATAATTTTCTCCTTGATCAGATAACAAAGAGCACTTCCTGCGAGTTGGAGTGCAGGAAGCGATTCATGTGGTTGGGCGCAATCCCAGCGACATGAACGCGGTGACACAGGCCCCCACCGCGGATACCGCGGTGTTGTGGTGCTTGCGAATTTCTATAAATCATTGATGCCTTAGTCCCAGGACAGGGCGCCGCCCGACTGGTATTCGATGACGCGGGTTTCGAAGAAGTTGCGCTCTTTCTTCAGGTCAATCATTTCGCTCATCCAGGGGAAGGGATTCTCTTCGTTGGGGAACAGTGCCTCGAGTCCGATCTGGGTCGCGCGGCGGTTGGCAATGTAGCGCAAATAGCCTTTGAACATGGAAGCGTTCATGCCCAACACGCCACGCGGCATGGTGTCTTCGGCATAACGGTATTCGAGCTCGACGGCTTTTTCGAACAGGGCCTTGATTTCGCTCTTGAATTCTGCAGTCCAGAGTTGCGGATTTTCCAGCTTGAGCTGATTGATCAGGTCGATGCCGAAATTGCAGTGCATGGATTCATCGCGCAGGATGTATTGGTACTGCTCGGCAGCACCGGTCATCTTGTTCTGGCGTCCCAGGGCCAGAATCTGCGTGAAGCCAACGTAGAAAAACAGGCCTTCCATCAGGCAGGCAAACACTATCAGCGACTTCAGCAGGGTTTGGTCGGTTTCCTGGGTGCCTGTGTGGAAGTTGGGGTTCATGATCGCTTCGATGAAGGGGATCAGGAACTCGTCCTTGTCGCGGATCGACTGGACTTCGTTATAGGCGTTGAATATTTCACCTTCGTCCAGGCCGAGCGACTCCACGATGTACTGGTAGGCGTGGGTGTGGATGGCTTCCTCAAAGGCCTGGCGCAGCAGGAACTGGCGGCACTCCGGTGCCGTGATGTGGCGATAGGTGCCCAGCACGATGTTGTTGGCCGCCAGCGAGTCGGCGGTGACAAAGAAGCCGAGGTTGCGCTTGACGATGCGGCGTTCGTCTTCGGTCAGGCCCTGGGGGTCCTTCCACAAGGCGATGTCACGCGTCATATTGACCTCTTGCGGCATCCAGTGGTTGGCGCAGGTGGCGAGGTATTTTTCCCAGGCCCATTTGTATTTGAAGGGCACCAGCTGGTTGACGTCGGTCTGGCCGTTGATGATGCGTTTGTCGGCGGCGCGCACACGGCGTGCGGTGGCGGCTGCGGTGGTGATTGGCTGGGAAACTATGCGTGCGCCGTCGTTCAGGCTGCGCATTTCGGGAGAAACATTTTCTTGCGTCCGCGGTGCAGCGTTGTGCGCCGAACGTTCAAAATTTGTTTGCAGTGAGGGCTTGACTTCTTCGTCCCAGTTCAACATAGAAATATCCAATCAGCGGATTATGAGAGCAGTGAAATGAAATGAAAAGTGATCAGTCATTTCACTGGCTAAGAGTGTTGTGGATATGCATCGAATAGTCGATGCATACATCACACAACTTACTGGCATGACTCACAGGTCGGATCATCCACGCCGCAAAAACGGATGTCGGTGGCAGCGTTTTCGGCCAACGCCATCTGCGCTTGCGCGGCCGCTGCCGCCGCCTCCATGGCACTCGACATAGCGGCGCCCGGACTGCTGTCATTGCCGGAAGAAACGGCATTCAGGCGACCTGCGGTGACGGTGGATTTCTCGGCATGTGTAGCCGACATGGTGCGCAAATAATAGGTCGTTTTCAGACCGCGCAGCCAGGCCAGTTTATAGGTCTCGTCGAGTTTCTTGCCAGAGGCGCCGGACATATAAATATTCAGCGACTGGGCCTGGTCAATCCACTTCTGGCGGCGTGCAGCGGCTTCCACCAGCCAGCGTGTCTCGACCTCAAAGGCGGTGGCGTAGAGCTGTTTGATGTCGGCCGGTACACGGTCTATCGGTGCCAGCGAACCATCGAAGTGTTTCAGGTCCATCACCATCACGTCGTCCCACAGTCCGAGGCGCTTGAGGTCACGCACCAGATAGCTATTGATAACGGTGAATTCACCGGACAGATTGGACTTCACCGACAGATTGCCAAAGCAGGGTTCGATGGAGGCGTCGACGCCGATGATGTTGGAAATAGTGGCGGTTGGGGCAATCGCCACGCAGTTGGAATTGCGCATGCCGTCGGCGGCAATTTTTTTGCGCAGGGCGTCCCAGTCCAGCGTGGCGGAGCGGTCTACTTCAACGTAGCCGCCACGCGCGCTGGACAGCATGTCCAGCGTGTCCAGCGGCAGTACGCCCCGGTCCCATAGCGAGCCCTTGTAGCTGGAGTATTTGCCGCGTTCACGGGCCAGTTCGGTGGAGGCCCAATAGGCGTAGTAGCAG
The DNA here is from genome assembly GCA_903897925.1 of uncultured beta proteobacterium. GTDB lineage: Bacteria > Pseudomonadota > Gammaproteobacteria > Burkholderiales > Burkholderiaceae_C > Allorhodoferax. The sequence continues at coordinate 24,365 of CAIUDG010000028.1, read as the reverse complement.
ATGGCTTCCATGGAGCTGTCGGCAAACTGCACTGCGGCGTCGCTGGCATACGGAATACGCAGCGCGTACAGGCTGTCCTGGAACGCCATCAGGCCAAGGCCGACCGGGCGGTGGCGCAGGTTGGAGTCGCGCGCTTTCTTGACTGCGTAGTAGTTGATGTCAATCACGTTGTCGAGCATGCGCATGGCCGTGGTGATGGTGCGGCGCAGTTTTTCGTGGTCCAGTGCGCCATCTTTCAGGTGGTGCAGCAGGTTCACCGAGCCCAGGTTGCAGACGGCGGTTTCGGTGTCGGAGGTATTCAGCGTGATTTCCGTGCACAGATTGGACGAGTGCACCACGCCGGCGTGCTGCTGCGGCGAGCGCACATTGCAGGCGTCCTTGAAAGTAATCCAGGGATGGCCGGTTTCGAACAGCATGGTCAGCATCTTGCGCCACAGGTCGGAGGCCTGAACCGTGCGGCTGGGCTTGATTTCACCGCGTGCGGCCTTCTCTTCGTAGGCCACATAGGCGGTTTCAAACGCCGCGCCGAACAGGTCGTGCAGGTCTGGCACGCTGGACGGCGAGAACAGGGTCCAGCTGCCCTTTTCCATGACCCGGCGCATGAACAGGTCGGGAATCCAGTTGGCGGTGTTCATGTCGTGCGTGCGGCGGCGGTCGTCGCCGGTGTTCTTGCGCAGTTCCAGGAATTCCTCGATGTCGAGGTGCCAGGTCTCCAGATAGGTGCAGACCGCGCCCTTGCGCTTGCCGCCCTGGTTCACCGCCACGGCGGTGTCGTTGACGACCTTGAGGAACGGCACCACGCCTTGCGATTCGCCGTTGGTGCCCTTGATATGCGCGCCGAGGGCGCGCACGCGGGTCCAGTCGTTGCCCAGGCCGCCGGCAAATTTGGACAGCAGGGCGTTTTCCTTGATCGATTCATAGATGCCGTCAAGGTCGTCGGGCACGGTGGTCAGGTAGCAGGACGACAGCTGCGAGCGCAGGGTGCCGCTGTTGAACAGCGTTGGTGTGCTGGACATGAAGTCGAACGAGGACAGGATTTCGTAGAACTCGATGGCGCGTGCTTCGCGGTCAATTTCGTTCAGCGACAGGCCCATGGCAACGCGCATGAAGAAGGCTTGTGGCAGTTCGATGCGGCGCTTGCTGACGTGCAGGAAATAGCGGTCATACAGGGTTTGCAGGCCGAGGTAGTCAAAGCCCAGGTCGCGCTCGGTTTTGAGTGCCGCGCCGAGGCGTTTCAGGTCGTATTGCTGCAGCTTTTCATCCAGCAGCCCGTTTTCGATGCCGGTCTTGATGAAGCCGGGGAAATAGTCGGCGTAGGCTTGTGCCATGTCGGCCTGGGCAACGTCGCGGCCCAGCACTTCGCGCGAGATGGTGTGAAACAGCAGGCGTGCGGTGGCATAGGTGTAGTCCGGATCTTTTTCGATCAGGGTGCGTGCTGCCAGGATAGAGGCCTTGTAGACCTCGTCCATCGGCACTCCGTCGTACAGATTGCGCATGGTTTCGGCGACGATCGGGTCGGCTTTGACGTCTGCGCCGAGTCCGGCACAGGCGTTTTCAATGCGCTGCTGCAGCTGCCCGAGGTCGAGCGCCACGCGTTCGCCGCCTTCGAGCACGTGAATTACCGGTGCCGGTGGCGCGGCATCGTGGATTTGGCGGGCGCGTTCCTGGGTCCGGCGTTCGCGGTACAGCACGTAGGCCCGGGCGATTTCGTGGTGGCCGCCGCGCATCAGGCCGAGTTCGACCTGGTCTTGCACGTCTTCAATATGGAAGGTGCCGCCGCCCGGACGGGAGCGCATCAGGGCCCGGATCACCTGCTGTGTCAAGCCGTCGACGGTTTCGCGAACGCTGGCCGAGGCGGCGCCCTGGGTGCCGTGCACCGCTAGGAAGGCTTTCATCATGGCAACGGCGATTTTGTTGGGTTCGAACGGCACCACGGCGCCGTTGCGGCGAATGATCTGGTAATGCGACAGTGGATGGCCCTCTGCAGTGGCCAATGCAGGGCTGTTGGGGGTCTGCGGATGGGTGCCCGACAGGGCAGCAGATGCGGGTGCAGCAGATGGCATGTATTTCCTCTTCCGGAGCGGTTTTATTTTTTGGGGGGCGATGGCAGTAGATGGTGCGCTTTGAAGGCGAATCCTGCCTTCGTGAAAGCGAACGCAACACACTATATCTGGGGTGTTAATTGGTGGCAAGCCACTACCGGTAGTGTATCCAAGGATTGTTGCGACGAGCCGCAGGGGGGCTAAAAAATTGTCGTTTGGTGCGCCGCTGCAGGGCTGCCGGCGCGCGCCATGCCAGGCTTGCCTGTGGCGCAAAAAACGCAGGTTTTATGCCGCTTGGCGCGGCATTTCATGCGCTTGCGCGCATGGGCTAAGGACTTCGCCTTTGCCAATTGAAAAAATGAAAAAAACCTTATGGAGAATTGCTTCGATTTGCCAAATTCAGCATGCTTTTTTTGTATAAGCAGCGGCAGGAAAATCGACGCCGAGCCAGCCCAGCGACTGCTGCAGCAAAGGCCAGTCGAAACCCGGTCCCGGGTCGGTTTTGCGTCCGGGCGCCACATGCTCATGGCCAAAGACATCGGTGACAGGGTATTGGCGCGCCAGTTCCGGCAACAAGGCCTGCAGGGTCTCGTATTGGGCCGCTTCAAAGGCGCCGCCTTCCAGTCCTTCCAGCTCAATGCCGATGGAATAGTGGTTGCAGTTGTCGTGTCCCTTGTGGCTGGAGACGCCGGCGTGCCAGGCGCGTGCGTCGCAGCTGACAAATTGCCAGAGTTCGCCGCCACGCTGGATATAGAAGTGGGCCGACACCTGCAGCCCCTTGATCTGCTGAAAGTAGGGATCGGCGTCCCAGTCGAGCTGGTTGAGAAACAACTGGCGTACGTGGTCGGTGCCGAAGACGCCGGGCGGCAGGCTGATGGAGTGCAGCAGCACCAGGCTGATCGTGCTCTCGGGCGGGCGCGCGCCGAAGTTGGGCGAAGGGCAGGCGCGCGCGAAACGGTACCAGCCGGCATCCCAGCGGGGGGGCGCGGTGTCGGACTCAGACATGGTCACTGCCTTCGTTGCGAAATTCCGGTGCGTCGATTTTGAGCCGGGCAATGCGGTAACGGATCTGGCGCAGGCTCAGGCCGAGCAATTTGGCGGCGACGGTGCGGTTGAAGCTGGTTTCTTGCAGCGCGCGGACCAGAATGGCGCGCTCCTGTTCGTCCAGATGGCCTTGCAGGTCATGGGGTAGCCGCTCCGGTTCGCTGCCTGGTGCCGTGCCTGCGCTTGCCGGGCCGGGCACCGCCAAGCTGCTGTCGGCGCGGGCTGTGGCGCTTGGCAGGGCCGCCATGTCCTGTGGTACGTCTTGCAGTTCCAGCTCGGCGTTGTCGCTCAGGGCCACGGCGCGGTGCAGCAGATTTTCGAGTTCACGCACATTGCCCGCCAGCGGCAGCGCTGCCAGGTGCGCCAGTGCGCCGGTTGACAGATGGCGCAGTGGACTGCCGGACTCGCTGGCAATGCGCCGCAGCAGAGCGTCGCACAGTGCCGGCAGATCGGTCGGGCGTTCGCGCAGCGGCGGGATGTGAATATCGATCACGTTGAGGCGGTAAAACAGGTCTTGCCGAAAGCGCCCGGCGGCGACTTCGGCAGACAAGTCTTTGTGGGTGGCGCTGACGATGCGGACATCGACCAGGTCTTCTTGCTGCGCGCCGATCGGGCGAATCCGGCGTTCCTGGATGGCGCGCAACAGTTTGGCCTGCATGGCCAGTGGCAGGTCGCCGATTTCGTCCAGAAACAGGGTGCCGCCATGGGCCGCCTGAAAGTAGCCGGTGCGGTCATGGCTGGCGCCGGTGTAGGCGCCTTTTTTGGCGCCGAAGAATTCGGCTTCCAGCAGGTTTTCCGGGATCGCGCCGCAGTTCACGGCAATCCAGGGCCCGTTCTGGCGATGGCTGTTGGCATGCAGCGCCTGCGCTACCAACTCTTTGCCGGTGCCGGATTCACCGCACACCATGACGGGTGCCATGCTGCGCGCGACCTTGGCGATGCGCTCACGCACATTGCACATGGCGTCGGAGTCGCCGGCCATGCGCGCCAGCGCCTGGGCGCCGGCATCGGTGGCGGCCGGCTCCGGGCGACTTTTTGCAGCCGTGGGTGTGCTCTGTGCCGCATCGGCGGACGCGGCCGGTGCCATGCTGGTGGCCGCTGCAATGATGGCGCGGAACTGCTTCAGATCGACCGGTTTGGTCAGGTAGTCAAAGGCGCCGGCCTTGAGCGACTCCACCGCGTTTTCGGCAGAGCCGTAGGCCGTAATCACGATGCAGCGCTCGCGCCGCTGCTGCGCGCGCACACTGCGCAGCAAATCAATGCCACTGCCATCGGGCAGGCGCATGTCGGTTATGACCAGGTCGTAGCCGGAGCCTTCGAGCAGCGCGCGCGCTTCGCCAACACTGGCTGCGGCGTCGACCAGATAGCCTTCGCGCAGCAGCGTCAGTTCGTACAGCGTGCGCAGGTCTGGCTCGTCGTCAATCACCAGGATGCGTGGCGCGTTCAGAAGCTTTTGGGGAGGCATGGGGCTACACGATGGGTCAGGCGCGGGTGGTGTGGGTTTCAAAGATTACTTGAAACGCGTTGCCTTCGGTGCGGCGTCCCTGCAGCATGTGCCCGGTGCGCAGGTAGCTGATCTGTGCACCGTGCCCCGAACACAGTTCGCGGCAGATATACAGACCCAGACCACTGGAGCGGCTGGTGGATGAGAAAAAAGGTTCAAACAGGTGTTGTTCCACGGTCTGGTCCATTGGTGGGCCGGCACTCCAGACGCTGAGTTTGGCAACACCGTCGGCACCGAGCTCGGTCAGTACTTGAATGCCGGCATTGCATTCAGTGGCAAAGCGCAGTGCATTGTCCAGCAAATTCACTAGCACCCGGCGCAAATGTTCACTTTCGAAGACGACCTGCACCGGGCTGGGGTCGATGTCGGTTTGCACGCGCTCTTCGCAGTGGTTTTGTCGCGCCCATTCGGCGCAGATCTGCTGCGTCGACGGGTTCAGGGCGATGGTCAGGGGGCTGGTGTCGGTGTGCTGGGCGTGGACCCGGGAAGCGTTCAGGATGTCGTCAACGATGCGTGACAGGCGTTGCGCATTTTCACTGATCATGCGCGTCAGGCGCTTCAGGCGGGCGTCGGACAGGTCTTCGTCCAGCAGGGCGTTGGCCTGTGAGATGGCCGCCAGCGGATTGCGGATCTCGTGCGCCACCGCCGTGGACATGCGGCCCATGCTGGCCAGTTTTTCGGTGCGTACCCGGGCTTCGAGCTCGCGCTGGTCTTGCAGGAACAGAACGCACAGGTGTTCGCCGCCAATTTCCTGGGTGTCGGTCAGCCGGGTGCGTACGCGCACGCGCCTTGGGCCGCGGCCCTCGTGGCGGATGGTAATGTCGGCTTCCTGCGGCTGGTTGACCTCCAGGCTATGGCGTGTCAGGTGGAGCAGTGGTGCCCAGGCTGCGGTGGCATTCAGGTTGTTGAGTTCGTCCGCTTGTGCATTGGCGCTGTTGAGCATCTCGGCGGCGGCCGGGTTGGCCGCGCGGATGTTGCCTTTGGTGTCGACAATCAGTACGCCATCGGGCAGTGACTCAATTACCAGGGCATTGACCTGGCGCTGCACATTGGCGGCAACCTGGCTCAGGCGTGCGCGCAGGCCGGCGCTGGCCAGGCGGCTGGCCAATTGGTTGCTCAGCAGCGCCATGGCAAAGTAACCGACGCCACTGAGTGCCGCCTGCACCAGAAACGGGGTTTCGTCGGCGTCGGTATTGGCGTAGGTCCAAACCGTGCTGGATAGCAGCAGCACCGTGACCCCGGCGGCGGTACCCAGCGCCAGTTGCAGCGAGCCAAGCACCGACGCCAGCAAGATGGGCAAGGCAAACAGCGGTGTGTAATTGATGGTGCTGCCCTGCAGCAGCTGCAGGCAGGAGAAGGCCAGCACATCCAGGCCGACCAGGCGCAGCCAGGGGCGGTTGAAGGTGCTGCCGAGCAGCCGTGGGGTACCGAACAGGCCGGTAGTCAAGGTGCTGGACAGGTACGCCAGGCTGACCACGGAGAGCCACTTGTTGTGCGAGGTACCAATCGCATACAGGGTGGCGTGCAGGGCCAGCAGCAGCAAGCCCAGGGCGAAGCGTGCGGTCATGAAGCCCTGCCAGATGCGCGCGAATTCGCGCGCCTGCTCGTTGGCCGTTACGCTGCTGCGCTGGGGTCCGGTATCGAACCAGCGGCTGGCGGGTGTTTCCCCGTCCATTCAGCGCTCCCGTATTGCGCGGTGGGCCTCGGAGCAGTAGACGCCGGCGTGGCCGGTAATGGCGTCGGCGGGCGGCAGATGCACGCCGCAATGGAGACAACGCAGCATGGTCGGCGCAGGCGCTGGCTCTGGTGCTGCGCCTGCCGCCGGGGCGGCCACACGCGCTGGCGCGCTGCGCAGGCTGCGCCAGCAATAGCCGATCAGCAGAAACAAACCTAGCAGGAGCAGGAATTTCATGGCGTGCGGCCGATGATGATTTCCATGACAAAGCGCGAACCGACGTAAGCCAGCAAGAGGAAGATGGAGCCCATGTACAGCACGCCAGCAGCGCGTTTGCCACGCCAGCCAAAGGCTGAACGGCCGATCAACAGGATGGCGAAGGTGACCCAGGACAGTATTGAAAACACGGTTTTGTGGTCCCAGCGCCAGGCGTGCTGGTACAGCACCTCGTCAAACGCCATGCCCAGGGCCAGGGTGGCGCTGAGCAGTACAAAGCCGGAGCCGACCAGGCGATAGGTCAGGCGCTCCAGGGTCAGCAGCGGCAGACCGCTGTGCGAGTCTTTGGCCAGGCGGATGCGCTTTTCGGCGTGGCGCATGAACCAGGCGTGAACCACGGCGGTGCCGAACAGGCCATAACAGGCCACGCCGAAGGCCAGGTGCATGGGCAGCCAGACCGAAGTGCTGGCCGGCATGGCGCTGCCCGGAAAGGCGTAGGCCAGCAGCACCGCGACGGTGCCGATGGCGCTCAAGGTCCAGCGCGTGGGCAACTGGGGGTAGATCAGGCTTTCGACGCCATAGACTGCCGCCACCAGCCAGGCCGTGACCGACAGCGCCGGCGCAAAGCCGAACAGCGGCGGCGCGCCAAGCAGGCCAAAGGCCAGCACCGCACCATGCGCGAGCCAGGCCATGGCGACTATGGCGTGCGCCGCGCGCAGGCTTAGCCGCTTCGACAGCAGGGCTGGCAAGGCATAGGCGACCGCGGAAAATACGGACAGGATCAGTGGAACAGGGGGCGCACTGGCTAAAATCATGCGCACAGTTTAGCGTTTTGCATCCTGCCAGACGCATGATCGTGCTCAATATAGGTTCCGACTACCGGAATATCGTTCATGGCTTCCGCACTTACCGACAAACTCAGCCGCCTCGTCAAGCAAATCCGGGGCCAGGCGCGTATTACCGAATCGAATGTCTCCGACATGTTGCGCGAGGTGCGCATGGCGCTGCTGGAGGCCGACGTGGCGCTGCCCGTGGTGCGCGACTTTATCGCCCGGGTGAAGGAAAAAGCCCTGGGTGAGGAAGTGCTGGGGTCGCTGCAGCCAGGCCAGGTGCTGGTAAGCATCGTTAACCGCGAGTTGGCCGCAACCATGGGCGAGGGCGTCAGCGACATCAATCTGGCAGCGCAGCCGCCGGCAGTGATTCTGATGGCCGGCCTGCAGGGCGCCGGCAAGACCACCACCACCGCCAAGCTGGCCAAGCACCTGATTGAAAAACGCAAGAAAAAAGTGCTGACCGTGTCTGGCGACGTGTACCGCCCGGCGGCGATCGAGCAGCTCAAGACGGTGACGGCACAGGCCGGCGCCGAATGGTTCCCCAGCAGCGCCGACCAGCGCCCGGTGGATATTGCGCGGGCAGCGCTGGATTACGCCAAAAAACATTTCTTCGATGTGCTGCTGGTGGACACCGCCGGTCGTCTGGCGATTGATGAAGCCTTGATGCAGGAAATCAAAGACCTGCACGCGGCACTGAATCCAGTGGAAACCCTGTTTGTGGTCGATGCCATGCAGGGCCAGGACGCGGTGAATACCGCCAAGGCGTTCCGCGAAGCCTTGCCGCTGACCGGCATTATCCTGACCAAGACCGACGGCGATGCACGCGGTGGTGCCGCCTTGTCGGTGCGCCAGGTTACTGGTGCGCCGATCAAGTTTGCTGGTGTCAGCGAGAAGCTGGACGGCCTGGAAGTGTTTGACGCCGAGCGCCATGCCGGTCGCATCCTGGGCATGGGCGACATTCTGGCCCTGGTCGAGCAGGTCACGGCGGGTGTGAATATTGACGCCGCGCAGAAGCTGGCGGCCAAGGTCAAGAGTGGCGGTGGATTTGACCTGAACGATTTTTTGGCACAGATCCAGCAGATGAAGCAGATGGGTGGCTTGTCCAGCCTGATGGACAAGCTGCCGGCGGCCATGACCGCCAAGGCCGGTCAGGTGGACATGGATAAAGCTGAAAAAGACATCCGCCGCAAGGAAGGCATCATCCACAGCATGACGCCGCTGGAGCGGCGCAAGCCCGAGTTGATCAAGGCCACGCGCAAGCGCCGGATTGCGGCCGGCGCCGGAGTCCATGTGCAGGAAGTCAACCGCATGCTCAAGGAGTTTGAGCAGATGCAGGAAATGATGAAGAAGATGAAGGGCGGCGGCATGATGAAGATGATGAAACGCCTGGGCGGCATGAAAGGCATGCCGCGCATGCCTTTCTGAAGCTGTAGCCCTTGGCCGCTTTTCCGGCGCGATCCGGCTCAGCCCGATTTAGCCCGGTTTAGCCCGGTTCAGGGTGCCAGTGATGCGGCCTGCAGCACTTCGGCGCGCAGCGTGTAGCTGCGCGTTTCGGTAATCCGCACGTCCACCAGCTGGCCCAGCAGGCGTTCGGAACCGGCGAAGTTGACCACCCGATTGCACTCGGTGCGGCCCATGTATTCGTTGCCGTCGCGCTTGCTGCGGCCTTCCACCAAAATGCGCTGCGTGCTGCCGACCAGGCGTTCGCTGATGCGGCTGATGTTGCCGTTGATTACGCCCTGCAGATGCTGCAGGCGGCGCAGCTTTACCTCGTGCGGCGTGTCGTCTGCCAGATTGGCGGCCGGGGTGCCGGGGCGCGGGCTGAAGATGAAACTGAAGCTGTTGTCGAATTCAATGTCTTCGATCAGTTTCATCATCTTGTTGAAGTCGTCTTCGGTCTCGCCCGGGAAGCCGACAATGAAGTCGCTGCTCATGGACATGTCCGGGCGAATGGCGCGCAGTTTGCGCACTGTGCTTTTGTATTCCATGGCGGTGTAGCCGCGCTTCATGGCCATCAGGATTCTGTCACTGCCGTGCTGCACTGGCAGGTGCAGGTGGCTGACCAGTTTGGGCAGTTTGTCGTAGGCGGCGATCAGTGCCGGTGTGAACTCGTTGGGGTGGCTGGTGGTAAAGCGCAGGCGTTCGATGCCCGGAATTTCAGACACATATTCGAGCAAGGTGGCAAAGTCGGCGCTTTCGCTGGTGTGGCCCATGGGCGCACACCAGGCGTTGACGTTCTGGCCCAGCAGCGTGATTTCTTTCACGCCCTGGTCGGCCAGCCCGGCCACTTCCACCAGCACATCGTCAAACGGCCGGCTGACTTCTTCGCCCCGGGTGTAGGGCACCACGCAGTAGCTGCAATATTTGGAGCAGCCTTCCATGATGCTGACGAAGGCCGAAGCGCCCTCGACCTTGGCCGGTGGCAGGTGGTCGAATTTCTCGATTTCCGGGAAGCTGATGTCCACCTGCGGCGTATTGCGCGCGGCGCGGGCGGCCAGCATCTCGGGCAAACGGTGCAGGGTCTGCGGGCCGAACACCACGTCCACATACGGAGCGCGGGCAATGATGGCGGCGCCTTCCTGGCTGGCTACACAGCCGCCAACGCCGATTTGCACGCCTTTGGCTTTGAGGTGCTTGACGCGCCCCAGGTCGGAAAATACTTTTTCCTGGGCTTTTTCCCGCACCGAGCAGGTGTTGAACAGGATCAGATCGGCTTCCTCGACATCGTTGGTTTGCTCGTAGCCTTGTGCTGCGCCTAGCACGTCGGCCATTTTGTCCGAGTCGTAGGAGTTCATTTGGCAGCCAAATGTTTTGATAAAGACTTTTTTGCTCATGGCGGGCTCTGCTGGCGCGGGTGGGTGCGCGAAGGGGATGAAAAAAATACCGCCGTGGCGGTGGGCGACCACAGGGGCCGCGTCAGTACGTTGGCGGCGTGCTGACCGGTACGCCGTTGGCGCTGGCCGGTTGCGTGGTTTGCGAGGGCAGCGGCAGTGCGGCTTCGTCGGGGGTGAGAATCCAGACGTCGCGGATCAGGCCGGTGAATTCGCGCACGTAATTGACCAGGTAGCGATTGCCCGTGAGGGTGGCGGGCTGCACGATCAGGTTCTGGCTGTCGCGAATGCGTGCACCGGGCGAAAGGCGTTCCGGCAGGTCGTTGAGCAACAAGATGGGGGCCTGGGTGACCACCATGGAGGCCCGTTGCGTGTTGGCGGGGAAATTGCGCACATAGGCGCCGGTGACCTGGGCGCTGGCCAGCGGTGCCTGGCCCAGGGCCAGTGCGCTCCAGGCGCACAGCAGTACGAAACGGCCAGGCCAGGGGGAGCGGGATAAAAAATGGCAGCGGTTCATGGTGTGTATCCAGAGGCTGAGGTCAACAAGGCACGGATGCTATCACGTGGCTGCGCTGGGGCCGCAGGGCAATGCCTAGCGCTAGGCAAACTGTGGCAGGCAGAAAAAAGCCGCTGACTCTTGCGAATCAGCGGCTCTGGTCTTGGTGGTGATAGGTGGATTTGAACCACCGACATCAGCATTATGAATGCTGCGCTCTAACCAACTGAGCTATATCACCGAAGGCCGCAATTATAGCAAGTTTGCGCGCGCTTTTTACAGATTCTTGAAATCGGGTTGGCGTTTGTTCAGAAAAGCGTCCATGCCTTCTTTTTGGTCCTGGGTGGCGAACAGCGCGTGGAACAGGCGGCGCTCAAAGCCCAGCCCTTCGGTCAGGCCGCCTTCAAAGGCGCGGTTGACTGCTTCTTTGGTGGCCATGGTGGCGAGCTGGGAGAAGCTGCAGATCATCAGCGCTGCGGCCAGGGCTTCGTCCATCAGTTTGTCTTGCGGCACGATGCGGCTGACCAGGCCGGCGCGTTCGGCTTCGGCGGCGTCCATCATGCGGCCGGTAAGGGCCAGGTCCATTGCCTTGGACTTGCCGACGGCGCGTGGCAGGCGCTGGGTGCCGCCGGCGCCAGGAATAATGCCGATCTTGATTTCCGGCTGCCCGAAGCGGGCCGACTCAGCGGCAATGATGAAGTCGCACATCATGGCCAGTTCGCAGCCGCCGCCCAGGGCAAAGCCGCTCACGGCGGCAATGATGGGCTTGCGCACCTGGCGCATGGTTTCCCAGTTGCGGGTAATGAAATTGCTCTTGTAAACGTCGGTAAAACTGAATTTGGCCATGGCCGAAATGTCAGCGCCGGCGGCAAAGGCTTTTTCACTGCCCGTGAGGACGATGCAGCCAATGGCTTCGTCGGCGTCGAAGGCCAGCAGGGCCTGGCCCAGTTCAGTCATGAGCTGGTCGTTCAGCGCATTCAGGGCTTTGGGGCGGTTCAGGGTGATAACGGCGACTTTTTCGCCTTCAACGCGGGTGGTGATGCATTCGTAGGTCATGGTTTGTCCGTGGGTGGAGGAGGTCAACTGGCAACTATAGCGAATCGGGCGCCGCGTTGGCGGTGCCATCCAGCCAGGGCGCCAGCAAGGCGGCATCGCGGACCGACAGGCGCACCGCCTGGCTGAGCGGCGGCAGGCGCAGCGTCAGCGTGTGCAGGCGGCGGTCGCGCACAACGGTGGCGAGCAGTTTTTTCGCCTGGCCGCAATAGGCGGTAATTTCGTCCAGCGCCGTGATGCGCCAGGGGCCACTGGCTCTGGCGCTGGCCGATTGCACGGCCAGCCATTCATCGCCTGCGGCGAAACCGGCCTGTTCGGCGGCACCGCCGCGTAGCACCTGCTGAATCTGCAGTGCGCCGGCTTCCTTGACGCGCAGGCCCAGGCGCTGCGCCAGTTGGTCGGGCTCCTGGTGGTATTGCACGCCATGGCGTTCCAGCAGCGGTTGCAGCGGCAGGTCTTGGGTGCCATGGACCCAGTGGGCGATTTCGCGCGACCAGGAACGACCGGACTGCTGCTGCAAGGCGTCAAGCAGATCGCGCTCGGTCATGGGGCCGGCGGCACAGCGCTGCCACAGGGATTGCATCACCTGGTCCAGCGTGCAGCGGCCTTCGGCGCGCAAGCCCAGGTCCAGACACAGTGCCACCAGCGAGCCCTTGGTGTAGTAGCTGACGGTGGCGTTGGCGGTGTTTTCGTCCTGGCGGTAATACTTGACCCAGGCATCAAAGCTGGCTTGTGCTACCGACTGCACCTTGCGGCCGGGGGTTTGCAAGACCTGGTTGATGGTCTTGCCCAGCAGCTTGAGGTAGCTGGCGTTGTCGATGCGCCGGGCGCGGCGCAGCAGCAGGTCGTCGTAGTAGCTGGTGAAGCCTTCAAAGAACCACAACAGTTCGGTGTAGTTTTCCTGGGTGTAGTCGTACTGTGTGAATTCAGCGGGACGCAGCTGTTTGACGTTCCAGGCGTGAAAGTATTCGTGGCTGATCAGGCCCAGCAGGGTGGCGTAGCCGTCCGGTTGTTTGGCGCTGGCCGACGGCGGCGTGGCCAGGCGCGGCAGGTCTTTGCGCGGGCCGATCAGTGCGGTGGAATTGCGGTGCTCCAGGCCGCCATAACCCTCATGCACGGCGTTCAGCATGAACAAGTAGCTGGAAAATGGGGCCGCCTTGGCCGGCTCTTTTTCGGCACCGTGCCAAAAGCGCAAGGCCTGCTCGCAAATGGCCTGGGCGTCGGCTAGCAGGCGCTTGCCGTCGAAGTTGTCGGTGGCGCCGGCCACCACGAAACGGTGAGCAATGCCGCAGGCGTCAAAGTGGCCGCTCCAGAATGCGCCCATCTCCACCGGACAGTCGACCAGTGTGTCGTAATTGTTGGCGCAGTAGCTGCCAAAACCCTGGCGGTTGGTGCGTACCGCTTCTAGGCCGGTGGCCAGGCTCCAGTGGCTGCAGTCTTCGGGGCAGGCAATGTCCAGCCAATGGGGCAAGGCTTGTTGGCCGACGACCTGCAGGAACAGACTGGTGCCGTTAAAGAAGCCGCGCTGCGGGTCCAGCCAGGCGGTGCGGACCGAGTTGTCGAAGGCGTAGACGGCGTAGTCGACCTGGAGCGGGATGCCGGGGGTGCAGTCGACGCACCATTGGGCCTTGTCGCGCTGCTGCACGGGCACGCTGCGCCCGTTCTGGCTACAGCGCAGCTGCTGCAGGTTTTTGGCAAATTCGCGTACCAGGTAGCTGCCGGGAATCCATACCGGCAACTGCAACAGCTGCTGCGGCGCCGGTGACGGCACCGTCAGCCTGACCTGGAACAGGTGGCGTTGCGCTGCGGGCGCCGTCAGCTGGTACTGGATGGCTTCGGTTAGCGCTGCCGCCTTGGCGGGCCGGCCCCGGCTCATGATGCGCTGTCAGTCAGATGCTTTTCGATTTGCGCGGCGTCAATGGCGCCGGGTACGCGGCTGCCATCGATAAAAAACAGCGTTGGCGTGCCGGTAATTCTGAAGTTGCGGCCAAGCTCGACATTGCGCTTGAGTGCTGCGGTATCGCACATGGGCGAGGCACTGGGCAGTGCCTGTTCGTGCAGCATCCAGTCCTGCCAGGTTTGGCCCTTGTCTTTGGCGCACCAGACGGCCTTGGATTTTTCCACCGAGTCCGGTCCCAGGATGGGAAACAGGAACATGTAGACCGTGACATTGTTGACCCCCTGCAGGTCGTGCTCAAAGCGTTTGCAGTAGCCGCAATTGGGGTCTTCAAAAACTGCCAATTTGCGTTCGCCATTGCCGCGCACGATGGTGAAGGCGTCTTTGAACGGCAGGTTGTTGAATTTGATGGCGCTGAGCTTGTTGACCCGTTGCTCGGTGAGGTTGATTTGCTTTTGGGTGTCGTAAATATTGCCCACGATCAGATGGCTGGCATCGGCGTCGGTGTAATAGATCTCGCTACCGTTGACGCGGACTTCGTACAGGCCGTTGACCGGCGCCTTGCTGACCTGGTCAATGGCTTTCAGTTCGGGAAAGTGCTGCGCCAGGTTTTTGCGGATCACCGCTTCCTGGGCCAGCGCGCTGACGCCCAGTGCCAGTGTTGCGATGGTCAGGCACAGGCGGGTAGTAATGGATTTTTTCATTCGGTGGTGTTGGGTGCGGCCCGAGCGGTGTGCCGGGTTAATGGGAGCTGGAGGGAGTGGCGGGGTGTTTCGGCAGGCCGCCCATGGCCTGCCTGGCGACCCACTGTTTCAGGCGGCCGCTGCGTTCAAACCCGCGCATGCCGAGCTGGCGAAGTTTTTGCACACTGGCCAGGGGACTTTGGAACACCTGTTGCAGCGCGTCGCCGGAACCGCCAACCACGGCATAGTCGGCTTTGCGCGCGCGCTCGTAGCGGCGCAGCAGGCGGTGGTCGCCAACCGAGCGCCAGTAGGGGCGCTGTTCCAGCAGCTGCACCAGTTCGGCAACGTCACCCAGTCCCAGATTCAGCCCCTGACCGGCCAGCGGATGCACATTGTGTGCGGCGTCGCCGGCCAGCACCCAGCTGCCGCTGGCGCTGCTGCCGCACCAATGGCGCGCCTGTGCCGCTTGCAAAGGCCAGACCTTGCGCTCGCTGCACAAGGTGAGCGGGCCCAGCACTTGCGCGCAGGCGGCTTCCAATGCTTCGCAAAATTCGGCGCTTTCCATCGCCTGCAGGGCTTGTGCGCGTTCCGGGCTGGCGGACCAGACCAGTGCGCACTGCCGTCCGGCGGCACCGTCGAGGGGCAGCAGGGCCAGGATTTCACCGTTGGCAAACCACTGGCGCGCCACCTGGGCGTGGCCCTGTGTGCAACTCACGCGTGCGGCCAGGGCCCACTGCGCGTATTTGGTGACTTCGAATTCGACACCGAACTCGCTGCGGGTGCTGCTGGCGCGGCCTTCACAGACTACCGTGAGTTCGGCCGCTTGCGGGTTGTCGACGACGTCGATCAGTGGCTGAAAGCGCACTGCTTCGGCCAGCAATTGCTCCAGCACCGGCACGTCGACGATCCAGTTCAGGGCAGCAACGCCCTGGGCCGCCGCATCAAATTGCACGCAGGCGCCGGTATCGTCTTCGATCTGCATGCGTGTGACAGCGGTGGCCGCTGCCGGATCGGGCCAGCAGCGCAGCCTTTCGAGCAGACTGCGTGATGCCGGACTGAGTGCGTAGGCGCGCACGTCGGAATGGGCTGGGCTGAGCAGTTTGTCTTGCGCCACCAGCGCTACGCGCAGACGCAGCGCGGCCAGATGCAAGGCCAGGGTGCGTCCTACGATGCCGGCGCCACGGATACAGATGTCATAAGGTTTGGACATCCCGGCATTGTAGAAGCTGGGCGCAAG
Organism: uncultured beta proteobacterium; assembly: GCA_903897925.1. Taxonomy (GTDB): domain Bacteria; phylum Pseudomonadota; class Gammaproteobacteria; order Burkholderiales; family Burkholderiaceae_C; genus Allorhodoferax. Next base: position 8,854 of record CAIUDG010000028.1, on the reverse strand, counting down.
GCGTGCGCATCGAACGTCCTTGCAAGGCGACTTCCGCGCGCGGCAGGACTATTTCACATGCGCCAAGGCGCGCGAATGTCCTGGCCGGACCGGTGCTGGCTAGGCCAGCGTATCGACGTTGTTGCCCAGGGTGGCGGTTGGATTCGATAGCGTGGGCGTGCTGCTGCTAGTGCTGGTGCTGCTGGAGTGGCGATGGCCACCATGGTGGGACTTCATGCCGGACATGGCTTTTTGTGCACCGGCGATGTCGCCGCTTTGCAGCGATTTGCCAATCTGTGCCAATGGACCATTCGGGTCCTTGGTGGCGCTGGCGGGGGAGTCTTTCACCAATTGCGCGTAAGCGGTTTTGGCCTGGTCCACATTGCCGGATTGCAAAGCCTGGCTCAGGTTTTGAAAGTCCTGTTTGCGCTGTTGCCAGGTTGCGGTGCTGGAGGTGGATTGGCTGCCCGAGACGTCGGGATTGGATTGGATGCTCATGCCCATGATGGACTCCTTGCTTGGGGTTGATAAATAGTCTGTCGTAAACACCGAACGGTGTGTCGCACGCGCCAGGGTTTCAGGCCTGGACGCTGAGCAGGTTGCCAAGCGCGGCGTTGCTGCCGGACGCGCCATAGCCGAGGTTTTGCTGCAGCTGTGTCAGCAGCTGTTGCAAGCTCACCTGGTTCGCGTTGCTGCTGCTGTTACTGTTACTGTTGCTGCTGCCATTGCTGGAGGCGCTGGAACTGCTTGCGCCACTGCTGGGTTGCATGTCGGCGCTCAGTGTGTTGAAGGCGTTTTGCAGGTCGCTCGGTGCGGTACCGTTGCTAACCTGGGCAATCACGGCAGACAAGCCGTTGGCAAAGCTGTTGGCAGCACCACCCGTGCTGGCGCTGGTGGCGGCGGTGGCGCTGCTTCCAGTGCTGGCGCTGGCGCTGCTGGATTGGGTGGCGTTTTGTATGGTTTGAAACAAGGTGCGCATGAAATTGCGCACATCGCCCTTGATGCCCTGGGTGGCGTCGTCGCTGTCGTCGGAGCCGGTTTGCGTGCTGCTGGTGCCGGTGCTGCTGGCGGCCGAATTGCTGGGGTTGCTTGCAGAGGGGCTCAGACCCAGGCTCTGCAAGGCCTGGTCCATGGCGTGGTGCATGCCGCCGCCATGCCCCCGGTGGACTTTGTGCCCACCGCCACCCCCACCACCGCTGCTGCTGCCTTCCGGGTCCTGGAAGGGGCTGATGCTGCTGGTGGCGGCGCTGCTTTGGACGCTGCTGGTCGCTGCAAGATAGCTGTTGCTGGTGCTGCTGATATTCATGGTGTTCATCCCCGCGCTGTTTATGCGTCTATTGGATGGCACTTGCTGAAAAAGCTAAAGCGAAAATAAACGGACAAAACGCCGCCTATTTACATATCTTTACGGGCGCCGAAATGTGGCGTATGTTTTTTTCAGTGCAGCAGTTTGTGTTGGCGCTGGCGTGGCGCGACTGGAAATGTTGCCGGGAAATGGTGGCGAGATCGTGGCGAGATCGTGGCGCCGTATGCCGCTGCCCCGGTTGCGCGGCTGGGGCGGTCTAGCGTGGATGTGCTTGCACCAAATGGCGCATTCAGCGTGTTCGCTTTTCCAGTGTTTCGAGTTCTTCGCGCAGTTTTCTGATCTCGGCGTGGATCACCGACTGCTCGCGCATGGGAATGACTTTGTTGCTCATCAGCTTGTCTTCCAGCAACTTGATTTGTGCCGAAATTTGACGGATGCGACCAACCGGCGCGTGGAGGATTGCCATGGTGTTTTCAGGGTGTAGGAAAGGTCTATATATATCACATGGACAGGCCCTAAAAGGCGAATAAGGCCATCTGTGACAGAAATAGCTTGTTGCCGATTTTTCGCTGCGCCCGAGCGGCGGGCAGCAGCTGCTGCTGCAGCTCGGCTGGGCTGGGCTGGGCTGGGCTGGGCTGGCATTGGTGTTTGGCGTTTGGCAGCAGCGGCTTGCTGGTTGTCGCGCTTGGCACCTGCGTTTGGGTGCTGCGGGGGTGTCTGGCAGTTTTCGCACCATTGGCGTGCTGTGGCAAGTACAGGGGCTTAACGCCTCCGCTTTGGCGGCCTCGGCAGAATTATTCCTAAAAATTGCGTCCACGACCCATCGGAAATCCTCTATATTTTGGCGAATTGGGGGGCGCAATGCCCGTGCTTGGCTCGCAACAGCTGGCTCGCAACAGCTATCTGTAAGTTTGCTTGCGGGGTCGTTTGCATTTCGCGCCGCCCTTTGAACGTTGGAGCTCCTTATGAAATTGACCGTTGCAAAGAAAATCAGTCTTCTAGTGCTTATCGCCTTCGTGGGCATTGCCATTTTGACGACCATGCTCTGGACCCAGGTAAACAAGGTTTATGACGCGGCAAATTTTGCAACCGTCAATACCGTGCCTTCGATTGTTGATCTGGATGTCAGCAACGTGGCCTTCTTGGATGCCCGTGTGAAGCTTTGGCAATACATTGCGGCGACCGAAGAAAAGGACAAAGTCGCGCTTGCACAAGAAGTAGACGCCGATCTGAAAACGGCAGCTGACGCACTTGCCAAGTACGAAAAAGAGGATATGGATGAGCCCCCCGAGGTATTTGCGCTCGACAAGGCGAACCTGGATGCCACGCGTGCAGCCATTGCAGTTTTTGCCTCCGTCAAGGATAAGTCGGTAGCGATGGAGACCCAGGGAAAGCACGACGATGCCCGTAACCTGTTGCTGTCAAACAGGGATGTGGGGGCTGCAGTCCTGGCCAGTTATCAAAAACACCGAGAACTGAATGTTCGCTTCATGAACGACGCCAAGGCTGGCGCTGTGGCTACCAGGGCGATGGCGTTTACGGTGTCCAGTGTTGTGGCGGTGCTTACACTCGCCATCAGCGGAATTTTTGCGTTCGTTGTCGTGCGAGGAATTACCCGCGCACTGCATGCCGCACTGCGCTTTGCGGAGTCTGTGGCAGCAGGAGATTTGAGTTCGCACCTAACTTCCAATGCGACGGACGAAATTGGCCAACTCCACGCTGCCCTCAACGTAATGCAGAACAATTTGGTCGGAGTGGTTTCACGCGTGCGTGCGGGTTCGGAAGGCGTATCCACCGCCAGTGCCGAAATTGCACAAGGCAACAACGACCTGTCAGCGCGAACCGAGCAGCAAGCCAGCGCGCTGGAGGAGACTGCCGCGAGCATGGAAGAGCTCAGCGCCACAGTCAAACAGAACGCTGATGCGGCACGGCAGGCCAATCAGCTAGCGGCCAACGCATCCACGGTAGCAGTTCAGGGTGGTGAGGTGGTTGGGCAGGTCGTCGAAACAATGAAAGGCATCAACGAGGCGAGTCGCAAAATCGGCGACATCATCAGCGTGATCGATGGCATCGCGTTCCAGACCAATATCTTGGCGCTCAATGCCGCGGTGGAAGCCGCCCGTGCTGGTGAGCAGGGGCGCGGCTTTGCGGTGGTTGCCAGCGAGGTGCGTTCGCTGGCTAGTCGATCCGCGGAAGCAGCCAAGGAAATAAAAATGCTGATCAATGCCAGCGTGGAGCGTGTTGAGCAGGGCGCAGAGTTGGTCGATAAGGCTGGCGGCACCATGACGGAAGTTGTCAGCAGTATCCGTCGGGTTACCGACATCATGGGCGAAATAAGTGCTGCCAGCAACGAGCAGGCATCGGGTGTGTCACAGATCGGTGAAGCGGTCCAAAGCATGGACCAGGTGACGCAGCAAAACGCCGCGCTGGTCGAGCAAATGGCGGCTGCGGCTAGCAGTCTAAAGAACCAGGCGCAAGATCTGGTGCAAGTGGTGGCGACCTTCAAGCTCGATGGTCGCGCACAAGTTGCCCAAGCGAGTGCACCGCCGTATAAAGCAGTCAGCGTCACTAAGCCCGCACCGAAGTCGGTTGCTGTCCGTCAAGTTGAAGCAAAGAAGCCCGCGGTTGCTGTTAAACCGGTGGCTTTATCAAAGCCAGTGGTTCAAGCCAAGGCCACGCCCGCCGGTGCGGATGATGACTGGGAAACTTTCTAAGCCCAACCCAGCCAAAACCTGATCCGGCAGGATTCGAGCACCGGTTGCGCTGGCCTTGCAAAGCAGCGCTGCGCTGGTCATTACAATGCTCACCATTACTCCCAGGGCAAAACCAGGACAAAAACCGAGCAATGTGACCGTTCTCGGCGGGTTGTCCCGTCCGCCGGCGTCTGCGCCATGTGCGGTAGTCCGGCGCTGCCACCAGGCCGACATGCGGCTCCATGGCGCCGCTGGGAAGCATTGATTTAAAAGGATTGTTATGAAGTGCGGAATTGTTGGCCTGCCCAACGTTGGTAAATCGACCCTGTTCAACGCCCTGACCAAGGCTGGCATTGCGGCGGAGAACTATCCCTTCTGCACCATTGAACCGAATGTGGGCGTGGTGGAAGTGCCGGACCCGCGCCTGCAGGACCTGGCCGCCATCATTACGCCGGAACGCATTGTTCCTGCCATTGTTGAATTTGTCGATATTGCCGGCCTGGTGGCAGGTGCCAGTACCGGCGAAGGCCTGGGCAACAAGTTCCTGGCCCACATCCGCGAAACCGACGCCATCGTCAATGTGGTGCGCTGTTTCGAAGATGACAACGTGATCCACGTGGCCGGCAAGGTCGATCCGATTTCAGACATTGAAGTGATCCAGACCGAGTTGTGCCTGGCCGATCTGGCCGCCGTGGAAAAGGCCCACGCCCGGGTCTCCAAACCGGCGCGTGCCGGTGACAAGGAAGCCATCAAGCTGGTCGCGCTGCTGGACAAATGCCTGCTCGCGCTGAATGACGGCAAACCGGTGCGCACCATTGATTTCAGCAAGGACGAACTGGCGCTGCTGAAGCAGTTCTTCCTGATCACAGCCAAGCCGGCGATGTTTGTGGCCAATGTGTCGGAAGATGGCTTCACCAACAACCCGCTGCTGGACCGCCTGACCGCCTTCGCACAGGCGCAAAAGGCCCCCGTGGTGGCAATCTGTGCCAAGCTCGAAGCCGATATGTCGGAGATGAGCGACGAAGATCGGCAAATGTTCCTGGAAGAGCTGGGGCAGTCCGAGCCGGGGCTGAACCGCCTGATCCGCTCGGCTTACAGCTTGCTCGGTCTGCAGACCTATTTCACGGCGGGGGTCAAGGAAGTACGCGCCTGGACCATTCACGTTGGCGACACCGGTCCGCAAGCGGCTGGCGTGATCCATACCGACTTTGAAAAGGGCTATATCCGGGCCCAGACCATCGCCTTTGATGACTTTATCGCCTACAAAGGGGAGCAGGGTGCCAAGGACGCCGGCAAGATGCGCGCCGAAGGCAAGGACTACGTCGTCAAGGATGGCGACGTGATGAACTTCCTGTTTAGTTCCTAAAAATGACAGCCGCCCTGATCCGGGTGGCACAAAACTTACCCGAGGCTGACGGCGCCGGCGGTGCCGGAAGCTGAATTTGCGATCGATTCGTGCCGAATTTCAATTGCTGAAATTTTAGGCAGTTAGAATTCGTGGCCGGTCTGCCGACGCTTCTTCATTTCTCTTCTTTCACCTGAACATGCACATTGGTCCATTTGCGTTGGCGAATCCGCTGTTTGTCGCGCCCATGGCGGGCGTGACCGACCGGCCATTTCGCCAACTGTGCAAAAAGCTCGGGGCCGCCTATGCGGTCAGCGAGATGGTGACTTCACGCCCGGATCTGCTGCGCTCACTGAAGACTTCGCGCCGCGCCAACCATGAGGGTGAAAGCGGTCCGATCGCGGTGCAGATTGCCGGCACCGAAGCGCAGATGATGGCCGATGCGGCGCGCTTCAATATCGACCGTGGAGCCCAGATCATTGATATCAATATGGGCTGTCCAGCGAAAAAAGTCTGCAACAAGTGGGCTGGTTCGGCCCTGATGCAGGACGAAACCCTGGCGCTGGAAATTGTTTCAGCAGTGGTTGCCGCCTGCGCGCCACACCAGGTGCCGGTGACATTGAAGATGCGTACGGGCTGGTGCCAGTCGAACAAAAATGCCTTGTCATTGGCGCGTGCCGCAGAAAGCGCCGGTGTGCAGATGGTGACGATCCATGGCCGCAGCCGCGAGCAGGGCTACGGCGGACATGCCGAGTACGACACCATTGCGGAAGTCAAGGCCGCGCTGCGCATTCCGGTGGTCGCCAATGGCGATATCGATACACCACAAAAAGCCCGCGACGTGCTGCGCTACACCGGCGCCGACGCGCTGATGATTGGCCGCGCGGCGCAGGGCAACCCCTGGATATTTCGTGAAATTGCGCATTTCCTGGCGCATGGCACCGAACTGGCACCACCGCTGGTCAGCGAAGTCAAAAAAATGCTGCTTGCGCATTTGCAGGACCACTACACCCTGTACGGTGCATTCATTGGCGTGCGCTCGGCGCGCAAGCATATTGGCTGGTACCTGCGCGCCCTGCCTCAGGGCGAAGCCTTTCGCCAGCACATGAACACACTCGACGATTGCGACGCCCAGGTGGCTGCGGTGGCGCAATTCATGGACCAGTTACACCAGACCATGGACCGCATGCCAGCGCGCGTGCGCCAGCTGTCGGCGTGTGAAGACGCAATGAGGGAAGCAAGCATATGAGTAAAAAATCCATCGAAGAATGCGTGCGAAACAGTCTGGAAGACTATTTCCGCGACCTGTGCGGCACCGAGCCGGACAGCCTGCACGACATGATGTTGCGCATCGTCGAGCGACCGCTGCTCGAAGTGGTGATGGCGCATGCCGAGAACAACCAGTCAAAAGCTGCTGAATGGCTTGGTCTGAACCGCAACACCCTGCGCAAGAAACTTGTCGAACACAAACTACTGAAATAAGAAAGCCACCATGAACGCACTCCTTTCTGTCTCTGACAAAACCGGCATTCTCGAACTCGCCCAGGCGCTGCACGCGCAGGGCATCAAGCTGCTGTCCACCGGCGGCACCGCCAAGCTGCTGGCCGACAACGGCCTGCCGGTGACCGAAGTGGCCCAGATGACCGGTTTCCCGGAAATGCTCGATGGCCGGGTCAAGACCCTGCATCCGCGCGTGCATGGCGGTTTGCTGGCGCGGCGCGATGTGCCGGCACACATGCAGGCCCTGGCCGAACACAAGATTGACACCATCGACGTGCTGGTGGTCAATTTGTACCCATTTGAAGCGACCGTGGCCAAGCCCGGATGCACGCTGGAAGATGCCATTGAAAACATCGATATCGGTGGCCCGGCGATGGTGCGCAGTGCGGCCAAGAACTGGAAAGATGTGGCCGTGCTGACCGACGCTGCGCAATATGCCGGCGTGATTGCCGAGTTGCAGGCCCAGGGCAAAGTCAGCGAAAAAACCAAATTTGCGCTCAGCGTAGCGGCTTTCAATCGCATCAGCCAGTACGACGGTGCCATCAGCGACTACCTGTCCGCAGTGCAGTTCGGTGACGGTGTGGCGGCCGACCAGACCCCGGTGCTGGACCTGTTTCCGGGGCAGAGCAATGGCCGTTTCATCAAGGTGCAGGATCTGCGCTACGGTGAAAATTCGCACCAGAAGGCAGCGCTTTACCGTGACCTGAGTCCGGCGCCAGGTTCGCTGGTAACGGCGCGCCAACTGCAGGGCAAGGAACTCAGCTACAACAACATCGCCGATGCCGATGCGGCCTGGGAATGTGTCAAGAGTTTCGATACCCCGGCCTGTGTCATCGTCAAGCATGCGAATCCCTGCGGTGTCGCGGTTGGCGCCAATGCGCTGGAGTCGTATAGCAAGGCTTTCAAGACCGACCCGACTTCGGCCTTTGGCGGCATCATTGCGCTGAACTGCCCGCTCGATGAAGCGGCTGCTTTGCAGATTTCCAAGCAGTTTGTTGAGGTGTTGATGGCGCCGGCCTTCACGCCGGAGGCGCTGGCGGTGTTTGCTGCCAAGGCCAATGTGCGGGTGTTGCAGATTGATTTGCCCAAGGGTGGCAGCACCGATTGGGACAATGGCCGCAACGCCATGGATGCCAAGCGCATCGGTTCAGGCTTGTTGCTGCAGACTTCCGATAACCACCAGTTGACGCTGGCGGATTTGAAGGTGGTGACGGTGAAGCAGCCAACGCCGGAGCAATTGCAGGATTTGTTGTTCGCTTGGAAGGTAGCGCAGTATGTGAAGTCGAATGCGATTGTGTTCTGTGCCGGTGGCATGACGATGGGTGTTGGCGCAGGTCAGATGAGTCGCTTGGATTCGGCGCGTATTGCCAGCATTAAGGCCGGTCATGCCAATTTGTCGTTGCAGGGTACGGTGGTTGCCAGCGATGCTTTCTTCCCGTTCCGCGATGGTCTGGACGTGGTGGTTGATGCTGGTGCGGTGTGCGTGATCCAGCCTGGTGGTTCGATGCGTGATGACGAGGTGATTGCGGCTGCCAATGAGCGTGGGGTTGCGATGGTGTATAGCGGCGTGCGCCACTTCCGCCATTGATACCTGGCTTTGTAGAAAACGCCACACCGCATGGTGTGGTTTTTTTTGCTCATCTCGCTGAGTTGCTTTGCGCCTTTGCGCTGGTTTCAGCCTGCTACGTTGTTGGCGCTCGTTGCGTTGCTTGTCTGCTTGTGCTCTTTTCCTCCTGCTGCGATGTTGGTGCTTGCTGCGTTGAGCGTCCGCTTCTGTTCTTTTCCCCCTGCGTTGTTGGCGCTCGCTGCCTTGCTTGCCTGTTTGTGTTCTTTTCCTCCCGCTACGTTATTGGCGTTCGCTGCATTGCTTGCCTTTTCCTCCTGCTACGTTATTGGCGCTCGCTGCGTTGCGCGTCCGCGGGTGGGCGAGGACTGACGAAGCGGGCACCCGTTCTACGGTCCACGCTCGCTGACCAGCACTTCTGGGAAACCCGCCGCACTTCACAAACACCTTGGCCGGCGCCACCGCTT
>CAIUDG010000027.1 GCA_903897925.1 uncultured beta proteobacterium | reverse complement strand
GCCGGCACGGCGGTATAGGGATATTTTTTGCGCAACACCAGATTGCTGATCAGCCAGGTCGAGGCCAGTACCAGCGCCAGGCTCAGCAGCACCTGCGCCGTCAAGTCAACCAGGCCGGGCCCGGTGTGCGGCCCGTCCAACACGATCAGCAGCGACATCGCCGCACCTGGCGGATGGATGCAATGCAGGCGCACCATCAGCCAGACACTCAGCGCCAGCCCCAGCGCGGCGGCCAGCGGTGGCCAGACCAGGCCATAGGAACACAGAAAGCCGGCCAGACAGGCCAGCACATAGCTGCCGACCACCGGCCAGGGCTGCGCCACCGGACTGTGCGGCTGCACATACACAATCGCAATCGTGCCGGCCAGCGGCACCAGCATCCAGTGATTGCCGTGGTTCATGGCGTGCAGCAAGGCAGCGCACAGCCCCATGCCGAGCAGCACGCCCAGGCTGCTGCGCCAGGACTCAAGCGGCTGCAAGTTGCACCGCGATACCGTGCTTGTCAAAAGCGAGGTAGTTGCCCAGATCGCCGCGCCGGATCGATTCGACCATGCCGTGCAGCAGCGCATCGATCTGCGGATCGCCCTCGGGCAAGGGCTGGTGCAGCGAAGCGGCGGCAACGAAGACAAATTTCCAGTCGCCGCCGGCCTGTGCCGCCTCGGCCTGCAATGCGGCAAACGACGCCAGCGCGGCGGCATCCTTGTCAACACACATCAGCGGCACCAGTGCTCCGCCCACGCCAGCTGCAAAATCGGCACGCTGTTCGGCACTGGCATCGTCGGGCAATTCGGCCACGACAAAGACCAGCAACAGGCGCTGGGGCGTGGGCTGCAGGCGCGCCTGCAGCAATAAGTCGGCGAAAGTTTCAATCACTAGGAAGCATCCCCATTCAAGCTGGTTACATAGTCCGCACTGCGCGGGCGCACGCGCGGCGGCTTGGCCCGTTCCACCGTGCCAACACTCAGAAAGCAGACCGCATGCATCTGCTCCGACAAGCCGAACAGACGCCGCAAACTGCCCGCCTTCAAGGCCTTGCCACTGGTCAACGCCGAGCCAAAGCCCAGCGCGGTCGCCATCAGCAGCATGTTTTGCACTGCGCAGCCGGCCGACAGCACACGCTCGGCAAAATCAATTTCCGGGTCGCCACAGCCAGCGTCGACCAACAGCAGCAACAATAGCGGCGCGCGTTCGGCCTTGTCGCGGGCCTGCTGCACCTGCTCCGGCAGGGCCGCCGCATCGCGCTCCAGCAAGGCCTCGGCAAAGGCCTGGCCGAGGGCGGCCCGCGCTGCTGCCGGAATCAGCACCAAGCGCCATGGCAGCAGGCGTTCGTGGTCGGGCGCGTGGCCGGCCGCATCCAGAATGCTTTGCAACTGCGCGGCATCCGGTCCCGGCGCGATCAGGCGCTTGGGCAAAATGGTTTGCCGCGACGCCAGCAGGGCCGAAAAATAGTCCGCCATCTCCACCGTTCACTCCTCACAGACACACATGGCGCCAGAGTATGTCACTGCAGCAACGGCGAGTCGGCACCGTCCAGCACAAGGCCTTCGATGTGCGCCTGGCCCACCAGCAAACGCATGTACTGCTGCAAGGCCTTGGCGCGCGACTGCAGCGCCAGTTGCGCCGCAACGCGTTCACGCACATCCGCATAAGACGGCAGCGTGCCGGGGCGTTGCTCCAGCACTTCCACCACATGCAAACCAAAGCGGGTGTGCAGCAGGCGCGGCACCATGCCGACCGCCTGGCAGGCCTGCGCGCCAAAGAACAGTGCATCGGCAAGTTCCGGCACACAGTCTTGCGGGCCGACCCAGCCCAGCATGCCGCCTTCGGCAGCGCTCGGGCAGTTGGAATTTTCCTGCGCCAGGGTGGCAAACAGGGGCGGCTCGGTCGCTGCGCTGCCATCGCGCGCCATCAGGCGCAGCAGCACTTTTTCCGCATGCGTAGCCAGCAACTGCACATTCACGCCTGGCGTTACCGCAAACAGAATGTGGCGCAACAGCATGGCCTGGCCGGTGCGGAAGCGGCGCTGGCACGCGGCAAAATAGCGCTGGCACTCGTCCTCGCTGGGCAGCGGCGTGGCGACCTGGTGCTCCAGCATGGCTTCAATCACCTGGCGTGCCTCGGCGTCGAGTTCGGGCGCCGTGTCCAGCGTGCAGCGCGGTAGCAGACCGCCCTGCACCGCCGTCTGGCGCAACAGCTCGGTATAGGCCCGTTCGCGCAGCGCCTCGGCCGACAGGCTATGGCCAGCGCCGTGCAGTGCCACCCCGTTGATGGTGGCGCTCGAAGTGCTAGTGTGGTTCATGGCCGTCTCAGCGTGGATTGCGACTCAGGGGTTCGCGCTCGACCAGACCGAGGCGGCGGCTGCGCACCAGCTGGTAAGGCCGCACCAGATACGCGGCCGTACCAAAGCCACTCCAGACATGCACCAGGCGCGTGAACGGGAAGATCAGGAAAATGCTCATGCCCAGGAACATGTGCAGCTTGAACACCGGGCTGGCCTCTTCCAGCAACTCCGGTGCGCCGGCCTGGAAGGTGACGATGTGCTGGGCCCAGCCCGCCAGTTTGAGCATCATGCTGCCGTCCAGGTGCTGCGCCGACAGCGGAATGGTGGCCAGGCCAAGTGCCAGTTGCAGCCACAACAGCACCAGCAGCACCACGTCGCTGGTTTTGGAATTGATGCGAATCCGGTCGTCCGACAGGCGGCGGTGCAGCAGAATGCTGACGCCGGCAAAACCAAGCAGACCAAACAAGCCGCCCGACACCATCGCCAGCAACTGCTTGGTGCCAGCGCTGATGACCGCCTCATACAGGAAGTGCGGTGTCAACATGCCAAAGGTATGCCCAAACAACAGGAACAGCACGCCAACGTGAAACAAATTGCTGCCCAGGCGCAGCTGGCCGGCGCGCAGCAATTGCGAGGAGTCGCTCTTCCAGGTGTACTGGTCGCGGTCAAAGCGGATCAGGCTGCCGATCAGGAATACGCTGAGGCAGATATACGGGTAGTAACCGAACAGGAAATTGTCGAGATAGCTCATGCTGTGGCTCCGTGACTTGGCGCAGTTTTGCGCACGATATGAATCGGCTGCTCGGCCCCCGGACGCGCCTGGCCCTTGGTGCTGCACCCGTCAAAGGCTTCCGGCTCCTGCCAGCTTTCATCCACCGGCACATCGGCCAGCACCGGCACCGCCTGCACGCGCTGGCCGGAAAGTTCCAGCACGGCCGCCAGCAGACAGGCGTAAGGACTTTCGCGCTTCAGCAAGGCACTGAAAATGGCGTTCAGAATGTGCGCCATTTCGCCCAGGAACTCCACCGCCACTGGCGCCGGCTGGGTCGAGGCAAACTCCAGCACCACACACAGATGGTCCGGCAGCTCATGCGGTGCCAGTCGCAGTCCGGATTTTTCATAGGTCTGCAACAGGTCGATCATGGCCGGACCACGATCGCGCGAGTCACCATGCACGTGCTCAAACAGGTGCAGCGAGGTGGCGCGGCCACGGTCGAAGGTCTCGACGTAGCGCGCCTCCACGTCCAGCGGATTCTGGCGTGCCAGTCCGGCCACCAGGGCCTCGATCTCGGCGCGGCGGGCCGGCGCAATCGCAGCCTCGTCGTCCATCGCCTCCAGCAGTTCGGCCAGGTGCCCACGCAGGGTCTGGTCGGGATAGCCCAGCAGCAGTGCCAGCGCGCGCAGCGAATAGCGTATGTCTTTGACTGTCATGAATAGCTCCTCAGACCATGGACTTGATAGGAATGGTGCGCGGCTTGTTGCCGCCAAACAGGCTGGTCTCGGAGGCGCCGTCGGAACAGCCGTTGCCAAACGAGAAGCCGCAGCCGCCGCGCAGATCGAACGCGTTCTCGGCATATTCGCGGTGCGTGGTCGGGATCACAAAGCGGTCCTCGTAGTTGGCGATGGCCATGATCTGGTACATCTCCTCGACCTGCGCCACGCTGAGTCCGGTCTGCTGCAGCACGCCCAGGTTGTATTCCTGGTCGACGTGCTTGCTGCGCTGGTAGGCGCGCATTGCCAGCATGCGCTCGAGTGCGCGTTTGACCGGAGCAATGTCACCGGCGGTCAGCAGATTGGCCAGGTACTGCAGTGGAATGCGCATCTGGTCCAGGTCCGGAATCTCGCCGTTGACACCGAGGTGGCCGGCATTCGCCGCCGAGGTAATGGGCGACAGCGGCGGTACATACCAGACCATCGGCAGGGTGCGGTATTCCGGGTGCAGCGGCAAGGCCACTTTCCAGTCCACCGCCATCTTGTAGACCGGGCTGTTGCGGGCGCCGGCGAGCCAGGCTTCGGGAATGCCGTCCTTGCGCGCCTGCGCGATGACCTTGGGGTCGTGCGGATTCAGGAAGATGTCGAGCTGGGCCTGGTACAGGTCTTTCTCGTCTTTCACGCTGGCGGCTTCGGCAATCCGGTCGGCGTCGTACAGCACCACGCCAAGGTAGCGGATGCGACCGACGCAGGTTTCCGAACACACCGTGGGCTGGCCGGCTTCAATGCGTGGATAGCAAAAGATGCACTTCTCGGCCTTGCCGCTTTTCCAGTTGTAATAGATCTTCTTGTAAGGGCAGCCGGAGACGCACATGCGCCAGCCGCGGCACTTGTCCTGGTCGATCAGCACAATGCCGTCGTCTTCCCGCTTGTAGATCGAGCCGGAGGGGCAGGACGCCACGCAGGCCGGGTTCAGACAGTGCTCGCACAGGCGCGGCAAATACATCATGAAGGTGTTTTCAAACTGGCCCACCATCTCCTTCTGCACTTTGTCGAAGTTGGCCAGATTGGCGTCCTTGCCGCGCTTGCTGAACTCGCCGCCCAGAATTTCTTCCCAGTTCGGACCCCATTCAATCTTCTCCATGCGCTTGCCGGTGATCAGGCTGCGCGGCCGGGCCGTCGGTGCGGCCTTGGTTTCGGCGGCCGACTGCAGGTGGTCGTAGTCGAAGGTGAAAGGTTCGTAGTAGTCGTCGATCTGCGGCATGTTCGGATTCGAGAAGATGCGCATCAGCAGCTTCCACTTGCCACCCTGGCGCGGCTCGATCGAACCGTCGGCCTTGCGAATCCAGCCGCCGTTCCACTTGTCCTGGTTTTCCCACTCTTTGGGATAGCCGATGCCGGGTTTGGTTTCGACGTTGTTGAACCAGGCGTATTCCATGCCGGGGCGGCTGGTCCAAACGTTTTTGCAGGTGACCGAACAGGTGTGGCAACCAATGCACTTGTCCAGGTTCAGCACCATGGCGATTTGGGCGCGAATTTTCATAGTGGGTCTCCGGTTCAGGCTTGGATGGTGGCTTCGGCTTCGCCATCGAGCCAGTCGATCTTGCGCATCTTGCGCACCACCACAAACTCGTCGCGGTTGGTGCCGATGGTTCCGTAGTAGTTGAAGCCGTAGCTGAACTGGGCGTAGCCACCAATCATGTGCGTCGGCTTGGTCACGATGCGCGTCACCGAGTTGTGAATGCCGCCGCGTGTGCCGGTGATTTCGGCGCCCGGCGTGTTGATGATTTTTTCCTGTGCGTGGTACATCAGCACCATGCCCGGGTTGACGCGCTGGCTGACCACCGCACGCGCGGCAATCGCGCCGTTGCTATTGAACAGCTCGACCCAGTCGTTGTCGACAATGCCGGCCACCTTGGCGTCGTCCTCGCTGAGCCAGATCACCGGGCCACCGCGGTTCAACGTCAGCATCATCAGGTTGTCGGTATAGGTACTGTGGATACCCCACTTCTGGTGTGGCGTGATGAAGTTGAGCGAAATTTCCTTGTTGCCATTGGGCTTGCGGTCAATGATGTCGGCCACCGCCTTCAGGTCCACCGGCGGGCGGTAACTGCTCAGGCCTTCACCGAAGGCAATCATCCACGGATGGTCCAGATAGAAGTGCTGGCGTCCGGTCAGGGTGCGCCATGGGATCAGCTCATGCACATTGGTATAGCCGGCGTTGTAGGACACGGTCTCGCTTTCGATACCGCTCCAGGTCGGGCTGGAAATAATCTTGCGCGGTTGCGCCTGGATGTCGCGGAAGCGGATCTTCTCGTCCTCGCGGTGCAGCGCCAGATGGGTGTGGTCGCGTCCGGTGATTTTGCTCAGTGCTTCCCAGGCCTTCACCGCCACGTGGCCGTTGGTTTCCGGCGCCAGCTGCAGCACCACTTCGCAAGCGTCAATATCGGTCTCGATCTTGGCCAGGCCCTTGGTCACGCCCTCGGCGTGCACCCTGCCATTGAGTTCGGCCAGCTGTTTGACTTCGGTCTGGGTGTTCCAGGAAATGCCTTTGCCGCCATTGCCGACCTTGTCCATCAAAGGGCCCAGGGCAGTGAAGCGTTTGAACACATTCGGGTAGTCGCGCTCGATCACAGAAATCTGCGGCGCCGTCTTGCCCGGCACCAGATCGACCTCGCCGCGCTTCCAGTCTTTCACATCAAACGGCTGGGCCAGTTCGGACGGCGTGTCGTGCATCAGCGGGGTCAGCACGACCTCCTTTTCCAGGCCCAGATGGCCGACGCAGACCTGGCTGAAGGTTTCGGCAAATCCCTTGTAGATGTCCCAATCGCTGCGGCTCTGCCAGGCCGGGTCCACGGCGGTGGACAGCGGGTGGATGAAGGGATGCATGTCGCTGGTGTTGAGGTCGTTCTTCTCGTACCAGGTGGCGGTCGGCAGCACGATGTCGGAATACAGGCAGGTGGTACTCATGCGAAAGTCCAGCGTCACCAGCAGGTCCAGCTTGCCTTCGGGTGCCTTGTCGTGCCAGGCCACTTCGGCCGGCTTGGCATCGTCAACGCCAAGGTCCTTGCCCTGCACACCGTGCGTGGTGCCGAGCAGGTGCTTCATGAAATATTCATGGCCCTTGCCGCTCGAACCGAGCAGGTTCGAACGCCAGACAAACATATTGCGCGGCCAGTTCTGCGGATGGTCCGGGTCCTCGCAACTCATCTTCAGCGTGCCATCCTGCAGCGTCTTGACGACATAGTCTTTCGGGTCCATGCCGGCGGCGGTGGCGTCTTTCACCACCTGCATCGGGTTGGTCTGCAGCTGCGGTGCGCTGGGCAGCCAGCCCATGCGTTCGGCACGCACGTTGTAGTCGATCAGGCTGCCACCGTACTTGCTCTTGTCGGCCAGCGGCGAGAGGATTTCGTCAACGCCCAGGCGCTCATAGCGCCACTGGTCGGTGTGTGCGTAAAAGAAGCTGGTCGAATTCATCTGGCGTGGTGGACGCGCCCAGTCCAGCGCGAACGCCAGCGCGGTCCAGCCGGTTTGCGGCCGCAGCTTTTCCTGGCCCACATAGTGGGCCCAGCCGCCACCGCTCTGGCCGATGCAGCCGCACATCATCAGCATATTGATGATGCCGCGGTAGTTCATGTCGCTGTGGTACCAGTGGTTCATAGCGGCGCCGATGATGACCATGGACTTGCCCTTGGTCTTGTCCGCGTTGTCGGCAAACTGGCGCGCCACGGCAATGATCTGGTCGCGCTTCACGCCGGTGATTTTTTCCTGCCAGGCCGGGGTGTAAGGCGTGTCGTCGTCGTAACTGGTGGCGGCGTTTTCACCGGCCAGGCCGCGTGCGACGCCATAGTTGGCCACGGTCAGGTCAAACACTGTGGCGACCAGTGCATAGCGCTCTTCGCCGGCCTTGCCGAGCCGGATGCGGCGCACCGGCACCTTGCGCACCAGGATGTCGTCAATCGCGGCGCCCTGCTTGTTGGCGCTGAAGTTGGGCGTATCGATGCCGCCGAAATACGGAAAGCCGACTTCACCAACTTCGTATTCAGAGGCGCCACCGTCGGCATTGGCCTCCATCAGGCTGAGCTTGAGCTTGACCTGGCTGCCATTGCGCGCTTCGCGGTCCTCCAGATTCCACTGGCCCTGGTCGTTGCGGTCCTCGGCGCCCCAGCGGAAACCGATTGAGCCCAGCGGTACCACCACCTTGTCGCTGTCGTCCAAGGCCAGCGTCTTCCAGGCCGGGTTGTTGCTCTGGCCGAGCTTGCCGTTGAAATCGCTGGCGCGCAGGTAGTGGCCTGGCACCATCACCTTGCGGCCGTCCGGCAGGGTGCGCTCTTCGAGCTGCACCAGGTTCGGCATGTCCGTATAGCGGCGCACATAGTTGTCGAAATACGCACTGCGCTTATCGAAGTAAAACTCTTTCAGAATCACATGGCCCATGGCCATGGCGACTGCGGCGTCGGTGCCCTGCTTGGGGTGCATCCACAGATCGGCGAGTTTGCTGATCTCGGCATAGTCCGGCGTGATGGCCACCGTCTTGGCGCCTTTGTAGCGCACTTCGGTGAAAAAGTGCGCGTCGGGAGTGCGCGTCTGCGGCACGTTGGAGCCCCAGGCGATGATGAAGGTGGAGTTGTACCAGTCGGCCGATTCGGGCACGTCGGTCTGCTCACCCCAGACCTGGGGACTGGACGGTGGCAGATCGCAATACCAGTCGTAAAAACTCATGCAGACGCCGCCAATCAGCGACAAATAGCGGCTACCGGCGGCATAGCTGACCATCGACATGGCCGGAATCGGCGAGAACCCGATGACCCGGTCCGGGCCGTATTTCTTGGCCGTGTAGACATTGGCGCTGGCGATCAGCTGGTTCACCTCGTCCCAGGTGCTGCGCACAAAGCCACCCAGGCCACGCTGCTTGACCCATTCGCTGCGCGCGCTGTCGTTTTCCACAATACTGGCCCAGGCATCGACCGGACTCTTGGCCACGGCCAGTGCGGCGCGCCAGTGGCCCAGCAGGCGCGCACGCACCATCGGGTACTTGACCCGGTTCGCGCTGTACAGGTACCAGGAATAGGAGGCGCCGCGGGCACAGCCACGGGGCTCGTGGTTGGGCAGGTCGGGGCGCGTGCGCGGGTAATCGGTCTGCTGGGTTTCCCAGGTGACGATGCCGCCCTTGACATAAATTTTCCAAGAGCAGGAACCGGTGCAGTTGACGCCGTGGGTGCTGCGCACGATCTTGTCATGGGCCCAGCGGTCGCGGTAGGCGTCTTCCCAGGTACGGTCTTCCGCCGTGGTCAGGCCATGTTCGCCTGCAAAGGGCTCGGTGGGCGCCGAGAAATGGCTTAGTCGGTCAAGAAAATGACTCATCGATAGCTCCAGTTACAAAAGGGGGACCGGCGGTTGCGTGTGTGTAGGGGGAGGGATCAGGGATTCTTGATGTCGGCACCGGGACGCAGGTAGAACCACCAGTTCAATACCAGGCACAGGGCATAAAACACGGCGAAGCCATACATGGCGATCTGCGGTGTGCCGGCCTTGATCTGCGCGCCAATCACCACGGGCGCAATAAAGGCGCCGTAGGCGGCAATCGCCGACGTCCAGCCCAGCACCGGGCCGGCCTGGGTCCGGTCAAAGATCACGCCGATGGTGCGGAAGGTGGAGCCATTGCCGATACCGCTGGCAGTGAACAGCACAATGAACAACACCATGAAGGGCGCGAAGTACTGCTCGGGCGTTGCCGAGCCATAGGCCAGCAGCATCACGTAGCCAACCGCCACCGAGGCCAGCACCATCACGGCAGAGATTACCTGCGTCACCACCGAGCCGCCGATCTTGTCCGAAATCCAGCCGCCCACCGGACGCACCAGGGCACCGACGAAGGGGCCGATCCAGGCATAGGTCAGGGCCGAGGGGGCATGCGGATTTTTCAGCGTGTGCTGCATCACGCCAGCGGCATCCGGCACATGGCTGATGCCGAAGATCACCGTGATCGACAGCGGCAGCGCCATCGAAAAGCCGATGAAGGAACCGAAAGTGACGATGTAGAGCAGGGTCAGCGACCAGGTGTGCTTGTTGCCAAAAATGGCGAACTGCTTGGCAATGTTTTCCTTCATGGCGCCAAAGGCCGTCAGGCGCATCACCATCAGGGTGCTGAACACGATCAGCGGCATGGCGATCCACATGTTCAGCACGCCCAGACCGGTGGGCGCCGGCAGGTACAGGTACAGGCCCAGGCCGGCCGGGATGAAGGACAGCGTATAGAGCCAGATGATCTTGATGAAGGCGGCAATGGTGCCGCCGGATTGCGGCGTCACCGTGCCCAGGTTGTTCATGCCGAAGTAGCACAGAATGGAGAGCGGCACCAGGGACAGCAGCCAGGCAAAACCGGCGTTCTGAATCCAGGTCGGCGTGCCGGCGGCAATCTTGCCCAGAATCCAGCCACTGTCCTTGATCAGCGTCATCGAGGCACCACCGGCATCACCAAACAAAGCCATCGTCATCACCAGCGGAATCACGATCTGCATGGTGGTAACACCGAAATTACCCAGCCCGGCGTTCAGGCCAAGCGCGGTGCCCTGCAGCCGCTTGGGGAAGAAGGTGCTGATGTTGGACATTGAGCTGGCAAAGTTGCCGCCGCCCACGCCGGACCACAGTGCCATCAGCTGGAACGCCCACAGCGGCCATTCCTTGTGCTGGAGCACGATGCCGGTGCCCATGGCCGGGGCCAGCAGCATGGCGGTGGTCAAAAAGATGGTGTTGCGTCCACCGGCGACGCGGATCAGAAAGGACGCCGGAATGCGCATGGTGGCGCCGGCCAGACCGGCAATGGCCGTCAGCGAGAACAGCTCGGCCTGGCTGAAGGGAAAGCCAAGGTTGAGCATCTGCACCGTGATGATGCCCCACATGCCCCAGATGGCGAAGCCGCACAGCAGGGCGGGCACTGAAATCCACAGATTGCGGTAGGCGATGGACTTGCCGGTGGACGCCCAGAACGCGGCATCCTCTGGGCGCCAGTCCACAATGTCGGCGCCGGATCGAGCAGGGGTGTTCATAGTTGCTTTCAGGAAGAAAAATGGGGGAGTGGTGTGGGCGCGGGGTTCAATGCGGCGCGGGCAGTGCGCAGTCGTTCTTGCCCAGCACTTCGTTGCGCCGCACTTCGGTCCAGTACATCCAGATCAGGGACACCCAGACCACGCCATACATCAACATGAAGGCGCTGGAGCGGATGCCGGTCAGGTCCATCAGGGCGCCGAACAGGATCGGCAGCACAAAGCCGCCCATGCCGCCGGCCAGGCCGACAATGCCGCTGATGGTGCCGATGTTTCCCGCGTAGTCGTCGCTGATGTATTTGAAGACGCTGGCCTTGCCGAAGGCAAAGGCGATGCCGAGCACGAACATCAGCGCGGTGAACAGATAGACGTTCAGGCCGATGTGAAAGCTGCGCACGCCATTCACCGTCATGATGGAAAAATCGGTCTGCGGATAGGACAGCAGGAACAGGCAGACCCAGCTCACCCACAGCACCCACCAGGTGACGCTGTGCGCACCGTATTTATCCGCCAGCACGCCTCCAAAGGCGCGCAGCACGCCGCCCGGCAGCGAGAAGCAGGCTGCCAGCAGTGCGGCAATGCGGATGTCCAGGCCGAATTCACCGACGTAGTACTGCACCATCCACAGCGCCAGCGCGACGTAGCCGCCAAACACGATGCTGTAGTACTGGCAGTACTTGATGACTTTGGGGTCGCGCAGGGCGCGCAGCTGGTCGCGAAAGCGGAGGGTGTGCGGCACCAGGTGTTTGGGGTCGCTGTGGCTGAATAGCCAGAACAGCACCAGGGTGCCCAGCATGATGGCGGCATAGACTTGCGGTACGGCGGTCCAGCCAAAGGCGACCAGCAGTACCGGGGCGACAAATTTGTTGACTGCCGAGCCGGAGTTGCCGGCACCGTAGATGCCCATGGCGGTGCCCTGGCGGTGTTTCGGGAACCAGCGGGCGACATAGGGGGTGCCGACCGAGAAGGAGCCGCCGGCGAGGCCGACGAAGAGGCCGATGACCAGGAAGTGCCAGTAGGCGGTGGCGTAGCCCATGATCCAGATGGCCGGTACGGTGATGGCCATCAGGGTGGCCATTACGATGCGGCCGCCAAAGCGGTCGGTCCAGATGCCGAGTGGTACGCGGATGAGTGATCCGGTGAGTACGGGGGTGGACATGAGGAGGCCGAATTGGGTGGCGTTGAGGTTGAGCATTTTCCGGATGGGGATGCCGATGACGCCGAACATCATCCAGACCATGAAGCACACGGTGAATGCGAGGGTGCTGACGATGAGTACCGACCAGGCGCGTTTGGAGTCGCGAATTTCCGAAGCCATGTGTTCTCCTTGGGACAGGCATGACTTTCGGTGTTTCGCGGTGTGCTGGCTATCCTTCCAAGGGACAGATGGTGTGGATCAGAGGAAGTAGTCAGGGGCTGGATATCTACTACTTAAGTAGTAGTTCGGGGTCCCTGACTGCGTTGCGCGCCTGCTCTTGTCCTCTTTCACCTGCTGTGATGGTTAGCGTTGCGTTGCGCTTCCGCGCTGGTTCCTTCCTGCTACGTTATTGGCGTTCGCTGCGCTACTTTGCTTTGCACGGCTAGGCTTTCTTCCTCCTGCTGCTTTGTTGGCGTTCGCTGCGTTGCGCGCCTGCGGGTGGGCAGGGGCTGACGAAGTGGGTGTACGTTCTCCGGCCTCTAGTCGCCGGGGTCTGCTTCTGGTGCGCTAGCACCCCCGCACAAATACCACTATCGGCACACCGCCTCTGTACAGCGGCGAATCCAGGCCTGCGCCCGCACACCCACTTCGCCAGCCCCCAGATATTTTTGTAAATATTGTGAGAGGAAGAGAAATACCAAAGACACCTCACCACAGCGCCCGTGGACTGCCAAGCGCGAGTAGTCACTGGGTGCTCGCCACCCGCGACCCGCCACTAGCCGCTACCCGGTATTCGGTATTCGGTATTCGGTATTCGGTATTCGGTATTCGGTATTTTTTACCTTGAAATATTTACAAAAATATCTGGGGACTGGCGAAGCGGGTATCCGGGCGTAGGTCCGATTCGCTGCTGCGACCAAGCGGTGGCGCCAGCCAAGGTGTTTGTGAAGTGCGGCGGGTTTCCCAGAAGCGCTGGTCAGCGAGCGTGGACCGTAGAACGGGTGCCCGCTTCGTCAGTCCTCGCCCACCCGCGGACGCGCAATGCAGCGAGCGCCAACACAGCAG
>CAIUDG010000026.1 GCA_903897925.1 uncultured beta proteobacterium | reverse complement strand
TCCGGATGCACGCGGTAGATCGAATACAGACCTTCACTGGCGTACGGCACGCAGCTGCTGCCATCCGGTCGCAGGCGAAACTGGAACACCACACCCGGCACACTGCGGGTCACTTCGTGCAGCAGTTCGAGCGCCTGGTCCTTGGCCGCCTCGCGCTGGCGCATCAGCTCCAGCAAGCGGTTAAAGCTCTGGATCAACTGGCCGATTTCATCCTGGCTGCGAATCGGCAAGGTCACCAGCGGCCGGGAGGCGTCGGAAATCGAGTCGATCAGATGGGTCGCTGAAATCATCGGCGCCAGTTGCAGCTTGAGCATGCGCCAGGTGGTGAACCAGATCAGCAAACCCGCCACCAACGTGAACAGCAGCGTCGCCAGCAAAATGCGCTGCTGCATGGCGGCAATCGGCGCCAGCACTTCGCGGGACGGAATGCGGTCAATCAGCACCCAGCCGGTCGCCGTAATCTGTTTCGCCGCCGACAACACGCTGACGCCGCGCGAATCAACGGTGGTGCCATAGCCCTCATAGCCGGCGATATAGCGGTCAAACAGCGGGTTGACGCCGGGCGCCGCCAGCGGCCGCATGGTGAGGTCCTTGTCGGTGGCAGTAATCGCCAGGCGAATCTGTGGCGCGATCAGCAAATATCCGCCGGTCTGGCCAAAGCGGCTTTCCGTCACCTTGTCCAGGAAATTGGGGCTGCCCAGATTGATGGCGCCGGCCAGCACGCCAATCACCTTGCCATGCACGTCGTGAATCGGCGCGGCCATGCCAAAGGCCGGACGCTTCAGTACCCGCCCCAGCACCGGCGTGCCGATGGTCGAGCGCGCATTTTTCAGGGTGGAGCGGATAAAGTCACTGTCGCTGAAATCAACGCCCAGGCGCCCGTTGGCACGCGGCACGTCGGCCACCACCATGCCATCGGGACGGGTGACAAAAATGCCGCCATTGAACAGCTTCAGGAACAATTGGCGGTGCTCCAGATACTCCTGCAACAGCGCCGGCCGGGCCAGCATTTCCGGCGTCAGCGACTTGGCAATGGACTCCAGTCCCAACTGCCGGTCTTCCAGGCCCTCGTTGATGCTGGTGGCGAGCATGGACACCGTCGAAAACTGCTGTTCGCCCAGGCGGTGCTCCATCTCGGAACGCAGCGCCACACTGGCATACCAAGCCAGCGACCAGACGCCGACCAGAAACACAAACAGCGTGAACAGGGTCAGGCGGGTTTTCAGCGAAGCCCAGTGAAAAACGGTCAGGGGCATGCAGTCATGCCTGGCACTGGCGCTGCCGCCATTCCAGACCGGAAGTCGAAAAGAAAATCTTCATGCGGCAATGGTTCGCCCACCCAATCCGGCCGGCGCCACGCCAATGCAAGCTGGTGCCATGGGCTGATTTTGTATTCGTTATTCGGAAAACATCCACTTCAAGCACAGGCATTATCCGCACGGCCCGGCACAACACCCTGCCAGTGCACCTGCGTGTTGAAGCTCCGTAGATTCTAGGGCCTGCGCCGGGCCGCCCCTATCCGGTGAATCCCGGGGCCAGGCCAGAGCAGCGGGAGCAGGCAGAAACGCCAGCCGTCCATCAACGATTCAAAAAAATGCAACGGAGTATTCAATACAACCATGAATATTTTCAACGGTTGTTTTCTACACTGAGGCCGTCTCATTCACTTTCTCAGGAACCACGTCATGGCCAACACACTCGTTATCAAAAGCAGCATTCTGGGCGACAACTCGGTCTCTTCGTCAATGGCAGACGCCTACGTCGCCACGGCCAAGGCCAAAGCGCCAGCCGACAGCATCACCATCCGCGACCTCGGCACCGCCCCATTGCCACACCTGCGCGGCGACGTGCTGGGCCAGATGCGTTCCGGCGCCAGCGAACTGAGCGCACAGGCCAGCGAAGGCAAGAAAGCCTTGGCCGAACTGCTCGCCGCCGACACCCTGGTGCTGGCCGTGCCGATGTACAACTTCAGCGTACCCTCGGGCCTGAAGGCCTGGTTTGACCACGTGCTGCACCCCGGACAAACCTTTGAATACACCGCCGCCGGCCCACGCGGCCTGCTGCAGGGCAAGAAAGCCATCGTCCTGATCAGCTCAGCCGGCGACTATTCCGCCGCACCGGCCAGCGGCATGGACTTTGTCGAACCCTATGTGCGCACCATCATGGGCTTCATGGGCATCACCGATGTCACCGTGATCAAGGCCGAAGGCGCCGCCATGGGCGAAGTGGGCGTGGCCAAGAAGACGGCCGCCTTTGCCGCCATTGCGGCGCTGTAACGCCGCGCAGAGCCCGGCACAGAAGCCCAGCGCAAGCATTGCGTGCGCTGGGCGCCCCGGTTCAAATTCACGCCAGCAGCGCAAGCTCCAGTCGCACCTGGTCTTGCGCCACAAAAGTCTCGAACAATTCCACCGGCAGCGGACGACTGAAAAAATGGCCCTGGTAGGCATGGCACGAGGCTTCGGCCAGAAAATCCCTTTGCGCCTGGGTTTCCACGCCTTCGGCGATCACCCCTAAACCCAGGCTATTGGCCAGTGCCACCACGGTTTTGGCAATCGCCGCATCGTTCGGGTCGATCAAAATATCGCGGATAAATGACTGGTCAATTTTCAGCTGGTCCAGCGGCAATTGCTTCAAATACGTCAGCGACGAATAGCCGGTGCCAAAGTCATCCAGCGAAAAGCCCACGCCTTTGGCCTTTAGCGCAAACATCTTGGCGATCACTTCCTCGACGTTGGCGATCAGCAGGCTTTCCGTCAACTCGAGTTTCAGGCGCTGCGGGTTGGCGCCACTGGCCTGCAGCACCGACAGCACCTGATCGACAAAACCGGGCTCACCAAACTGCCGCGCACTAACATTGACCGCCACCGTGAGCTGGCACAGCACCGGATCGCTGGCCCAGCGCGCGAGTTGCATGCAGGCGGTTTCCAACACCCAGTGCCCGAGCGGCAAGATCAAACCGGTGTCCTCGGCCAGCGGGATGAACTCGAGTGGCGCCACCACCCCGCGCTCCGGGTGCTTCCAGCGCACCAGCACTTCGGCTCCGGTGACACGGCCCTGGTGCGTCACCTGGGCCTGGTAATGCAACACGAACTGCTGCTCCTGGATGCTGCGACGCAAATCGTCCTCGGCGGCAACGCGCTGCATCACCGCCGTGTGCATCGCCACATCGAAGAAACACAGCGCATTGCGGCCACCGGCCTTGGCCTTGTACATCGCCAGATCGGCCTGCCGCATCAGGTCTTCGGCGGAGGCTTCGTGGCCATTGAACAGGGTCGCACCGATGCTCGCCGTGCTGCGGTGATCAGCCCGGCCAAACATATACACACGGCGCAGTTCGGCCAGAATGTTTTTGCCTATCTCCTCGGTCCGGGAAGCAGCCCCCTGCAAATTACCGCGCAGCCCGCTCAACACCACCACAAACTCATCGCCGCCCAGACGGGCCACCGTATCCCCCTCGCGCACGCAGGCGCTCAGGCGCTGCGCCACCTGCTGCAACAGCAGGTCCCCCTTGTCATGTCCCAGGGTGTCGTTCAAGGTTTTGAAGTTGTCCAAGTCAATGAACAGCAAGGCGCCGCGGGTGCCATTGCGGCTGCTCACCGTCAGGGCCTGCTTCAGGCGGTCCTGCAGCAGGGTGCGATTCGGCAAGCGCGTCAGCGGATCAAAAAACGCCAGCTCCTCAATCCGCTCTTCGGCCTTCTTGCGTTCACTGATGTCGTGGTGCGCGCCAATGTAGTGGGACACCGCCCCTTCGTCATCCTTCACGGTGGAAATCGTCAACCACTTGGGGTACTCGGTGCCATCCTTGCGCCGGTCCCAGACCTCGCCCTGCCAGGTGCCGGTGCGGTGGATGATTTCCCACATCTTGCGATAGAAGTTTTCGTCATGGCGGCGCGAATGGAATAGCCGCGGTGTGCGCCCGACGACCTCTTCTGCGGTGTAACCGGTGACCTCGGTAAAAGCACGGTTGACCTTCAAAATCTTGTTCTTGGCATCCGTCACCACAATGCAGATCTGCGCATCGAGTGCGGTTGCGGCGATCTTCATATCGGCAGCGGCGCGCTTGCGCGCCGTGATGTCTTCGATGATTGACCAGATGTAGTGCTGGCCGTCGGTGCCGGTAATCAGCGTGCCATTCAATTGCAGTGGAATCAGGCTCCCATCTTTGCGGATGTATTCTTTTTCATAGGGGCCATAGCGTCCAGTGAGGCGCAGCGACTCCAGTTGCAAGGCTTCTTGCGCCTGGTATTTTTTCGGCGTCAATGCCCAGTAGTCCAGCGTCTTGAGCTCTGCAGCGGTGTAGCCGCAGAGATCCTGAAAGGCTGCATTGAAATCGACATAGTTCCCGTTCATGTCCGTCAGGGCAATGCCCAAAGGCGACATCTCGTACAAGGCACGCAGCTTTTCTTCGCTCTCGCGCAAGGTGTTGCCGGTTTGCAGCCGCTCGGCCTGCAATGCCGTGATCATCAAGCCGGTCAGCACCGTACTGGCCATGTAGGTCCACAGCAAAATCAAACTCACATGCGCATTCGGCAAGGCAAACGTGCCGTGACCGTTGGCCGTGCTCCAGGCCGCCACCACCGAAAACGCCAGCCCGGCAAACGCCGTCCCGCTGATGCCAAAGCGCAGCGCCGCCCAGGCAAACAGCGGCAGCGTCAGAAAAGCCAGCGGCAGCGAGCGACCGATCTGTACGTAATCATGCACAAAGGCAAACCAGGCCACCGGTACCGCTATCGCCAACCACAGCAACAGCGCGCGCCGGCTGCGACCGAGTTGCAATAGATTCTTGCGGCTCAGGCTGAGCAGCAGCGGCCCCGCCAGCAAGGCGCCCACCGCGTCGCCCATCCACCACGACAGCCAGGCCGATCCCGCTGCGTCAAACGGCAGTACACCGGCGCCCAGCAGGCAGGCCACACCGCCCGATGCCGACAGCAGCATGCCCAAGGCAGCGGCGGCGATGAACAGGCCGACATCACGTTGCCGGTCAAAGCAAGCATGAAAGCCACGCTGCTTCAGCCAGTGCGCTGCCAGCAGTGGCGCCAGGGTATTGCCGATGGCAATGCCGCTGGCCAGCGGCAGGCTTGAGCCGACCGATAAATTGACCAGCAAAGCACCCACAAAGACGCCCGGCCAGACCGGGCGCCCCCAGCGCAACAGCGCCGCCACCGAGATGCCCGTAGGCAACCAGACCAGCGTGATGTGCTGGCCCAGATAAGGCATTTGCAGTCCCAGCCAGCCGGTCAGCGTATAGGCCAGGAGCACCAGAAATAATCGCATTGTCATTTTTATTATTTCCAACGAGATACGCACTTTTTATAAATTCAAACCAGCGCACTTCGACAAGGAATCCAACGCGGACAATATACCGCAGACCCTGAGCACAGAATATTCCGCTGCGGCAGAGGCGATCACGCACGCCACTATTCTGCGAACCAGTGCACAACCATTTCCGCTGCGCGGGTAACGGCGCATTCAGCAGTAGCAACAGTGTGCGCAGCGCGCTGCGGCGGAGGTATAAATTACCGGCGCAAACCCTCGAAGCGTTCCGCAAACTCCTGGCGCAGTTGCTTGCGCACCAGGGCCGCCGCGTGTCGGCGCTGCTGTTCCGAATCGAGCAACGCAAGGGGCGGAACCGCCACCGGTTTGCGCTCATCGTCCACCGCCACCATGGTGAAGAAACAGCTGTTCGCATGGCGCAAAATTTGGTCGCGGATATTTTCGGCAATGACCTTGATGCCGATTTCCATGGAACTGGTGCCGGTGTAATTCACCGACGCCAGGAATGTCACCAGCTCACCCACATAAATGGGCTGGCGAAACATCACCTGGTCCACCGACAAGGTCACCACATAGCGCCCGGCGTAGCGGCTGGCACAGGCATAGGCGACCTGGTCGAGAAACTTGAGCACGGTGCCGCCATGCACGTTGCCGGAAAAGTTCGCCATGTCGGGCGTCATGAGCACGGTCATGCTCAGTTGGTGGGCGGGCAAATGCACGAAGGACCTCTTTCTGCTGAATCAAGCGCGGGGAAGGAAGATGCGAAGTATGCCCGGGAAGGCCCGCAGCGCAAGCGCCGGGGCAAGCGACCCGGGTCTGGTGCTCAACCCTTGAACTTGATGAGCAAGTTGACCAGCTTGAGCGCCCGCTGCGCGTAAGGCGGCTGGAACAGCATCTGAATCGCCGAGAACGGTCCCTGGTAGAACACCGGGCGCAGCTTGCTGAAGGTATTGAAACCTTCACGCGCATGGTAGTGGCCCATGCCGCTGGCGCCGACACCACCAAAGGGCAAATCGTGCTGCGCCACGTGCAGCAGGCTTTCGTTCACCGACACACCGCCCGACATCACGCGCGAGATATAGAACTGCTGCAAAGCCTTGTCCTTGGTAAACGGATAGAGTGCCAGCGGCCGGTCGCCACTGTTGATGTAGTTGGCAACTTCCTGTTTGTCCCGGTAAGTGCGGACACCCAGAATAGGCCCGAACGTTTCGCGCTGCGACAAAATCATGTCGGGCTTCAGATTCAACACCAGATGCGGCGCCATCTTGCGCGCACCAGCATCCGGCTTCTGGTCCGGCGCCAAATTGACCACCAGGGCGCCCTTGTCGCGTGCATCTTCCAGTGCCTGTTGCAGCCGATCAAAAGAGCGCTGATCAATGATGGAGGTGTAGTCCGGGCTATTCAGGTCTGCATAACGTTCTGCGATCAGGCGCTTGCAATGCATGGTGAACTCCCGGGTCGAACCTTCGGGCAAGAACACGTAGTCGATGTTGGTGCAGATCTGCCCGGCGTTGAACATCTTCACCCACATGATGCGCTCGGCAGCAGTCTGCAGGGAATAGTCCGGCCCGACCACGGCCGGCGCCTTGCCGCCGAGCTCGAGTGTTACCGGCGTCAGGTTGCGTGCAGCATTGGCCATCACAGCGCGCCCGGTGCTACCGGAGCCGGTAAACAGAATATGGTCAAACGGCAGCGAGGAGAAGGCGGGACCACGGCCACCGCCATCTTCAAAAAACGCCAACTTGTCCCGAGGAAAGTACTGCGGGCTGATTCGCACCAGCAGGGCGGCAAGCGCTGCCGAGTTTTCCGACATCTTCACCATGGCGCGGTTGCCGGCCGCAAAAATCGCCGCCAGCGGACAAAAGGTCAGGTTCAGCGGAAAGTTCCAGGGAACGATCACACCGACCACGCCCAATGGCTGCGGAATCAGGCGGTTGGAGGCGCCGGGGTACATCAAGAAATCAATGTGCCGGCGCTGCGGCTTCATCCATTTTTTGAGTTGCTTGCTGGCGTCCTTGATGGTCTCCAGTACGACAAAAAATTCGGCGAACAGGGTTTCAAATTCCGATCGATTGCCATAGTCTTGGTGGATCGCGGCAACCAGGGCCTCGCGGTTCTCCTTGAGCATGCGCGCCAGCGTCTTCAAGTCGTCCAGGCGCTGGGCATGGCTCGGCTCTGGAGCCTCCAGATAGGCCGCACGCTGGCGCTCAATGCACAGTTGGAATTCGGCAGGGATAGCAATCTCATTCATGCGCATAGCGTCGTACTCGTTGGGTAGCTGGGTTGGGCCGGGCTCAGTGCTTGCAAATGCAAATTTAGAGCAGGCTGGAATTTAAGCCTTTCCCAAGCACTTGCCAACCTACCCAAAGTTAGGTTTTTCCCGCGCCCACCGAAGACTTGAAGGCACAGGCGCCAAGCGCCAGGCGGCAACATTGAGTAGCGTTGAACAAAGCACCCCCAACTAAGCCTGCAGATGCCTTGGCCCTACGGGAAAACACCCGCATGCGCAAAAACTGCGTCAGTAAAATATTTTCCGCATCCCCTTGGTGCACGCGCTAACGCGCGGCCCGGCATCGGGGCAAGGCCTACGCTGCAGGCCCACGCGGTTCGCTTGCTGGCACGCGGAAATTGCAAGGGCACATTGTGATGACTTTGTTGGCCCCACAAGACCTAACTGAAGATACCTTGATTCCATGTCCGCCAGTGAAATAAGCCAACACCTGCTGGAAAGCAAGTTTCAGCCACAGCTCGGTGCGCGTTCCATGCTGTCCCGCGCACGCCTGGCGTTGCCGCTCAAGTTCACGCAAGGTGGCATCACACTGGTGGCAGTGGTAGCCGCTACGGGCTTTGGAAAAAGCACGCTGATGGCGCAGTGGTTTGCACAGGCGCAGGCTTTGGTAGGCCAGCCGTTGCAGTGTGCCTGGCTCAATCTGGACGAAAACGACAACGATCCGACCCGCCTGCTGCGCTATTTATTCGGGGCGCTGGAAAAAGCGATCCCGGCCATCAGCGGCCTGCGTCTGCACGACGTGGCCAGCAGCAGCAGTCCGGCGGTACTGCTGGAGGAGCTGAGTATTCGCCTACAGGCACAAACAGCAACGGTCCTGCTGTTCATCGACGATCTGCACCTCATCGTGGCACCCGCGGCGGTGCAGGTTCTGGAATGGCTGGTGCGCCAGACCGGCCCCAAGCTGCGCTTTGTGCTGGGCAGCCGGCAGTCGCTGGGCATCCGCATCCCGGACCTGCGCTTGCGCGGGCAACTGCTGGAAATCAACCAGCGCACACTCGCCTTCAACGCCGAGGAAGCGCAACAATTCTGTGCCGCGCGGCTGGCGCAGCCCTTGGACAGCGCTGCCTTTGCCACCCTGCTGCAAAAGACCGAAGGCTGGCCGGCCGCCATGGAACTGCTGACTCTGGCACTGCAGGATGCGCCCGATGCCATGCGTCTGATTGCTGACTTTGCGTCGTCCGAACGCGCTATTCTGGAGTACCTGGGTGACGTGGTGTTTGGTCGCACCCCCCACACACAGCGCGTCCAGATCCACCAACTGGCGCAGTTCGACCGCATTTGTGCAGAACTGGCGGGCGTCATCTGTGAACACCCGGCGCCGGATTCCATGCTGGCAGATTTGCAACGCCGCCACTTGTTTCTGGAACCACTGGACCGCCATGGCAGCTGGTTTCGTTTTCACCATCTGGCGGGCGACTATCTGCGCCGCCATGCGCCCGACCAGGGTTGCAACATTGTCGCCACGCTCAATGCCGGTGGGAAGTGGTATTTTGAGCACCAGATGTTCGACGACGCAATTGACTGCGTGGTGCGCGCCAAGAATTGGGAACTGACCTGCGAATGGATGCTGAAGTCGGCCGAAGACGTAGCACAGCGCCAAGGCCAGGTGGTTAATTTCATCCGCTGGATTCCACTGATTCCCCGCAAGTACCTGGACGCGCACCCGCAGATTCAATTCCACTATTGGTACGCGCTGTCGTTCCAGCAGAACCAGAGCGCGGTGGAGCGCGGCCTGAATACGCTGGAAGCCTCGCTCAGCCAGCCGCCCCAGGGCGCCAGCAAGCGGGACCCAGCCATGGTGGACCAATTGCGCTGCTCTATTGCGGTGCAGCGCATGGTGTCGCGGGCCCTGGGTGACGAGGTCAGCAATCTGCTGCCCCAGGTCGAGGCCTGGCTGCAAGCCTGGCCCCATGCCAGCGCGCGCACCACTGGTGGCGCCCTGAATCTGGCCGCCTTCGCCTGCAAGTCAAACGGAGAGATCGACAAAGGACTGGACTTTTGTGCGCGTGGGCGCCAAATCAATTTGGCCGATCAGGGCTACTTTGCGGCCTCGTTCAATCTGCTGATTTCCGGGCTGTTGCTCCTTAAGCGCGGCGCCTACCGCGACGCGGCAGCGGTAGCCCATGAAGGACTGCAATTCCTCACCGAGCGGCTGTACGACCACGTCGAACATGTCTCCTACTTCCAGACGCTGCTGGCAGCGGTGCACTATGAGTTTGACGCGCTGGAAAGCGCCACGCTGTCAATGGACGCATGCCTGGGTTCGCTGGACGAAACCGGTGTGTGTGACTTCGTGTTACTCAAGTACCTGGGCATTGCGCGGCTGCAATTTCACGCCGGCCAGGCCGATGCCGGGCTCCAGGCCTTGCGCCTGGGCCGCAAAATCGGACAACGCCGGCACCTGCCGCGCCTGAGCATCTCGCTGGCGGGAGAAGAATGCATTTGGCTGTGCCGACTCGGGCATGTTCCGGCGGCGCTTGAACTGGCGCGCCAACACGGCTTCGACCGCGCGCTCTACGCCAGCTATGACATGGTTTCCGACAAGGCCGCGCGCGTTGGCCCACGTCTGTTGCTGAACGACCGCCCCGACATGGCAGCCGCCCAGCTCAGGCCGGCCCTGGAACGGGCCACGGCAATGAATCTTCACCATCGGCGCGTGGAGTTCCTGGTTCTTTACGCGGCCGCCCTGCTGCGCTGCGGACAGACCGGCGAAGCCCTGGATGCGTGGCAGACCGCACTGGACCTGTCGCAACGGTTTGGCTACCGCCGCGTGTTGCTTGACGACAGCGCGCTGATCGCGCCGCTGCTGGCCGCAGCCCAGCGCAAGGCCATGCCAGCGGCTCCGGCATGGCTGCACGGCCTGGCACAGAAGCCGACTGCCGGCACCGAGGAGGCACTCACGAAAAAGGAATTGCGCATTCTCAAACAACTGGACAGCAGTGCCTCCAACCTGGAGATAGCCGCCGCGTTCTTCATCTCGAAAGGCACGCTCAAATGGCACTTGCACAACATCTACCGGAAGCTGGCATGCAGGAACCGCTCCGGCGCCCTGCTGGCGGCGCGCCAGCGCGGGCTGGTATAGCGCGGCCATGGCCTGGTGCGGTGTGGTGCCGATTCGGTCTTTAAGGGCAGCTGCTATTTCTTTTCCGGGAGCAAAAAGGCCGCCAGCGCCGGCAACAGTAAAACGGCGCCGAACACATTGGCCAAAAACATAAAGGCCAGCAAGATGCCCATGTCGGCCTGGAACTTTAGCGCGGAGAAGGCCCAGGTCGCCACCGACACGGTCATGGTCACAGCCGTAAACACCGAGGCTGTGCCACGTTGCCTCAGGGCTTCGACAAAAGCGGCGCGCACGCTCTGGCTGCCGTCGGCCATCGCATGCTTCATGCTCTCGAACAGATAAATTCCATAGTCCACGCCGACACCCACCCCCAGCGCCACCACCGGCAAAGTGTTTACCTTCACACCGATGCCAAGCCAGGCCATCATGGCGTTGCACAGCACCGTGACCAACGCCAGCGGCAGAATGATGCACAGCGTGGCGCGCAGCGAGCGCAGCATCAGCAGGCACAGCAGGCCGACCGACGCGAACAGTGCCAGATTGACCCATTTGTCGGCCGCTTCAATCGACTCGTTGGTGGCCGCCATGACACCCACATTGCCACTGGCCATGCGAAAGTTCAGCTGCTCGGTGTCGTACTTTTCCTTGAAGCGCCGAATCTGCTGCACGATGCTGTCGATTGTGGTGGCCTGGTGGTCCCGCGTAAAGATAGACACCGGCATGGCGGTGCAAGTGGAGTTCATCAACTCATTGCCAAGCCGGGTAGCAAAGCCCACGCCTTGTGCAATCTGCGCTTTGTCTTCGGGCAAGGTGCGCCACAGGATGTGGGTCTCGGCGTAGGACTGCGTCACCATCTTCACAAAGCCGGCCAGTCCGCGCACCGCCGCCACGCCGGGGTTCTGGCGCAGGCCCAATTCAAACTCTTCCAACCGGTCCATCACCGCGCGGTCCACGCAGGGCGACTCGTCGCCCTTGGCTTCAGCAATCACCTGCAGCACATCCACACCAATCGCATAGTGGCTGGTGATATCGCGCACATCCTGGTTGTAGCGCGCGTCGGCACGCAGCTCGGGTACGCCGTCCCCGAGGTCGCCAATTTTCAAGTCGCGCGCAAAGAAAATGCCCAGGCCCAACGCCAGCAGGGCCAGCGCAATTGCGCCGGCACCGGTGCGCCGTGTGGCCAGCATGCCGACTTTGAGCCAGAGTTGGTTGGCGCTGCCTTCGTGGCCCTGCATGCGCCGTGCCTGCTCCGGCGTGATACGGCGGAACGACAGCAGAATCGGCAGCAGCATCTTGTTCGTGATGATCATGACGCTGACCCCCAATGTCGCCGTCAGCGTTAGCTCTTGCACCATCTCAATTTGTACAAAAGCAATCACCAGAAAGCCGATGGCATTGGCCAGCAGCGCAATGGCACCTGGCACAAACAGGCGCTCAAACGCAATGCGCGACGCCGTGACGCCATCCGAACCGCGCAAGGTTTCCTGCTTCCAGGCACTGGTCATCTGTACCGCATGCGATACCGCTATGGCGAAAATCAGGAACGGCACCAGGATGGACATCGGGTCCAGGCTCAGGCCCAGCAGTGGCAACAGACCCAGCAACCAGACCACCGGCACCACGGCACAAATCAGTGCGTAGCAGGCCAGCATGCCCGAGCCCGAATACCAGAACAACAGCATGGCGGTGATCATGAAGGCCACGGCAAAGTAGCCCAGCACACCACCGGCACCGTCGGCAATGTCGCCCATCGCCTTGGCAAAGCCAATAATCTCGATCGAGACCTGTCCGTTTTCATGCGCCAGGCGCAGCGCTTCGAGCTTGTGGGCAACACCCTGCAGGTCCAGCCGCTGGCCGGTCTGTGGGTCATTTTCCTGCAGCGTGGCCACCACCAGGGCAGCGCTGCCATCGGTGGCCACAATGCGCCCACCCCAGTCGGACTTGCCGACGTTTTCACGAATCTGCGCCAGCTGCTCGGGGGTTCCGGCATAGTCCGAGGAAACAATGTTGCCGCCGCGAAAGCCATCTT
The DNA here is from genome assembly GCA_903897925.1 of uncultured beta proteobacterium. GTDB lineage: Bacteria > Pseudomonadota > Gammaproteobacteria > Burkholderiales > Burkholderiaceae_C > Allorhodoferax. Next base: position 9,737 of record CAIUDG010000026.1, on the reverse strand, counting down.
CCACCACTTCGGTGTAACGCACGTTGGAGGTGAACAGCGACGTCACCGAGCTGCGCTCCACACCATTGATGTAGAACACCTCTTCCGTCACCTTGTGCAAGGCGTCCATCAAGGTCTTGTTATAGATGTCGCCCTGGCGTGCCTTGACGGATACCAGAATCTTGTTGGCTCCGCCAAAGTCATTCTGGTAGCGCTGGAAGGTCTGCATGTACGCATGCTGCAGCGGAATCATCTTGGAGAAACCCGCGCTCACTTTCAAATGCAGCGCCGAATAGGCCAGCACCACGGTGATCACCGCAAACAGCAGCAACAGCGGTTTGCGCCAGTGGAATATCCGATAAGAGGCCTGTCCCACCCAGTTGGGCTGGAATGCTTCGGCCTCCAGGCCGCTGTCATCGGCGCTTGGTTTGTGTTCGGTCAATTGGCTCTCCCATGCGTGCGCAAGGTGTTCGGTTTATTTTTTCGGTGCAGCAAGAGTGGACGCCCGGATGCCAAATTCACCGTAGATGTCCAGCGTGCCATCCGCGCGCTCCAATGCACCGGCAATGCTACTGGAGCCCATGCGCTGCATGTGAAAGCTTTGACCATCGTCGTCACTCAGTGCGACCCAACCCTGGGCCGCGGTGAGCAACACGCGGTGATCGCGCAAATTGCTGGCGCCATAAAACGATACCCCGGTCGGCACCGCCACCTTGCGCCAGCTGCTGCCCTGGTCGGTCGAGCGATAGATGCTGCCACGCATGCCGAAGATCAGAACGGCACCGCCGGGCGTGATGCTGGCACCAAAGAAGGAGCCCTGGTAAGGCGACGGCAACGGGCTCCAGGTCTTGCCGCCGTCGGTCGACCTGGCCAGCGTGCCGGATTCTCCCACCAACAGCAACACATCCTTGTCGACCAGCACACGGGTGATGTGGCGGTCAAAATCCGGCGCCATCACTTGCTGCCGGGTCCAGCTCAAACCAGCGTCTTCGGAGCGAAGCATCAAGCCAAAGGAACCATAGGCCAGCACGGTAACGGGGCTAAGCTGGGTCAAGCCCAGAATGGAATCGCGACCCGCATCCGTTTGCAGCAATTGCATCGTTTGGCCGCCATCGACGGAGCGCAGCAATACGCCACCGTGTCCGGCACCCAGCCAGACCTGCTCACTCAGCGCCAATACACTGGTGAGAGTACGGGTGCTCTTTAGGGCGCGCTTGCTGATCCAGGTGGCACCGCCGTCTTCCGACACAAACACGGCGCCACGTTCGCCCACCGCCAACGCGCGCTGACCGCGCAATTGTGCCGCCAGCACGATGGTGCGATCGCTGCGCAGGGCAACATCAGAAATCACCGGGGCCTCCGGTTCGGCGTGTGCGGGCCATGCCAGCAGCGGGCCCAACAAGGCCCACAGCAACTGCGTAGCAACGAAAAGATATTTCATAAAAGCAGGCAGTGAATGGATGGAGCGCAAGCCGCCCAGGCGGCACATTGGCACCCCACCCTCCGTGCGGTGGTCTTAACGGGTACCCGCGCGGCGCAGGGCATCCGGCTGAAAATCAGACCACTTGGCCTTGATGCCGAACTTGATCGGCTTCTTGACTTGGTTGTCCAGGTTGGACACCAGGTAGTTACCGTTCGACAAGTCATGCCAGATATCCACCGCATGCCAAGGCACCAGCGCATCGTAGTTCTGCCGGAAACCATGCACGCCGACACGCCAGAGCTGGCCCCGGGTGTCATAGGCATCTTCTTCCAGCACCATCCAGCTGTCTTCATCCAGATAGAAAGTGCGCTTGCCGTAGATGTGCTTCTGGTTCGCCTTGAGTGTGGCTTCCACCACCCAGACGCGGTGCAACTCATAGCGCATGAATTCGCTCTTGACCGTGTTTTTGTCCAGCAGATCGGTGTACTTCAGCTTCTTGTCGCCGATCTTGTAGTCGTTGTATGCCACATACATTTCCTTCTTGCCGCTGAGCTTCCAGTCGTAGCGGTCGGTGGCGCCGTTGTAGCCCAGGTACTGGTCGGTCACGCGCATGCCTTCGGTGCCGTCCGATACGTTGTCGTAGGCCAGGTCCGGTGCCCGACGCACGCGGCGCAGACCTGAGTTGTAGATCCAGGCCGCGCGCGCCTCTTTCACCTGGTCTACCGGTTCATGCACCAGGAATACGGTGCCGTCCAGTGTCGCCGGCGCCGTGAAGGCACCATAGAAGGCGGACATCATGTTGCCGGTCTGCACCGGTTCAAAATTTTTCGCCGTCACCAGGCGTTCGGTGAACCCCACCCGGTAGGTGTCGCCGTTGGCGCGCACCGGGAACCAGGCAAATTCGCGGTCATAGCCCCCGCCGATATAGCGCAGCGTGTGGTTGTATATCGCTTCTTCGCCGGTCTTGGGAATCGGGAACGGAATGGTCGAATTCTCGCGCCCTTCCAGATGTCCCTGGACCATGGAGATTTTGCTGGACTCGGCTTTCACTTGCTCATAAGCCAGCGCCGGCAGTGCGGCGCTGCGATGGCTGGGGTAAATCGGCATCGTGAACTGCGGGTACTTCTTGAGCAAGGCCATCTGGCCCGCCGACAACTTGTCCTTGTACTGATCGGCGTTGGCTGCATTGATTGTCAGTGTCGGCTTCTCGTCTGCAAACGGATCGATATATCCCTGCTCCGCGGTCCAGCCGGCGGGCGGCTTGGTCAGGCCACCGGTCCAGGCCGGGATCGTGCCTTCTTTGTTGCCGCTCTTCTCCGCACCAGAAGGCGTCAGTGTCTTGCCCAGGCTGTCCGCCTCGGCGGCGCTCAGTGCAGCCAATACCGAGGCACTGAAGAGGACGCAGCACGCGCCGGCAATCAGCTGAAGTTGAAGTTTCATACGGGGCTCCTTGTGTTGTTGGCGGGCGTCAGAACGTGCTGCTAATGGATACGCTGACATAGTCACGGTCACGGAATTGATCGAACCGGGCATCGCTGCCATAGGTCGTATAAGTCAGGTCAAGGGTGTACTTTTTCTGGTAGTCGGCTTTCACGCCAATCGCCAGCGTGGTTCGGCCTTGCAGCAGCTGGGTATCACTGGAATAGCCGGAAACGTCCTGCGACCAGAACACGTTCGGAGTCAGGGTGAAGGCAGAGCCAAAAGCACCGGGATAGTCAAGCTGCCCCTTCAGGCGATAGCCCCAGGCAAAAGGACTGACAAAACCATCGTTTTGGCAACCGTCCGTTTGGGGGTTGTAGAGCGCGCCCGACAATGCGGCAACACAGGTATTGATGCCGGGTACCGACGCCATGCCAAAAATAAAGCTGCGACCATAGCGCCGACCACTGGCCGGATCAGGCACATTGTTCCATTGCCCGGCCACTTCCCCCACAAACAGCCCCTGGCTGGCACCCGCCATGCCAGGCAGCACCTTGATCGTGTTGAGCTGCAACTGGGTCTTGGCGATACGGTCGTAACCGCTGACATAGGTACCGGCGCCATTGGCTGCCGCCGTGATGGCGGTGGGCCCCATCGGCCCGACGCCAGCGACCATGGCGTTCAACAAATCGTTGCCATTGATCTGCACCGGCTGGTTCGGCGTGTAACTCAACTCTCCGGCCACCGACCAGCCGGAAATATTCGCCGCCAGGCTGGCACCAAAGACGTTAATGGCATTCGGATATTCCCAAAACACCGACATCGATTGCACGCCCGCTGCACCCAACAGCGTCTGGTGAATAGCCAGCGGATTTAACGTGGTCCTGGCGGGACCGGCATACGCGCCCCAGCTGCCCGAATAGCCGGAAATGATCGGCGTGCGCGAATTGAACTGCATGGCATACAAACCGAGCTCGGAGTCGATCGCATCCAGCGGCAGGTGGAGTGCAAATCCGAACTGGCCGGAGTCAGCGCCGTCCTTGCCCGTTGCCAGCGGGATGTAGGCTCCGTTTGCGATATTGGTCGCATTCGATCCGGCACCGGCCGTTGTTGCAGCGCCCTGACAACCGCCACCTGCCGAGGTGGAGATGCCAAATTCCACCGGCGACCAATAACCACCGCAGCTATCCACCAGGGTGGAATCCCATTTGAGTTGATAGAACGCTTCCAGTGAGGCGCCGTCACCCAGACCCAGGTTGCCCAGCAGGCTCCAGACCGGCAGCAGCGCTTCCTTGATTTCGGTACCTGGCCGGTGCAGCGCTGGCAGATCCACCGGGTTGAGCTGGTTGACGCCCTGCACAAACAGGCTCTCCCCCCAGTTCACCACCTGCTTGCCGGCGCGCACCTGCAGCGGCCTTCCTCCTGCATCGAAGCTGTCGTAAACATAGGCGTCGAGCAAGGCAACGCCACTGAACTTGTTCAAAGCAGGTTGGCTGGCATCGGACAAAGGCGCATTGGTGGCGTAACCATTGTCAGCGTTGCCGCCACGTACATTGTCGGTTTTCAGCGCCAGATCGGTCCAGGCTTTGCCCCGCACAAATAGGCCCACATCACCATCGTGCATGGACAAATCAACCAACGCTTGCAGCGGTGTGGAAATGGTGTCGCCCTTGCCCCAGTTCAGATCCGCGGCGTCGGTTCTGCTGCCCCCGGTGCCGCCGGTTACGCCAATGCGGTTTCCATCTGCTGCACTGTAGAGTTTCGAACTCGGGTCCTCGGTGCGCCAGCTATCACCGGCCGACAGCGTGGTGTTCACGGTGCCGCTCCAGCCACCTTCGGTGGCAAACTCGACGGCACGGGCCTGGCTGCCATAGACCAGTAGCAGCGTCGTCGCAATAGTGGTGTGGGCCAGGCCCCTTGGGTTGGAAGTGATTTTCAAGGTCGTCTCCTGCTTTGTTTTCGTTCAGCGGAAATTCAGCTGTTCGCTTCAGGTCCACTGACTTGTCAAGCCAATCAACTTGGCGCCGGGGGGAATGTAGATTCCCCCCCGGCGCTTGCCAACCTGCCTAAAGTTAGGTTTTTGGTTTTGCCTTCACTTTTCACTTCAATGTGTGCCGGCACGGCGCAAGGCATCGGGCTGGAAATCCGCCAGATGGCCGCGTATTCCAAAACGGATGGCTGCGTCGATGCCGTTGTCCAGGCCCGCCAGAAAGTAGGATCCGGACTGCAAATCATGGTAGAGACTGAAGCGGTACCAGGGCACTTGCACGTCGTAAAACTGGACCAGCCCATGCAGTGCCACGCGCCAGAGATCACCGCGCGTCGAATACGCGTCCTCTTCCAGAATGCTCCAGCTGTCTTCGTCGACAAAGAAGACCCGCTTGCCATAGATATGCGACTGGCCCGCCTTGAGCCGCCCCTCTACCACCCAGACGCGGTGCAACTCATAGCGCATCAGCGCCGGGTTCACGCTGCCGCGGCGCAAAATGTCCTCATCCTTCTGTCCCGGGCTGCCCAGGCGGTAGCAGTTGTAGGGCACATAAACTTCCTGCTTGCCCTGCAAGGTCCAGTCATAACGCTCGGGCGAGCCGTTGTAGGCGTCAATCTGATCGGCGGTAAACATGCCCTCCGATCCATCCGGAATGCCGTCAAAGCCCAGATCGGGGGCACGCCGCACGCGGCGCATGCCGGCGTTGTAGATCCAGGCCTTGCGCGGCTCCCGAACCTGGTCCAGCGGTTCATGGACCAAGAAGGTGGTGCCCAGCAAAGTTGCCGGCTCGGTGTATTCGCCCATCGTGACAAACAGGCGGTTGTCGGTTTTCTTGTCCATCTGGCTTTCATAGATGCGACGCGAGTGAAAACCGATCCGGTAGTAGTCGCCATTCGGACGCACCGGAAACGCGTGCGTACTGCGCTCCATGGAGCCCCCCAGATAGCGCAACAAATGGTTCCAGACCACTTCGAGTCCGGTCTGCGGTACCGGGAACGGAACCGCTTGGTATTGCTTCATGGCCACCCCACTGCCGTCCAGCACGGCGATACCCGCCTGTGCCACGACGTCATCCGCCACCGCCTTCGGTAGCGCCGCCGAACGCCGCGTAGGGTACACCGGTACGGCGTAGCCCGCGACCTGCTCCAGCAACGCGACCAGCCCCGGCGTCAGTCGCGCGCGTTGCGACTGCAAGGTGTCTCGGGTGATGGTAAAGAGCGGCCGGTCTTGTGGGTACGGGTCAGGATAGCCTTGCTGTACCTGCCAGCCCGGCGGCGCTGTGCTGAGGCCACCGGTCCAGGGCGGAATGCTGCCGTCGGCATTGCCACTGCGCTGCGCCCCTACCGGTGTCAGTTCACTGTTCAGGCGACTTTGTAGCTCGCCGCGCTGCGGCTCCGCCCCCCAACAGCGCACGGCCACCAACAGCAACACCGGCAACCAGCGTAGAACAGCGTTCATCGAACACCTGCGGAGAGTTCATGTGCGGCTACTGTAGAGCCACATCTGTGCCCCCTTATTCGGGTCGACTATTCTTCCCATGGCGACCGCAAACCACAAAAACCAGCGCATTACGCCCATGCACTAATGCTGGGCGCCTAGGGTGCGTGCTTAGGTGCGTGCTTGGGCGCGGTGCTACTTCTCACACTTCGGCGAACAAACGTTCTGCGCCTTGCCCAACAACTTGCGCGTCATCAGCTGCGCCCGCGGTTTGTGCTTGCCGCACAGAAAACAGGACATGGTTGCGGTATGCGCATATTGGTTCGACTCACCGAATGGTGAGCCCGGCGCCTTGGCCTTGTAACGCAGGCCATCTTTCACGATCTTGGATTTTGTAACTGGGGTACTCATTTGCCTTCCTTCCCGTCGGCTGGGTTTACTTCACCTCGCTGCGCGTTACTGGCGTATCGTCTTTTGCAGCAGGGCCATTTCTCCACTCGTCAATATTGCTAAAAACCAGCTTGCAGGCCACACACTGGTGCTCGCCCGACGGCTTCATGGTGCCGCTTTCATCGCGCTTGATCACCGGTTTGTAGCTTGTCGCGCCACAGCGGTGGCATTTGTTTGTTTGTGTCATTGAACTCGGTACTGTTTTCAGCATTTTTTCACCCATCCACAGAAGCTGTGCGCTGAGCTGGGGATAAGTCTGGTGCATTCGCGCTAAACCCGCATGCCTATTGGCTTTACAAAGACTGCTCAAAAAGGATGCAGATCGTTTTTCGCCCGGATTGCTGGTTTGTGAATCAGCGCTTCCATTTTTTCTTTGGTTTGCTGCTCAGGGGCATCTCCCCGCGCAAGCGCCGCAAATCTTCTTCCGTCAGGTCCTCATTTTCTTCACTGTCGACGGAATGGCTGCTCACGCGCTCCTGCACGACAACACTTTCCTGGGCCGCATCAGCGGGCTGGCGTGCCTTGTTCCGGTTGCCCCGCACGCGCGCCTTCTTTTCGGACCTGGGCGCCTCTTCCCTGGGCTTGATAGGCTCGGCAGAAACGAAAGGCTGCAGCGGCGCCTGCGCGGGGTCCACCTCCAGTCGGTAGTAGCGACCAGACGCGAGCTTGATCTTCAGCGTGTTGCCGTCCAGCGTGGCATGGCCGGACGGGATGTAGCCCCCGGTTGCCGTGGAGTGTCCAAACAACATGACGGTGCGGCCCCATTGCTCACGGGGCTCGCAGTCATAAATATGGGCCTCGTCCACGTTGGGCAGCTTCTCCAGCAGCGTGAATTTACCCACGCTGGCGTCAAAGAAAATGGCTGCGCTGCCCTTGTTCAGGGTAATGCTGCCCAGCACCTCACTGCGCTGGATGCGGGCGTCGAGCTCCGCCAGGTACGACTTCTGAAACGCTGGATCCGGCGCGGGTGTCAGGCTGGGGTTTTCAGTTGGCAACGACATAGGTTTAGACCTTTCTTCGGTGTAAGCGCATCAGACGGGCAAAGTTCTGCGAAACCAGGGTCACGCCGACAGCGCCCAACAAAATCACGCCGCCAATGCCCACCGTGGGGATCAGGAATCCCCCCGCGGCAATGCCTGCGGATTGACCAATAAAGTACGCGGCAGCAAACGCCGCCACTGCCGCACCACGGCGCTCCGGCGCCATTTGCGTTGCATTGATCTGCAGTGTGTTGTGCAGCATGTAAAAGCCGAGTCCGGACGCAAAGCAGGCCGGCAAGGCCCACCACCAGCTGTTGGACAGGGCCACAGTTACATACGACAGCGCCACCACGGCACCACCCCAACGGCACAGACCGACTTCACCCAGGCGCTTCACAAACACGGAAGCACTCACCGCGAACAACAAGCCGCCCAGGCCAAACAGCATTACCACCTGCCCCGCCAGGGCCAGGGGAATGGCGTGCGCCTGGTGCAAATGGGTCACCATGAACGCAAACGCACCAAAGATGCAGGCGCCTTCGGCAAATACGGTCAAGAGCACCACCCGCGCCCAGGGTACCGCCAACACCATGCCAAATTCGGAGACCATGCGCCGGATCGCCGAACCTTGCGCCAGGTGGGTCTTGCGGGCCTGTTCCGGCAGGCGCTGGTTCAGCCACAACAACAAACAAGCAGCCAACGCGAACAAGACCGCGATGGCCTCAAATGGCACCCGCCAGTGCAAATGGTCAGCCGCATAGCCGCCAAATAGCACACCGGAAGAAACGCCCAGCACCTGGCCAATCATGAAGCGCGCCAGAATCGGCTGGCGCCGCGCATAGGAAGTGACATCACCGATCCAGGCCATGGCCAGCGGAATAATGGCCGCCGCCGATGCGCCAGCCAGCGCGCGCGCCACCAGCAGCCATTGAAACGATGGCGCCAGGGCACATAGCGCGGTAGTCAGGGCGCAGCCCATGGTGCCCCACGCGATGACGCGGTATTTTCCAAAGCGATCGCCCAGCGGGCCAAACACCAGTTGCGAGAACCCATAGGCCACAGCAAAGGCCGTGATGACCCACGCGGCATGCCCCAGCGTCAGCGAAAACTCCTGCGCCAAACCAGGCAACAGAGGGTCGGATACGCGCATCGATATACCGCTGCCGAAGGCGGAAACCGACAATGCCAGCAAGGCACCGCGCGGCAAGCGGACATCTGCTGCCTGGCTATTCGCTGCCGCTGCTGCAGGCGCCGCTGCGCCGTGATGGGGGAGGGTGGTGTTACTCATGCGGAGTGCCACGCCGTACTGCGATGGTTCAATTGCGTCTTGGTCCCTTTGCCTGGTGTTCTTGTATCCCTTGCCACCCGGTGCGTTCAGCCATCAGATAGGGGCCCGCGCCCAATGGTCAAGAACTACCAATCCTGAAAAAGAGAGGCCCACCAATGTGCGCCTTTGCAATTACGGATTGCCCTGTATTTATTGGTTGCGCGAGAACTGTGGGGGTGGAGCGTGACTTCCTGCATGGATAATCCACACAGGCCCGGTCAGGCTCCGTTTTTTCCATCTATCTCAGCGCGCCAGATCCCCAGGGAAATGCTATTTTGCAAAATCCGTTGAACTGGACTCACCAATATTTGCTTGTCACCGAGTGCGCCAGTGAAGGCCACAAAATCCAGGCTCGAAATATACCGAAACCGCTTGTCTGCGACCTATAAGCGCTGCCGACTATAACAGATTCGTCTTAAAAATGACAAGGACCTGATAAGGGACAGATGTCTGGTCTAACACAGGGGATTAAAACGAAGCACCGGCGAAGCCTGCTGCTGGGAGGTACCGGTATGCATTTTTATTTCTAAGCACCTGTGAACATGGAGGTACTCACAAATAAAAACGCCCCACCGCATGGTGGGGCGTTTCTGGCTGTAATAGCCTGACGATGACCTACTTTCACACGGGAATCCGCACTATCATCGGCGCTGAAGCGTTTCACTGTCCTGTTCGGGATGGGAAGGAGTGGTACCACCTCGCTATGGTCGTCAGGCATAACTTGTTGTCCCC
>CAIUDG010000025.1 GCA_903897925.1 uncultured beta proteobacterium | reverse complement strand
CCGGAATTTGTCAATGACTTTGAGACACCGTAAGACGTTAATTTAGCGAGGACTGGGGAGGTTTTTTTATCTTTGGTCGTTCCATTTTCGGCGGGTTGATCCATGCTGTCACGGGCAGCTTGGGAGGCTGAGGACATTGCCCCTTGAATCGTTTGGGGTTGGCCATGAAGGCCGTGCCTAGCGTGTCAGCACGTAGCTCGAACAGCACTTGGGCCTGACCGTAATGGACCGCTGCTGGCGTCATGTAGCCCACGCCCGAATGGCAGTGCTTGTCGTTGTACCAAGGGAAGAACTCCTGGCAATACGCGCGGGCATCTTCGATGCATCCAAAGCGCTGGGGGAAGTCTGGTCGGTATTTCAGCGTCTTGAAGTGGGCTTCCGAATACGGATTGTCATCAGAGACATATGGCCGGCTGTGCGACTTGGTCACTTCCAGGTCGACCAGCAGCTCTGCCACCGTTTTGCTGCGCATGCTGGTGCCGCGGTCGGCGTGCAGGGTGAGCGCACCCGGGGCGACGTTCTGCTTGGCGACCGTCTGAGCGATCAACTGCTCGGCCAACTGGGCGCTCTCGCGTGGTGCGATCATCCAGCCCACGACGTAGCGGCTGAAGATATCCAGAATCACGTACAGGTGGTAGTTGGTCCACTTCACCGGCCCTTTGATCTTGGTGATATCCCAGCTCCACACCTGATTGGGCCCGGTGGCCAGCAATTCGGGTTTGGCGTACACCGGGTGGGTAAGTTGGTTGCGCCGCTCACGGACCTGGGCATCGACCTCCAGCAGGCGGTACATGGTGCGTACCGACGCCAGATAGACTCCCTCGTCGAGCAACGTGGCGTAAATGGTGGGAGGGGCGCAATCGCCAAAGCGCTCGCTGCACATCACATCCTTGAGCGTCTGACGCTCAGCGTTACTCAAGGACAATGGCGGCACCGGCCGCAGCGAGCGCACCACCGCAGGCGTCACCAGGCAGCGCCTGCGCACGTCCTCGCGGTAGACCCCGCTGCGATGCAAGCGCAAGACCGAGCAGGCCCGCACCATTCCCACATCGGGCGCCAAAGCGTTGACGCCTGCCATCAGAATTGACCTTGCGGCTTTTCGTCCGTCAGCTGCCCCAGCAGCAAAGAGACTTTTTTTTGGACATCGATGATGGTGTGGGCCTGGGCGAGCTGGCGGCAAAGGCGTTCGTTCTCGCGGGTAAGTTTGGCTATGGCCTGCTCCTGTGCCAGCATCGGATTGATCTTGGGACCGCGCTTTTGCGGCTCAAGTGCCAGGCGCTGAGCAGCAGCACGTTGGGCACGCCAAGTTGATAGCATCGAAGAATAGATGCCCTCGCGGCGCAGCAATGCACCGATTTCACCGGACTGGCTGCAAGCGTCGGCGGCCTTGAGAATGCGCGCACGCTCGGACGCATTGAACTGACGCCGACGGGCCACCGCTCCAACCTCCGGGTCGGGCGGCGCGAATGGGGCCGCGTCTCCAGTCGCCCTTCGGGCTCCTTCCAACGCGGCCCCATTCGCGGGCACTTCTGCTGCGTTCATTCGTTCCTTGGATTGATCAGACATGGTTCAAGACTACCTTCTACTCTGTAATTGCACAGGGGGGAGGTGTCTCAGGTCATATTGGCACGGGGGGGAGTCACTGTCAATGAGAACCTTGGAATTCAAGAGGTGTTCCGACATCTGACCCAGGATGCAATGCGTACTGAAGCCGTGGCCAGTCTTGCAATCAGGGCCTACAAAGAAGGCCGCAAAGTGCTTGTTCTCACGGAGAGAACTGAGCATTTGGCGGCTTTGGTTTCGAGCTTGGGCGACGAAGTGCCAATTCAATTTACATTGCATGGGCGCATGTCCAAGAAGCAACGCGCCAGCCTAATCGATTCCCTCAACGGTCTGCCGGACGATTCGCCGCGCATGCTGCTGGCAACCGGAAAGCTCGTTGGCGAGGGCTTTGACCACCCCGCTCTGGATACCTTGGTGCTCGCAATGCCTGTGTCCTGGAAAGGCACCTTGCAGCAATACGCCGGTCGACTGCATCGCGATCATTCGACCAAGTCAGATGTGAAAATCATCGATGTGGTCGACACGGGGCATCCAGCGTTGCTGAAGATGTGGGAAAAGCGCCGCACCGGCTATCGTGCTATGGGATACCGAATCTTGGAAGTGCCAAACGATGAAGTGATTCGCCCAGGCTGACTGGATACCCGTGGCGGCGGGGGCCGGCAGGCGCAGTCTGGTGGAACAGGGTTGAGCCAGTGCGTCAGACCGGCGCACAAACCGTACTGAGTCGACGATTTCCGGACAGCGCCGGTCCTACCTCGTTGCCACGCCAAATCGATTGCCAAACGCTGTTCAGAAGCCGGCCAACATCTAACGGACGTGGCGCATCGCTCGCAGGAAGCGGTTCAGCGTTCACCATCCGTTGTAGGGCCACTGATATTGGGGTTTCGAGTGAGCTGTATGAAACTCCAGTATACTGAACGCGCCACAACCGCCAAGTGAATTTTGATCAGCGGTGCCGGGAATTGACGCCGGCCAGGTACGCACAGCCTGAGAGGACGAGGTTTGGAGCCGGAGCCTGCGGGCTTCATCGAACCTG
>CAIUDG010000024.1 GCA_903897925.1 uncultured beta proteobacterium | reverse complement strand
GGAGATGCGTTTGACGCTGGTCAATGTCTTCCTGATCAGCGTCCTAAGCCGAAGCCATATCCGTCTCGTAGCACATTAGGAATGACGGGTGGTATGGACCTTCGTAATATCGTAACTTCGAAATTAAAGAACGAAAGTAATTGACATTTCATCAAAAGTCTGTTGAACTTATCTAATGGACGATATAGATATCAATTTTTTAATAGCGACAAGATTCCGAACAACGTCAACCTGAGCGAAGACCGCACCCTGCAACGCGCCCTGGAACAGTGGCAGCCCAACTACCTGCAATGGTGGGGCGATATGGGCCCCGACAACAGCCAGAACTTCGATGTCTACCTGCGCACCGCCATCAGCGTCGATCCCCAGGGCTGGGCCCAGTTCGGCCACGTGAAGATGCCGGACTACCGCTGGGGCATTTTCCTGAACCCGGCCGAAGCCGACCGCAAAATTCATTTCGGTGACCACAAGGGCGAAGCCGCCTGGCAAGACGTGCCCGGCGAATACCGCGCCAACCTGCGCCGCATCATCGTCACGCAGGGCGACACCGAGCCGGCTTCGGTGGAGCAACAGCGCCACCTCGGCCTGACCTGCCCGAGCCAGTACGACCTGCGCAACCTGTTCCAGGTGAATGTGGAAGAAGGCCGCCACCTGTGGGCCATGGTCTATCTGCTGCACAAATATTTCGGCCGCGATGGCCGCGAAGAAGGCGAAGCGCTGCTGGAACGCCGCTCCGGCCAGCAGGACAATCCGCGCATTCTGCAAGCCTTCAATGAAGAAACCCCGGACTGGCTGAGCTTCTTCATGTTCACCTATTTCACCGACCGCGACGGCAAGTTCCAGCTCTGCGCGCTGGCCGAAAGCAGCTTTGACCCGCTGGCCCGCACCACCAAGTTCATGCTGACCGAAGAAGCGCACCACATGTTTGTCGGCGAGTCCGGCATCTCGCGGGTGATCTCGCGCACCTGTGCCGCCATGAATGAAATGAAAACCGATGACCCGGCCAAGCTGCGCGCCGCTGGCGTGATCGACCTGCCCACGCTGCAGCGCTACCTGAACTTCCATTTCAGCGTCACCATCGACCTGTTTGGCGCTGACGAATCGAGCAATGCCGCCACCTTCTACTCCACCGGCCTGAAAGGCCGCTACGAAGAAGGCAAGCGCCTGGACGACCACCAGCTCAAGGGCCAGACCTACCGCGTGCTGGCAGTGCAGAACAACCAGCTGGTGGAACGCGAAGTGCCAATGCTCAACGCGCTCAACGAAGTGCTGCGCGACGACTACATCAAAGACTCCATCGGCGGCGTCGAACGCTGGAACAAGGTGATCGAAAAAGCCGGCATTCCGTTCCGCCTGAAGACACCGCACAAGGCCTTCCACCGCAACATCGGCACCCTGGCCGGTGTCAAGGTGTCGCCGGATGGCCGCGTCGTCAGCGAAGCCGAGTGGAAGGCCAACGTCGACCACTGGCTGCCCAGCGGCGGCGACCGCGCTTTTGTCGCCAGCCTGATGGGCCGTGTCGTCGAACCCGGCAAGTTTGCCAACTGGATTGCGCCCCCGGTGATGGGCATCAACCGCCAGCCGGTAGACTTTGAGTACGTTCGGTTCAATTAAAACAAGACACCAGAGAGAGACACGGCCATGGGCAGCAACGACCTTCGCAGCATCAAGCAACACCTGATAGATCCCGAAATCTGCATTCGCTGCAATACCTGCGAAGCGATCTGCCCGATTCAGGCCATCACCCACGACGCGCGCAACTACGTGGTGGATGCCGACATCTGCAATTCCTGCATGGCCTGTATCTCGCCCTGTCCCACCGGCGCTATCGACAACTGGCGCGCCATGCCGCTGACCCGGACCTACTCGCTGGCCGATCAGTTCAGCTGGGACGAATTGCCGGCAGAGCTGAGTGCCGAGCAGCTGGCGGCACTCGGTGTCGGCGCTGCCGACAGCGCAGTGGTGGCGCCCACTGCAGCCGCTGCAGCGGCCGACCCCAGCGGCGCCACACCCTTCCACAGCGCGGCCTTCGGCGCCACCCTGCCGCCCTGGTCTGCCGCCCATGCCTACAGCAATCTGTACGGACCGAAGTCGGCGGAAAAATTCATCAGTGCCAAAGTGGTCGGCAATGTGCGCGTCACCGAAGTCAGCGCCGGAAAAGCCTCTGACTACGACACGCACCACATCATGCTGGACTGCGGCAACCTGCCGTTTCCGGTGCTGGAAGGCCAGAGCATTGGCATCCTACCGCCCGGCACCGATGCCCAGGGCCGTGCCCACCATGCGCGCCAGTATTCGATTGCCAGCCCGCGCAATGGCGAACGCCCCGGCTACAACAACCTGTCGCTGACAGTGAAACGGGTGCTGGAAGACCACCAGGGCAAGCCGGTGCGCGGCGTCGCCTCGAACTATATGTGCGACCTGCAGATTGGCGACACGGTGCAGGTGATCGGCCCGTTCGGCAGCAGCTTCCTGATGCCCAACCATCCGCGTTCGCACATTGTCATGATCTGCACCGGCACCGGCAGCGCGCCGATGCGCGCCATGACCGAGTGGCGCCGGCGTTTGCGCGCCTCGGGCAAATTTGAAGGCGGCAAACTAATGCTGTTCTTCGGCGCCCGGACGCAGCAGGAACTGCCCTACTTCGGCCCGCTGCAAAACCTGCCGAAAGATTTCATCGACATCAACTTTGCCTTTTCACGCACCCCCGACCAACCCAAGCGCTATGTGCAAGACCTGATGCGCGAGCGCGCCGCCGATCTGGCACAGCTGCTGGCCGACCCGAACAGCTACTTCTATGTCTGCGGCCTCAAAAGCATGGAAGAAGGCGTGGTGCTGGCCCTGCGCGACATCGCCCAGGGCGCCGGACTGAACTGGGACGGCATCGGCGAAGCGCTGCGCCGCGAAGGCCGGCTGCATCTGGAGACCTACTGATGGGCAGCTACAGCACCCTGCGCGTCACCGAGCGCAGCCCCGGCGTGGCCGAAGTCACGATGGCGCGGCCGGCCGTCTTCAATGCCTTCGACGAGCAGATGATTGGCGAACTCGACGCCGCCTTCAGTGCCCTTTGCGACGACCACAGCGTGCGCGCCATCGTGCTGTCCGGCGACGGCCGCCACTTCAGCGCCGGTGCCGACCTGCAATGGATGCAGCGCGCCAGCAGTGCCAGCCAGGAATGGAATCTGCAGGACGCCCGCCGCTTTGCCGCCATGCTGGGCCGCATCGACGCCGCGCCCAAGCCCACACTGGCACGCATCCAGGGCGCGGCCTTGGGCGGCGGCGTCGGACTGGCCTGCGCCTGCGACATCGCCATCGCGGCCGACAACGCCAGCTTCGCCGTCAGCGAAGCCAAGTTCGGCATTCTGCCCGCCGTCATCGGCCCCTATCTGACCAATGCCGTCGGCAAGCGCCAGGCCAAATACCTGGCCCTGACCACGACCCGCATCAGCGCCGCCCAGGCCCAGGCCATGGGTCTGCTGCAAAACGTGGTGGCACTTGACGCGCTCGACAGCGCCGTCGACGCCTGCCTGCAGGAATTGCTGGCTGGCGGACCGAACGCGCAGCGCGAAATCAAGCTGCTGTTCGGCCAGCTTGACGTCGCTGCCATCACGCCGGACGTGCGTGAACGCACGGCGCAGACCATCAGCCGCGTGCGCGGCACTGCGCAGGCACGCGAAGGCTTCGCTGCATTCCTGGAAAAGCGTGCGCCACAATGGCCGCTCGAATAGTCTTCCCTGTGTTCCCGTTACCTGAGAGCAAGCGCGCATGAAATTCAAAGAATTTTTCGTTGGCCAGTGCATTGAAGCCGGCCCCTATGAAGTGAGCGAAGCCGAGATCCTGCAATTCGCCAAAGCCTACGATCCGCAATGGTTCCACACCGACCCCGAGGCCGCCGCCAAAGGCCGTTTTGGAGGCCTGATCGCCAGCGGCTGGCACACCTGCGGCATTGCCATGCGCCTGATGGCCGACCAGGCCCTGCAAGGGTCCGAATCGTTTGCCTCGCCCGGTCTGGAATACATCAAGTGGCGCCATCCGGTGCGCCCCGGCGACCGCCTGTCGGTCAAAGGCACGGTACTGGAAAGCCGGCGCTCGCAAAGCCAGCCGCACCTGGGCATATTGCGCTGGCGCTGGCAACTCTTCAACGGCCAGGGCATCGAAGTGCTCGACCTCGAAGCCACCAGTCTGTTTGATATCGGCCTGCCATGAACCACGCTTTTATTTGCGACGCCATTCGCACCCCTTTCGGCCGCTATGGCGGCGCGCTGTCTTCCGTGCGTGCCGACGACCTCGGCGCGATACCCCTGCGCGCCCTGATGCAGCGCAACCCGCAGGTCGACTGGAGCGAGCTCGGCGACGTGCTGTATGGCTGCGCCAACCAGGCCGGCGAAGACAACCGCAATGTGGCGCGCATGAGTGCGCTGCTGGCGGGCCTGCCAAGCACGGTTTCCGGCGCCACCATCAACCGCCTGTGTGGCTCCGGCCTGGACGCGCTGGGCAGTGCGGCGCGCGCCATCAAGTCCGGCGAAGCCGGTCTGATGATCGCCGGTGGCGTGGAAAGCATGAGCCGGGCGCCGTTCGTCATGCCCAAGGCCGACAGCGCGTTCAGCCGCAGTAACGCCATTTATGACACCACCATCGGCTGGCGCTTCATCAATCCGCTGATGCAGGCGCAGTACGGCGTCGACAGCATGCCCGAGACCGCAGAAAACGTCGCCACCGAATTCGGCATCGAACGCGCCGCCCAGGACCGCATGGCCCTGGCCAGCCAGAACCGCGCCGTGGCGGCCCAGCAGGCCGGCCACCTGGCGCGTGAAATTGTGCCGGTGTCGATCGCGCAGAAAAAAGGCGAACCGGTCATCGTGGCGCAGGATGAACACCCGCGCGCCACCAGCATGGAAGCGCTGGCAAAACTCAAAGGCGTGGTGCGGCCCGACGGCAGCGTCACCGCCGGCAACGCCAGCGGCGTCAACGACGGCGCCTGCGCACTGCTGCTGGCCGACGCCATGACGGCGCAACAACACGGCCTGACGCCGCGTGCGCGCATTGTCGGCATGGCCTGTGCCGGTGTCGCACCGCGCATCATGGGCATCGGTCCGGCACCGGCGACGCAGAAAGTGCTGCAACAAACCGGCCTGCGCCTGGACCAGCTCGATGTCATCGAACTCAATGAAGCCTTTGCCGCGCAAGGCCTGGCGGTGCTGCGCATGCTCGGCCTGCCGGACGATGACGCGCGCGTCAATGCCTGGGGCGGCGCCATTGCCCTGGGCCACCCGCTGGGTGCCAGTGGCGCACGCCTGGCGACCACCGCCGTCAACCGCCTGCACAGCACCGGTGGACGCTACGCGCTGTGCACCATGTGCATTGGCGTGGGCCAGGGCATCGCGCTGATTCTGGAACGGGTCTGAAGCGGCCATGCCCAGCGTCCTTATCACCGGCCATGGCGGCAACGAGGTGGTGCAACTGGGCCAGTTGCCGAAGCCCCAACGCGCGCCCGGCGAAGTGCTGGTGCGCATGCATGCCGCCACCCTGAACCGGGTCGACCTGTACATGCGCGACAGTGGTGCCGGCATCCGGCACAGCCTGCCGCAGGCCATGGGCGTCGATGGCGCCGGGGTGGTCGAAGAAGTCGACGCCAGCGAGCGCAGCCTGCGGGTCGGCCAGCGTGTCACGCTGCACCCGGCCATCATGTGCGGGCGCTGCGAATACTGCCTGCGCGGCGAAGGCGTGCTGTGCACCGCCGTGCAATACCTGGGCGAACACCGGCACGGCACACTCACGCCCTACGTCAGCCTGCCGGCACAGAATGTGTTTCCGATCCCTGACGACCTGGGCTTCATCGACGCCGCCGCACTCGGCGTAAACCACCTCACCGCCTGGCGCATGCTGTTCACCCAGGCCCGCGTGCGGGCCGGTGAAAGCGTGCTGATCATGGGCATTGGCGGCGGCGTGTCGCTGGCAGCCTTGCAACTGGCACAACGCAGCGGCCTGCGCAGCTTCGTCAGCTCGCGCAGCGACGCCAAACTGGCGCAGGCACGGGCCCTGGGCGCCGATGTCTGCATCAACAGCGCCAGCCAGGACCTGGTGCAAACCGTGCTGGCCGAAACCGGCGGGCGCGGCGTCGACGTGGTGATTGAAAACATTGGCGGACCGATGTGGCCGCTGGCCATGAAATCACTGGCCCGTGGCGGCCGCCTGGTGACCTGCGGCGCCACCGCCGGCGACCAGCCCGGCGCCGACCTGCGCCGCATCTTTATACGGCAGTTGCAGATCTACGGCTCAACGCTGGGCGACCTGCATGAGTTCCAGGCGCTGCTGCGCTTTGTCCAGCAGACCGGACTGCGCCCGGTGATTGACAGCGTGTTTGCCATCGACCAGATCCACCAGGCACTGGAGCGCCTGGAGTCCGGCGCACAGTTTGGCAAGGTGGCGCTGACGCTGCCTGCCATGGAGCGCGAAATACCGCCGCGCTAAAGGGCCGCACTAAGGGGCCGCGCTGGCCGCCGCCACAGCGGCGCAGCGCAGGCACAGCCGACGGACCAGGCGCAGACCCTGTTACTTGGCCACCGGCGGCGTGCCGGACTGGGCCTTGGCCTCGCGCTCCTGTTTGGCTTTTTCACGCGCCGCGGCATCTTCGGCGCGAATCACGTCATACGGGCCGTACTTGTGCTGCGTCTCGTTGAACGAATCCACGTAAGGCCCCCAAGGGAAATCTTCGGGCTTATCGTAGGGGTTGGAAAAGTCCTTGGCAACCTCGCCTTCGCGCGGCTGGCGCGCATGCGAAATCACGAAACCGGCGACATCGTAGGCATCGTCTTTGGACAAGGCGGGGCGATCCCAGGTCGCCTGGCCGAACGGCATGTTCACATAGATGTATTGGAACGCCGACAGAATCCGGAACATCGACGCCGACTCACTGGTGGCATCCGGTCCCCAGACCGGCGGAAACAGATAGCCCTTGTGGTCGCCCACCATGCCAACACGCTTGCCCTGGCCGTTGTCGCCGTGGCAGACCTCGCACTGGGCCTTGTAGACGGCCGCGCCGCGCACCAGATTGGCAGCGCGCTTGGGCTCTTCCAGCACCATTTCTTTTTCGCCAATCAGCTTGGCGCCCTTGGGCACACCGCGCGAGAGGTATTCGGTATAGGCCACCAAGGCCTGCATTTCGGTCGAGTCTTCGGGGATCGGGCGACCCGCCAGGCTATGGGTAAAGCACAGATTGATGCGGTTCTCCAGCGTCACCATCTTGCCAAAGCGCGGCTGGAACTGGGGATACGCACCATAAGTGCCAATCAGCGGCGCGGCGTACGGCAGCGTCGCCGCAGCCCGATGGCAACTGCTGCAAGACATGTTCGTACCGGCATAGCGTTTCGCCGGGTCGGGCACTTCCGGCCCCAGATACTCTGCTGTGTGCACGAGCAGTTCCTGGCCGAGCTTGATCATGCGGTTTTGCGCGTTGTCCGGCAGTTTCGACAGGTCGGTATCCGGCGTCGGCCAGGTGCGCAGATCGACCACCGGGCGGTCGCCGGCGGGCGCGGCGCCGGCCCCGACTGCGCTCAACAAGGCCAGCAACATGGCGCCGGCAATGCGGCCCTGGTCTTTCTTTCGCCCGGCTGGCGTGGCTGAACAGGCGCTTTGCATAGATGTATTTTTCATGGCTTTTTTCCCTTGGATCGGCGGCTCTGCCGCGCATATTGCTAATTCAACACGGGTGTTCCGGGGCTATTGCTGCTAGGTGGCGGGAGGCAACGGAAAATATACCCGTGCAGGTATACGATAATACGCCCATAAACATGCATAAACGCCCATAAACGCCCATAGACGCCGCCAGGCGGGGCGCCCAAGCTATTTATGGCGCTAGCGTTGCATCCCCAGCACCTATTTCCGTCGCCCTTATGGGCGCTCGGATGGCGCTGCTTCGCTTGAAAAATAGGCCAGCGCCAACAGCGGAAAACACACTGCAGTCCAGGCTGCCTGGGACCAGCCGCCTTGTGCATAAGCCCAGCCACCGAGCGCCGAACCGATGGCGCCGCCGGTAAAAAAAACCGCCATGAAAATGGCGTTGTAACGCCCGCGTTGGGCGGCGCCTGCGGAAAAAATGACACGCTGCCCGAGCACCAGATTGGCCGACACGCCAAAGTCCAGCAAAACCGCCACCAGCACCAGCAGCAGTACCTGCAGGTGGGTGCTGGCGAGTTCGATTTGCGCCAGCAGCAAAGCGGCCACCACCATCAGCATCGCCGCCGCAGTGGCTGGGCGCACCCAGCCCCGGTCGGCCAGGCGGCCGGCTATGGGTGCCGCAATGGCACCGGCAACGCCGGCCAGCGCAAACAGGGCGATGCCGCGCTGCGGCATGCCGAAGTGCTGCGCCAGATGCAGCGGCACCACGGTCCAGAACAGGCTGAAGGCGCCAAACAGGCAGGCCTGGTACAGCCCACGGCGGCGCAGCACCACGGTGTGGCGTGCAAGGTCCACCATCGAAGCCATCAGTTCGCGGTAGCCAATGTCGCTGTGCGGCAGGCGCCGCGGCAGCGCTACCCGCAGCACCGCCAGCAGCAGCAGCATGGCCACGGCGGCGCACAGGTACACCGCCTGCCAGGAGGCCACATCGGCCACCATGCTGGCCACCGGTCGGGCCAGCATGATGCCGAGCATCAGCCCCCCCATGACGCTGCCAACCACACGGCCGCGGATGCCGTCATGGGCCATGTGCGCGGCATACAGCACCAGCACCTGTACCGCCACCGAGCTCAGGCCGGTGAGCAGTGCACACGCCAGAAACACCGACTCCGACGGGCTCCAGGCCGCCGCCAGCATGGACAGCGCGCTGGTCCCGATGGCGCTCAGGACCAGGCCCCGGTTCTCCACATAGTCGGCCAGGGGGATCACAAACAGCAGGCCCAGTCCGTAGCCGATCTGGGTCAGGGTCACAATCAGACCGGCAGCCTGCGCAGGCATGCCCAGCGCCAGGCTGATCGGGCCGACCAGCGGCTGCGCGTAGTAGATATTCGCCACCACCAGGCCGCAACTGACGGCCAGCAGCAGCACCAGCCAGGGATTGATTTCGCCATCGGCGGGCGCCAATGGGCTGGCGGGCACAGCGGGTCTATGCATGGGTATTCCAGAAAATGGCTTGGGGAACTGCCGGCGCCCGCGCCGCGATCGGCATCAGGACAAATCACGACAGCGTAAGGAGCGGATTGTGACCGGCGCGATAGTAATATGGCAAAGCCTGGGTGCAAGCGCTGCCGCCGCAACACGGACCCGGATATTCCACCACAAGGAGATCACCATCAAAGCGAATGACAAACCCGCGCAGGCACGATGCGACAGTTGCCGCTATTGGCGCACCCTGGAGGCGCTGGCAACACCCGACCCGATACCCGGCCACTGCCACCGCTACCCCCCAGCGCAGGTGGTCGCCGGGCACGAGGGCCTGAGCGCGCGCAGGGATGCCAACGCCTGGGCCTTTCCGGTGGTCTACTCCACGTCCTGGTGCGGTGAACAGCAGCACCGGGAGTGCGGATTGGCGCCGGCGCCTGCCTAAGAATTCTTTGGCCAGGCCCAATGCATCGCTGTTCTGCTGCGACATGGACCTCGGCCAGGAACGCTGACGGGCCTCCCAGCAGCCAACGCCCCGGCAACGGAACAGCTGCAGGTCGATACTTCCGCGCGGGCTATTTTCTGGCGGCCCGACGGTTGGCAGATACCCACCGATAGCCCGCACAGATACAGCGCACATATACAGTGCACATATACAGCGCACAGATACACCAGTTTGCCGCTGCGAATAAGCCATTTCGCCTGCGCATAGCAGGCACGCTCGATCGGCTGGCCGCCGCGCACAGGCGGCACTATTCAATGTTTTCGCGAATAGCGGTGTTCTTACACATTTTGCAGGCCGTGCCAGGTGCCGCGCCATTGACGTGGCTAGTCGGCGAACCCTAGACTTGCGTCCGGGCAAAACTGTTGAGAAACAGCGACGCAAAGCCTCCGGTCCGAATACTCTTGAGGAGACAAGGAAAGCGGGGTTGCATAGCGGCTTATAGCCAAGCCGCAGCTGTTGCACGGTTGTCCATTTTTTAACCTGAACTGGATGCATCCGCGTGAAACAGACCAAGCCTTACGGGCGATCCCACCAGACAGCGACAAAAAACGCCAGCGACGCAGTCGCCGATCCGAGTGCGCCGGCGCCCGCCGAGGCCGCCGCACAGGGTCAGCCCGCATTCGAGGAAAGCCCCCGGGAAGCCGGCCCCCGACCTGCGCCACGCCCGGTCGCGGTCCACAAGCCACTCAGCGCACGCTCCATGGCGCGCAATTTCGTGCTGGTGAATGTCGCCATCTGTCTGCTTCTGACCGGCTACGTGCTGATCCGGGACAGCATCGCTACCGTCGCGGCGATGGACCACGTTCACACCGATGACACGGTGACCGAATGCAAAAATGGCTCTATCCAGTACCGCGGCTACAGCATCAAGGACCGGCTCCTGGGGCTGGGCTACTTCGTCTGCTCCGACTGGCATACGGAAAACCGCTATTTGCACCTTCCCAGAGGCCCGCATTTCATCGAGTCGACGTCCTGAGGCGCCTGGGAGGCTGGGCGGCAGAAAATGCGCACAGCAAGACCCGGGCTGAAATGCGGTCTAGGATGTCACCCTGCGCAAATCCAGCGCTGTATTACAAGGATTTCCATGCAACGCTGCCCCTGGTGCGAAAGTTTTGCGCTGTACCGCCACTACCACGACACCGAATGGGGCGTGCCGCTGCGCGATGACCGGGCGCTGTTCGAGCTGCTGATTCTGGAAGGCGCACAAGCCGGCCTGTCCTGGTCCACCGTGCTGAAAAAGCGCGAAAGCTACCGCAGCGCCTTTGACCAGTTTGCGCCGGAAAAAATCGCCCGCTACGACGCCCACAAAGTGGCCACACTGCTAGCCGACCCCGGCATTGTGCGCAACCGCCTGAAAGTTGCCGCCAGCATCGGCAACGCCCAGGCCTACCTGGATTTGCAGCAGCGCGGGGTGTCGTTGGCCGACTTCGTCTGGCAGTTCGTGGACGGCACGCCGCAACAAAACCAGCGCCGCAGTATGGCCGAAGTGCCCGCTAAGACGGCAGCATCGGACGCCATGAGCAAGGCACTGCTCCAGGCCGGCTTCAAGTTTGTCGGCTCCACCATCTGTTACGCCTTCATGCAAGCCAGCGGCATGGTGAATGACCATTT
The DNA here is from genome assembly GCA_903897925.1 of uncultured beta proteobacterium. Classification (GTDB taxonomy): domain Bacteria; phylum Pseudomonadota; class Gammaproteobacteria; order Burkholderiales; family Burkholderiaceae_C; genus Allorhodoferax. The sequence goes on along the minus strand of CAIUDG010000024.1, from coordinate 88,262 downwards.
GCTGGACTGCCCGCGCCATGCCGAGGTCCAGGCCTTGGCGCAGGCGTGAGCCAGGCGCCGCCACGCCGCCGCAGCGTCAGGCCGGCGGCAGCAACTGCTCCAGTTCCGCCAGCGGCAGTGGTCGGCTGAACAAATAGCCCTGGTAGGCATAGCAGCCCAGGCTGCCCAGAAAGTCGCGCTGCGCCGCCGTCTCCACCCCCTCGGCAATCACGGCCAACCCCAGACTGTCGGCCAGTGCCACGACCATCTTGGCAATCGCCGCATCATTGGCATCCACCAGAATGTCACGCACAAAACCCTGGTCAATTTTGAGCTGGTCCAGCGGCAGACGCTTCAGATAGGACAGCGAGGAATAGCCGGTGCCAAAGTCGTCCAGCGAAAAGCCCACGCCCTGGCCCTTGAGCGCATTCATCTTGACGATGACATCTTCAATCTGGGTCACCAGCAGGCTTTCGGTGAGTTCCAGTTTCAGCCGTTGCGCCGGTGCACCGGTGCGCTTCAGGGTGTCGAGCACCTGCTCGACAAAATCGCTCTGGTGGAACTGGCGCGCGCTGACGTTGACCGCCACCGTCAGATGCGCCCGCGTCGGCTGGCGCGCCCAGCGCGCCAGTTGCAGACAGGCGGTCTCCAGCACCCAGGCGCCCAAGGGCAGAATCAGGCCGGTCTCTTCGGCCAGCGGAATGAATTCTGCCGGCGGCACCATGCCGCGCCGGGGGTCCTGCCAGCGCACCAGGGCTTCCAGCCCGGTGATGTCACAGCGCTGGTTGACCTGGGCCTGGTAGTGCAACAGGAACTGGCCATTGCGCACCGCCTCGCGCAAACCGGCTTCCAGTGACGCACGGGCCATCACCGCAGCCTGCATTTGCGATTCATAGAACTGCACCGTGTTGCGACCGGCCGACTTGGCCTGGTACATCGCCAGCTCGGAGCGCTTCAACAATTCTTCGGCGTTTTCATGCTCCTCGCTGCCAAACAAGGTGATGCCGATGCTGGGCGTGCTGTGCTGCGTGGTCTGGCCCAGCGCATAAGGCTGGTTCAGCAGTTCGCGAACTTTTTCACCCAATGCCTTGGCCAGGCGTGCCGCCTCCTGCGTGCTGTGGCTCAGGTCTTCCAGAATCACGACAAACTCATCGCTGACCGAGCGCGCCACCGTGTCGCCCTCGCGCACACTCGATTTCAGCCGCCGCGCCACCTGCTGCAACAGCAGATCGCCCACCTCGTGCCCCTGCGACTCGTTAATGGTTTTGAAGTTGTCCAGGTCCACCAACAGCACCGCACCCAGGCATTTGTTGCGCACGCTGGAGGCCAGCGCCTGCTGCAGGCGGTCCGTCAGGAGGCGCCGGTTCGGCAACTGGGTCAGCGGATCGTAGTAGGCCAGCTGCTCAATTTTTTCCAGCGCCGCCTTGCTGTCACTGATGTCGCGGATATAGGCACTGAACACCGTGCCACCCTGCTGGTGCAGCGTGGCCACGCTGATCTCGATGGGAAAGCGCCGGCCATCCGCGTGCACACCGCAATGTTCACTGCGCTGCCCGGTCTGGGGGCGAACCAATTGCGCCATGAATGCTGCAAAGCCGTCCGCCGCCCCGGCTTCGGCGGGCGGCAACTGGAACAGATCCATGGCTACGCGGCCGCGCGCCTGCGCGGCCGAATAGCCAAACACGCGCTCGGCTTGCAGGTTCCAGTCCATCACCCGGCCCTGCGCGTCCATGCTGATGATGGCGTCCTGCGAAGCGTCCATCATGGACTGGACCCGCAACATGCTGTCCTGCAGCGCCTGGTGCGCTTGGCGCAGGCTGGCCTCGGCATGCTTGCGCTCGCCCAGCTCACGCATCAGTTGCAGCGTATTCGTCGACAGGTTGTCGTAAATAGACAGAATGATTTCAATCAGGACCTTGGTCGAGCCGCCCATTTGCGCGATTGCCTGCTGTTTCGCCGCGTCCAGCGCCAGGCCGGACTGCATGGCCAGCACCAGTTTGGCCATGTAGCGGTCGTTTTCCAGAATGTGCGAGGCCAGCCAGCGCGTCAGAAACGACAGGATTTCCTCGATCACGCTCTCCACCGGCCGTGCCGCCTCGTCGCTCTTGAGCCGGGCCACGGTTTCCATAAAGCTGTCGTGCACCACCTTGTGGCTGCTGCGCATGGCTTCGTCCGGCAGGCACTGGTGCCAGATTTCCTCTTCGGTGGCGAAGTGGTAGGCGGCGTAATCGGCGAGGGCGTCAAAAATCTGGTGCAGGGCCGGTATGTCCGACTGGAAGGCGACATGGCTGGCCAGCTGGTTAATCAGCTCCACCAGCTTGCGGTGCTGCGTGTCGATCGTTGTTATCCCCGTATTGAAGTTGTCATTCCAGGGAAAAATATCAATCGAATCCATCCAGAGTCTCCGTTCGCGCGCCACCAATCCCGCAGTCAGCCCCACTGCCGCCGCGCTGCAGCCAATGTAATCGCCCGGCACCCACGCCGCCCCGGCTGTTCGCGCTTCCCTTGACCTCGCGCAAGCGCAGGCCGGATCGAAACCGACGGCCAATTGTAAAGATTTGTAAATTGAACGGTTTTTCTCCTTTTCCATTCAATTTAGGAAAGCCGGTGTCGATATGAAAGATGGGTAGTTACGTCTTCGCTCTTTTAAAGGATGAATCATGTCAAGCATCAGTTCTGTCAGCACCAAGGCACCCGCCCCCAGCCAATCCAAGACGGCGGCCGCCGGCAAAAGCGCGCGCCACGATGGCGACGCCGATGATGGCGCCACCCAAAGCGCCAAAGCCAGCGCCGCCAGCGCCAGCCAAGTCAGTCCGGCGCCAGCACCCAAGCCGGTGACCAACACCATGGGGCAGCTGATCGGCAAAACCATCGACGTACAGGCCTGAGCCTGCAACGGGCGTTTTCATAACAGGATAGAAGCAGGGATTTTCAGCCATGGCATCTTTTACATCGGTTCCCAGCGCGGCAGTCGTGTCCTGGCCGAGCTCGGGCTCACCCCCACCGGTCGCCAGCGACACCCGCACACCTGCAGCCAGCCCGGTCGCAGCCAGCAGCAGTGCTGCCACGGCAACGGCCCCGGCAGCCAACCCGGCGCCGGCAGCGCAGGCCAGCGCACCGTCGGCGGAGCAACTTGGAAAAATCGTTTCGCAGCTGCAAAGCCAGGTCAACTCGGCCGGCTCCGATCTGCAATTCTCGGTCGACCACGACACCGGAAAAAGTGTCGTCAAGGTGATGGACCAGTCCACCCAGAAGGTGATCTGGCAATTCCCGAGCGAACAGGCCTTGCAGATATCGAAGGATATTGAACGCTTTCAAAAAGGCTTTATGGTCAACCAGCAAGCCTGACTGGATGGCGGCGCCGTCGGTATCCCCGCGCGCGCCAGGTCGCCCGCCCCGGACCCTGATCGAATGGGCCCAGCTGGCGTGCCTGAGCGGCGTATTTTTTGCAGTGTTGCAGGCGGCGCACATGCCCGCCGCGCTGCTGCTCGCCAGCATGCTGGCCGGCATTGTCACGTCGCTGCGCAACTTTCACATCCGGGTGCCGGTGCCGCTGTTTTTTCTGGCGCAAAGCCTGGTCGGCGGGCTGATGGCACAAAGCCTGCAGCCGCAAATGCTGCTGCGCGTGCTCCGGCAGTGGCCACTGTTTCTCGGTTTTACCCTGCTGGTAATGGCCGCCAGCGTGGCGCTGGGCTGGTGGCTGTCGCGCCATAAAGTGCTGCCTGGCACGACCGCCATTTGGGGCCTGGCACCGGGCGCGGCATCGGCCATGGTGCTGATGTCAGAAGCCTACGGCGCCGATGCGCGCCTGGTCGCCTTTATGCAATACACCCGCCTGGTGCTGGTCACCGCCACTGCGGCGCTGGTGGCGCGCCTGTTCCTGGGCAACGCCAACGGCAGCGCCAATGCGCCGCTGTGGTGGTCGCTGCACAGCCCGGCCCACGTCGGCTGGACGCTGCTGGTGTTGCTGTCCGGTTTGCTGCTGGCCCGGCTGACGCGCAGTGCTGCCGGGGCCATGGTGCTGCCGCTGGTGCTCGGCGTGCTGCTGCAAAGTCTGGGCTGGCTGGTGATCGAACTGCCAGCGCCCCTGCTGGCGCTGGCCTATCTGCTGATTGGCTGGTCGATCGGACTGCGCTACACCCGTGCCACCCTGCAGCACGCCTGGCGTGCCATGCCCCGGGTGCTGCTGGCCATCGGAGCGCTGATCGTGTTTGGCATGTTGCTGGCGTTGCTGCTGGTCTGGCTCGGCGGCCTGGACCCCTTGAGCGCCTACCTCGCCACCAGCCCCGGCGGTGCCGACTCGGTGGCAATCATCGCCGCACACGCCGCGATGGTCGATGTCGGCTTTGTCATGGCCATGCAACTGGCCCGCTTTCTGCTGGTTTTCCTGCTCGGGCCGCGGCTCTCGCGCTGGATCGCCGAGCGCACCTGAGGCTGCGCCCAGCAGCTGTCAGGACGGTGTCGCGGCAATTTGCTACGATGCACCTCGGTCACTCTGGCTGCCCACGCGGGCCAAGCCAGCGGACCCTTCCCCCACCAACACCGCCAGGACCCCGCCGCCATGGAAACCCAGGAGGCCTACCGCGAGTTAGGCCTAGACCCCAGCGCCAGCGACGCACAGCTCAAAGCCAGCTGGCGGCGCTTGGTCGCGGCCTGGCACCCGGACCGCAATGCCGCTGCCGACGCCGGCCGGCGCATGCAAAACATCAACAAGGCCTACCAGCACATCCGCCAATTGCGTGACGGTGACGGCGCAGCCGACGATGGCAGTGCCGACGCGGCGGAGCAGGCGCAAGAACAGGCGCCGCCCCCCGGCGACAGCACGGCGCAAGCCCAGGGTGCGCCGCACGCCCATTTCCGCAAGGTGCGCCTGTCGCTGGAAGAGGCGATTCTGGGTTGCACGCGCACCCTGCGCGGCCACTTCAGCCACCGCTGCGGCGACTGTCTTGGCAAGGGCGTAAGGGTGTTGGCGCACGCCTGCAGCCACTGCCAGGGCAGCGGTGCAGTGCGCAAACCGGCGCTGTTTGGCTGGTACTGGAACGAAGCCGGCTGCACCGACTGCGGCGGCGATGGCCGCCAGCGCGAACACTGCACCAGCTGCGACGGCAAAGGCGTGGCCGAAGTCAGCTACCGGCGCCGGGTACGCTTCCCGGCCGGCCTGCGCCCAGGCCATGTGCTGAGCGTGCCAACGTCGCGCCACGGCGCACTGGAAATCGGACTGGAGCTGGAAGTGGAAATCGAGCCGCACCCGCTCTTCCAGCTGGATGACGACGGCGTGCTGCGCTGCGAAATGCCGGTCAACGGCTACGCCTGGATGGCCGGACGCTGGGTTGAAGTGCCGACACCCGACGGCCTGCAGCAAATGCGGCTCAAGCGCGATGCCTTGGTCTACCGTTTGAACGGACAGGGCTTTCCGGCGACGCCGCGCGGCCCGCGTGGTGACTACATGGTAAAAATTGTGCCGGTGTTCCCGGAGCAGCACGATCCAGCCCAGGAAGCGCTGCTGGAGCAGCTGATAGCGGCGTCAACGCGCAGCGCACAAGCCGACCGCACCCAGCCGATGGGCCAATGGCAGGGGCGCCTGAAGCGCTGGCAAAGCCGGCACAAAGATACGGATACTGCGCGCGACGACTGAGACGCGCACCACCCAGCCCTTTAGCTGTCGCCCACCGCCACCCGGTTGCGCCCGCGCAGCTTGGCCGTGCGCAGGGCCTTGTCGGCACGGTCGATGATCTGGTCAATGGTCTGGTCCTTGCGCACCATCGCAATACCCAGACTGACGGTGAGCTGCAGCGCGCCAAAACCCGGCGTGACAAAGTCATGCCCGGCAATCAACACGCGCACACGCTCAGCCCAGCGAAAGGCTTCATCCTGGGAAGTTTCCGGCAGCAGCACCAGAAGCTCTTCGCCGCCCCAGCGACACACGGTGTCAATCTCGCGCACCGAACCCAGCACCAGCTTGCTGACCGCCGCCAGCACCAGGTCGCCACCATAATGGCCGAGCCGGTCGTTGACGCCCCTGAAGTCATCCAGGTCGAGCAGGGCAACGCTGAATACATGGTCAAAGCGGCCGCAGCGCTGCGCCTCCCGGGCCAGCACTTCGCCACCATGGCGCCGGTTGAACAGGCCGGTCAATGCGTCATGGGACGACGCCACGCGCAGGTTTTCCAACAGCTTGCTGCGTTCGGAAACATCGCGAATCACGGCGGTCATCTCCACCGCATTGTCGACACGGATTTTCGAGATCGTGACTTCAATCGGGAATTCGGTGCCATCCGCCTTCAAGCCCAGCACCGGCGAGCGCGCGTGCATCGGCCGCGCGTCAATCGATGCGCCACGGAAGGCCGAAACGAACATCTGGTGCGAGTCGCGGTGCCGCGGCGGCATGAAGCGCGACAGTTTGCTGCCCTCCACCGACGCCGTTCCCACACCAAACAGGGTGCGGGCGGTGTCATTCATCAGGCGGATATTTTGCTGTTCATCAATCGTGATGATGCCGTCATAGGCTGTTTGCACCAGCGCCTCGAAGCGCTGGCGCGAAGTTGCCAGCTGCGCTTCCAGCTGCTTGCGATCGCTGATGTCGATCAGGGTCACCAGCGCACAGCGCGCCAGGGCATCGACACCATGGACCGGCGCCGCCACCACACGCCACCAGCGCGCCGTGCCGTCGCGCTCAATCATCAACTCGGTTTCCAGCGCCTGCGATGCGCCAACACATTGCGACAGCGCCGCCACCAATGGCGCTTCGACCGAGCCGGGCAGAAAACCACCAAGCTCCTTGCTCAGGCACTCGGACAGCGGCCTGCCGGCAATGGCCGCGAAGCGGGCATTGGCCTGGCTCAGGGTCCAGCGCCCGTCAAAAGCAAAAATGGCGCACGCGGCACCAATCGTTTCCAAAGAATCACGCAAGGCGATGTGGGAGCCATTGTCAATCACGTAGTCCCCTTGTGAATAGGCTGCCAGGAGTCTGGGCCCGTCAGATGGTATTCCCAGGCCCCGATCGGATCAATTTTCTGGCGCCCATATCCATGCTTTGGCTGGTGTTTATAGGCCGAAGCAGGCAGCGCCGGCACGCTAAAAATGCCTGGCATAGAGGCGACGGGGCGGGCGGCCAGGCAGCGCAGCGCGTGTGCCAAAATCAGCGCCATAAGTAGATCCATAAATAGATCCATAGCTATGCGGTTTGCACGCCAGCGTCCAAGCCGTAAGCACCAGCAGGGAGAACGTCCATGACTCAGGGGGGGAGAGACGGTGCTGCAGCACCGCTAGATATACGACCACTGCGCTGGGTGCTGGTCAGCGCAATGGTGGCGGCCCTGGGCTATGCCGCGCTGTGGGGCGAATTCAACGGGATGGACTTCCTCATCCCGCAGTACCTGATCGTGCACACCGTCATGGAAATGGCGGCCATTGTGATCGCCATGCTCGGCGCCGGCATAGTCTGGAACGCCTACGCCTCGGAACGTCCCGGCCACCTGGTGCTGCTCGGGGTGCTGCTGTTTGGCACCGGTCTGCTGGACTTTGCCCACATGCTGTCGGTGCCGGGCATGCCCTACATGATCACGCCGGCCGAAGTGCAAAAGTCGATCACATTCTGGCTCGCTGCGCGCACCCTGCCGGCCATCGGCCTGTGTATTTCGGCGCTCGGTTTCAGCGCCCCGCTCCAGCGTGCGGGCAGCCGTTTCTGGATGGCCGCCGGGGTACTGCTCTACGTGGTGCTGGTGTACTGGGCGGCGCTGTACCACATGGACATGGTGCCGAGTTTTTATGTACCCATCCGCGGCCTGACGGCGAACAAGGTCGGCTACGAATATGTGCTGGTCACGCTGTACAGCTGCGCCGCCCTGTGGATGCTGCGCAGGCTGTTGCGCAACTACCAAAGCACGCTGGCCAACCTGCTGCTGGCGGCGATTCTGGCGGCGCTGTCCGAACTGTGTTTCACCCTGTACCGCTCGCATGGCGACCTGTTCAACCTGGTAGGCCACCTGTACAAGATCGTGGGCTACTTCTTCATCTACCGGGCGATATTCAGGTCCAGCGTGCGCCAGCCGTTTGAGGCGCTGCATGTGGCGCTGCTCAACGAGAAGCACCTGGCCGAACAAAACCATTCGATCGTGCGCACGCTCGACCTGCTGGAAGAAGGCGTACTGGAACTCGATGCCGAGGGCCGGCTGCGCAATGCCAATGCTGGCTGGCGCATTTTGGTTGGCAATGCCGCCGCCGCCGATGTCCCCTTGGTCAACCATGTCCATCCGGACGACCGTGACGCATTCGAACACCAGTTCCAGGCCCTGATCAAGGGCCACAAGGACGACGCCCACGGGCGCTTTCGCTTCGGCTCGACCGAGCATGCCGACAAATGGATCGACTGCCGCTTTGTCGTCGAGCGCCAGCAGATGGACGGCGCATTGACCATCCATTGTGTGATGCGCGACATCACCAAGGTCTATCTGCAGGAACGCCATATCAACCACATGGCACTGCACGATGCGTTGACCGGTCTGCCGAACCGGGTTCTGCTGGAAGACCGCATCCGCCAGGCCATCCAGCAGGCCTCGCGCTCCGGCGGACGCATTGCCGTGTGCTTTATCGACCTGGACCATTTCAAAGACATCAACGACGCCTACGGGCACAAGACTGGCGACGAATTGCTGCGCGCGATTGTGCACACATTGCGCAGCTGCCTGCGCGAAGGCGACACCCTGGCACGCTGGGGCGGCGACGAATTTGTCGCCTTGTTGCCGGACCTCGGCCAGCCGGCCGCGGAACGCCTGGTTGCACAAAAAATGCTGGCTGCGCTGCGCGACCCGCTGGAGCTGTCCGGCATCATCATGAACAGCTCTTTCAGCATGGGCATTTCGGTCTATCCCGACGACGAGCCGACCGGCGATATCGACGCCCTGCTGGCGCAGGCTGACCGCGCCATGTTCTATGCCAAATCACAGGGCCGCAACAACTTCCAGCTCTATGCCGAGGTGCTCGGCAAGGGCAACGGCAAGAAAAATCTGTACATCCAGACCAAACTGGCCAAGGCCATCCATGCCGGCCAGATCACCGCCTGGTTCCAACCCCTGGTCGACGCCGCTTCGGTGCTGGCCGGGCGGCCCCGCATGACCGGCGTGGAAGTGCTGGCACGCTGGTACGACGAAGAACTGGGCTGGGTCGCGCCGGGCAGCTTTATCACCATGGCCGAGAGCCTGGGCCTGATTGGCGAGCTCAGCACCCAGGTCCGGCGCACCGGCCTGGCGGCGCTCAAAGAGTGGCGCCAGGTGCTGCCGGAACTGACGATGTCGATCAATGTGTCAAAACGCCAGCTGTTTTCCGCCGATTTCATGTCCGACCTGCTCGCCGACCTGCAATCCTATTGCCTGCAGCCCGGCGGCATCGTCCTGGAAATCACCGAGTCGGTGGCGCTGGCCGACGTTGCCAATGCCGACGAGCGCCTGCGCCAACTGGCGCAGGCCGGCTTCACCTTGTCGATTGATGATTTTGGTACTGGCTATGCCTCGCTGTCGCAGCTGCACGACCTACCGATCGGCGAACTCAAAATCGATATTTCCTTTGTACGGCGCCTGCACACCGACGACGGCTACCGCATGGTGCAAGGCATATTGGGCCTGGCCAAGGCCTTACGGCTCAGCACCGTGGCAGAGGGCGTGGAGGACGTTGGCAGCGCCCAGCTGTTGAGCCAAATGGGCGTCGACCAGCTGCAGGGCTATTACTTTGCACGCCCCTGCGCGGCCGAGGCGTTCGTGCGGCTGCCGCTGTTTACGGCGGCATAGCCGGGCCGACACCGGCGCGTCAGGCGTCGGCAAACTCCCGCTGAATCTCATTGATGGCCGGCAAAATCGACAAAAACGCGTCCACCAGTTGCGGCTCAAAATGGCTGCCGCGATTGTCCCGCAGGTAGGCCAGCGCGTCCTCGGCCAGCCAGGCCGCCTTGTAAGGCCGGGTCGAGACCAGCGCATCATAGACATCGCAAATCGCCGCAATGCGGCCTTCCAGCGGAATCTCATCGCCACGCAGCCCGGCCGGATAGCCGGAGCCATCCCATTTTTCATGGTGCGTCAGGGAAATACGCCGCGCCATGCGGATAACTTCGGAATCATTGTCCGGAATGATGCCGCCGCCGATGCCGGGATGGGTGCGCATAATTTCCAGCTCGTCGGCGTCCAGGCGTCCCGGTTTCAGCAGCACCTGGTCCGGCACACCAATTTTTCCCACGTCGTGCAGTGGACTGGCAATCTGCAGCATATCGGCCCATTTCCGGTCCTTGCCAATCGCCAGCGCCAGCGCGCGGCACATCTTGCTCATGCGGGAAATGTGTTTGCCGGTTTCGTTGTCACGGAATTCACCGGCCCGCGCCAGTGCAAAGTTGACCTCATTGGACATCGCCTCCAGCGCCCCTACCAGCGACTCGTAATAGACCGAAGTCGCCAGGCCGATATCCAGAAAAATAGCGCGGTTCAAGGCGGACAGGTAGCGCGTCAGGTCGGCCGGATTCAGTACGCCACTGGTCAGGCGCAAGACTTCGTTGAGCACCACCGAATAGGCACCGGAATAGAGACGCAGATCGACGCCCAGGCGGTAGTGGGTCTGGCCCACTTCGCGCGTCGCGACCTGGTAGTTGTTGTCAAAGTTGCCAACAAATACATATTCCACCCAATGGTATTTTTGCCGTTCCCGGGCGCGCTGCATGGCCTGCGGATGGGTGAACATTTTCATCGCCGACTCGGAACCGGTAATGCGCGAATAAACCGCATCCATGATGCTTTCCATGTGCGGCAAAACAACCCCGGAAAACTCTTTCAGAGTGGCACTGACCTCGTCGTCAATCTCCAGGAAGCCCGCCCACTGTCCAAATCGAGTTAGCACACGCAGTCCTTACATCACCAATAACCATATTGGCGGCACGGAATAATTGTATCGCTGCGCACACTGCGCTGTCCGCCATCACGGCGTCAGCGCCGGCCGGCCGCGCTGCCTGAACGAGGCACCGCGGCAAGCACAGTTCAGACCCTGGCCAGCGCTTAGGCTGCCGGGCTGCCGTAATACCGGGCGATGGACGGCGTCGCGGCGACGCGCTGCATGTGCGCATTCAACAGTGGCGCGACCGAGGCCACCAGGTCATTGGGCACGTGGTCCAGGTTGCCGGAATTCAGTCCGCGCACATGCACAAACACCTTCAGGTCGGCCACCGTCAGCCGCTGGTCGGCGAAGTATTCCCCGCCATGCGCCTGCAACTGCGCCTGCATCCAGCGCAAATAGGTCGACAGCGGTCCCTTGACCAAGGCCAGACGCGCCTCTTTCAGGGCCTCGCCGGTCAGGCCGAAGGTGGCCGACAGCTTGATCGTCACGTCTTCCACCGCCGCCAGCACTTCGTCGCACAGCAGGGCCTGGTAGGGGTCGGTTGGATACAGGCCGGCGAGCTTGCCGGCATAGCGGGTAATGGCATCACTCTGGGTCACCTGCACGCCATCGACTTCCAGCGTCGGCACCTGGCCAAACGGTGTGCTCTTGCGCACTTCGGCAAACTCGGAGAAGGCAAAGCGGTCGTCTTCAAAAGCAATTCCGCCGATATGAAATGCCAGCCGTGCCGGCTCGGCGCGGCCACCGTGGAAGTCAAAATAGCGCAGTTTGAGTTGGCTCATCGGGTTCCTATGAATAGTGTCTGCGGCAGGGCTGCCGCCATGGTGTCGGCGCATTCTATGCCTATCCGGGCGCCGCTTCAGCAGCCCGGCTATTCGCACCGGCACAGCGAATAGTGGCTCTAGAATGAGGCTGCCGGAAACAGATATTTCGGACACAGGGGTGATACATGAATAGACTCGCCATCGGCAGCCGCCTGGCACTGGGATTCGCATTAATGCTGGTGTTCTGCCTGCTGACGACCATGGTCGGTGTCTGGCAACTGCAAACTGCCTCGTCAGCAACCCAGGGGCTGATAGAAGCCCCGCTGGCCAAGGAACGCCTGATCTCCGACTGGTACCGCAATATCCACACGGCGGTCCGCCGCACCACCGCCATCGCCAAGAGCAGTGACGCCAGCCTGGCCACTTTCTTCGCCGAAGAGGCGAAAAAATCGGGCTCGGACACCACCGAAATCCAAAAGAAAGTCGGCGACCTGATGGTCAGCGACGGCGAACGCGCCCTGTACGAGGAAATCGGCGTGATTCGCAAGACCTATCTGGCCTCGCGGGACGAAGTCAGCCGCCTGAAAAAGGACGGCAAGGCCGAGGAGGCCGACAAGCTGCTTGAAACAACGTTTGTTCCAACTTCCAAAATCTACCTGGAAAAGGTCGAACAGCTGCTCAACCTGCAGCGCAAGGCGCTGGATGAATCGGCCACACCGATCAAAGCCGCCAACGACCGCGCCCGCAACTTGCTGCTGGTGTTGGGCGGCCTGTCGGTACTGCTGGGCGCAGCCTGCGCCCTGCTGATCACACGCAGCATCACCCGGCCACTGGCCCAGGCGCTGGACGAAGCCAAACGCGTCGCCAACGGCGATCTGACCAGCCACGTCAGCAGCGACGCGCCGGACGAAACCGGCCAGCTGCTGCGCTCCATGGGCGAGATGCAGTCCACCCTGGTGGCCTTTGAAGCCGCGCAGATCGAAATGGCGCGCAAACACAATGAGCTGGGTGAAATCAGCCACCAAATGCCTGCGGCTGCGTTCTCTGGGGCGTTCCGGGAAATGGCGCAGAACGTCAACGACATGGTCAACGCCCATGTCGCCATGAATGCGCGCTTGGTCGAAGTCATTGCGCAATATGTGCAAGGCCAGTTCGAGGCCCGCATGGAAGCCCTGCCCGGCGAAAAGCAGGCCGTGACCGAGGCCGCCGAACGGGCCCGCGAACTCATGATGCACGCCGACGCTGCGGCCCGTTCCAACGCCCGCGTCAGGGCCGCACTGGACCACGTTACGGTGCCGGTGCGCATCGCCAACGACGACGGCACCATTCTCTACATCAACCACGCGCTGCGCGACAACCTGCGCCTGCACCGCGAGGGCTTTGCGCGGCAGATTCCCGGCTTTGACCCGGAAAAAGTCGAGGGCGGAAACATCGGCATGTTTTATCCCGATCCCCCCGCCGCGCTGGCGCGCCTGCGCCAGCTCAAGGGCTCCACCCAGTCGCGCATCAACCTTGGTGGCCGCATGTATGACCTGAACACCACCGCCGTGGTAGCCGACAACGGCGAACGGCTGGGCACGGTCGGGCAATGGGACGATGTCACCGAACAGCTCGCCGCCGAGCACGAAATTGACGCGCTGGTGCGGGCCGCCACGCAGGGTGACTTCAGCCAGCGCCTGAAGCCGAACAATACCTCCGGCTTCTTCTCGACGCTGTCCAGCGGCATGAACCAACTGCTGGAAACCAACGAGCAGGGCCTGACCGATATTGCCCGGGTGCTGCGCGCCTTCGCCGATGGCGACCTGACCCAGCGCATCACACACAGCTATGCCGGCCTGCTGGGCACCGTCAAGGACAGCGCCAACGCCACCGCCGAAAACCTGACCCGCGTGATGGCCGAAGTGCGCGATGCCGCCGATGCCCTGAGCGGCGCCGCCCACCAGGTCAGCGCCACCGCCCAATCGCTGTCACAGGCCGCCAGCCAGCAAGCCGCCTCAGTAGACCAGACCACCAGCGCGATTGCATTGATCTCGACCTCCATCAACCAGACCAGCGACAACGCCAAGGTCACCGACGGCATGGCCTCCAAGGCCAGCCAGGAAGCCAGCGATGGCGGTGCCGCAGTGAACAAGACGGTCAGCGCCATGAAGCAGATTGCCGCCAAGATCGGCATCGTCGACGACATTGCCTACCAGACCAATCTGCTGGCCCTGAACGCCGCCATCGAGGCGGCACGCGCCGGCGAGCATGGCAAAGGCTTTGCCGTGGTCGCCGCCGAGGTGCGCAAGCTGGCCGAACGCAGCCAGGAAGCCGCCAAGGAAATCAGTGAACTGGCCGGCAGCAGCGTGACCACCGCCGAGCGCGCCGGCAAACTTCTCGACGAAATTGAGCCGAGTATTCAAAAGACCTCCGAGCTGGTGCAGGAGATTGCCGCTGCCAGCGAAGAACAAAGCCATTCCGTGGTGCACATTGGCGAGGCCATGGGCCAGCTGAGCAAGTCGACGCAGCAAAACGCCTCGGCCTCCGAACAGCTGGCCGCCACCAGTGAAGAGCTGTCGGCGCAGGCCGGACAGCTGCAGCAATCGATCGGCTTTTTCCGCACCGGCGATAGCGCCCCTGCAGCAGCCCCCAGGCCGGCAGCGGTGCCACGGCTGAGCATTCCGCTGGCAACGCGTGCCGTGCACGCCAACGGCAGCAACTTCAGGCCCTACTAGGCGCCAACCAGCCTGCGGCACCATGGCACCCGGCAGCCCGCACAGACCCCGGCAAGCGGCCAATTTTTGGCAGTTGCACCCATCGCACCGCCCGGCCATGCGGCGCATGGCCGGGCTGCTGCTGGCGCTGGCCTTGTGCCAGCTGATCGCCTGGGCCATTCCGGCGGACCCGCAGTCCAGCGGCATTCCGTATTACCTGCCGCTGCATGTGCTGATGGAAACCGCCTCGATCGTGGTCGCCATGCTGGTGTTTTCGGTCGGCTGGAATTCCTACACCGGAGAGAGCTCCGGCAATTTGCTGCTGCTGGCCTGCATGTTCTTTGTGGTCGGGCTGCTGGATTTTTCACACACCGCCTCGTACGGCGGAATGCCGGACTTCCTGTCGCACAACGATTCTGAAAAGCACCTCAACTTCTGGCTTGCGGCACGCCTGCTGGCGGCCAGTGCACTGCTGCTGGTGAGCGTGCGGCCCTGGCAGCGTCAGCTAAACCGTGTCAGCAAATATGTGATTTTCTCGGGCTTGCTGGTCGGCCTGTTTGCCATCAATGCCGTCGTGATTTACCACCAGGACTGGCTGCCCCATCTGTTCATTCCGGGCCAGGGTTTGACGGCGCTGAAAAAAGGCCTCGAATACCTCGTCATCGCCATCAATCTGCTAACCGCCGCACTGCTCTGGGCCAAGATGCGCGGCCCCTTGCCGTTCAATGCGGCACTGCTGTTTGGCGCGGTCGGCGTGATGGCCATGAGCGAATTTTTCTTCACGCTCTACACCACCATGACCGGCGCCTACAACGTGCTCGGCCATATCTACAAAGTCATCAGCTATGTGCTGATCTACCGTGCCGTGGTGGTGGAGGCGGTGGAACGGCCCTATTTGCAACTGACCGCGGCGCGCAAAAACCTGGCGCTGGCGGTAGAGGCATCGACCACCGGCATGGTGATGGTCGATGCGCACGGCAGCATCACACTGACCAACGCACAGGCCAACGCCATGTTCGGCTATGCGCCCGGGGCGCTGATCGGCAAGCCGCTGCAGACCCTGATACCCGAAGCCCAGCGCGACGTCCACGAACAGCGCATGCAGCGCTATCTGTTGGACCCCACCGAGAAGTCCATGGGCGGCGAACGCGAAGTCTGGGGCCGCCACCAACAGGGCCACAATTTCCGGGTCGAGATTGGCCTGACACCGATCGCCAGCGAAGACGGCCGCTTCGTGATTGCTTCGGTGCAAGACATTACCAGGCAAGTGGAACACGAACGCCGTATCAACCAGCTGATCCACTTTGACCCCCTCACCGGCCTGCCCAACCGGACCTTGCTGCATGACCGCGTGAACCAGGCGATTCAGGCCGCCACGCGGCACCAGTCGCATGTTGCCATTCTGTTTCTCGACCTCGACCATTTCAAGAACGTCAACGACACCCTGGGCCACAACACCGGCGACGATCTGCTGGTGGAAGTGGGCAAGCGCCTGACCGGCGCGATTCGTGAAAGCGATACCGTGGCACGCGTCGGCGGCGACGAATTCGTCATCGTGCTGGCCGAGACCGACGCCGCCGAAGCCGCCACGGTGGCCGCCAAGCTGCTCAGCGCGGTGTCCGAGCGCTACCTGATCGGCAACCACTCGCTGGCCACCACGCCGTCCATCGGCATCGCCATCTACCCCCAGGACGGCGCCGATTTCGGCATGCTTTACCAGCACGCCGATACGGCGATGTACCGCACCAAACAGGACGGGCGCAACGGCTACCAGTTCTTCACCGCCGCCATGCAGTCGCACACCGAACGCATGCTGACGCTGGAGAGTTGCCCGCAACAGGCGCTGGAGTTTGGCCAGTTCTATCTCGACTACCAGCCCCAGCTCAGCATCGATGGCCAGCGGGTGCTGGGCGTGGAGGCGCTGCTGCGCTGGCGCCATCCCGAGCTGGGCCTGATATCGCCATCGGAATTTGTGCCCCTGGCGGAAAGCAATGGCCAGATCATTCCAATCGGCACCTGGGTCATGCGCACGGCGGTTCAACAGCTGCGCGACTGGCTCGATGCCGGTCTGCCACCGATGGTGATGGCGGTCAATCTGTCGGCGGTGCAGTTCCGCCATCCGAACCTGCCGGCGCTGGTAACAGAAATTCTGAATGAGGCGCAGGTGCCGCCCGAATACCTGGAGGTGGAGCTGACCGAGGGCGTCACCATGGGCAATCCGAAAGCCGCCATCGGCATCATGGACGACCTGCATTCGCGTGGCGTACGCATGTCGATCGACGACTTTGGCACCGGCTATTCGTCACTCAGTTACCTGAAGAAATTCAAAGTCTACAAACTAAAAATCGACCAGTCCTTCGTGCGCGACATTGCCACCGACGCGGACGACCGGGCGACCGGGCGATTGTTGCCGCCATCATCCAAATGGCCCACAGCGTCGGCTTCATCGCCATTGCCGAAGGGGTGGAAACGCCGGCCCAGCTGGAGTTCTTGCGCCAGGAAGCCTGCGACGAAGTGCAGGGTTATCTGTTCAGCCGACCGCTGGCACCCACGGCCCTGGTGGACTTTGTGCTGCAGACCGGGCAGCGGCCCAGATAAAGCCCAGAACCGGCGCCTGGACTCAGCCCTGCGCCTCTGCCTCGATCCGGTTGCGGCCATTTTCCTTGGCCACGTAGAGCGCACCGTCGGCACGCGACATCAGGTGCAACATCGAATCCTGTTGCCGGCAGGTGGCAACACCCACCGAGATGGTGACGCTGACGCCGCGCGCCTGCATGTCCACCGCCGCAAACTGCACACTCTGGCGCAGGCGGTGCGCCGCCGCCAGCGCGCCCTCCAGCCCCAGCGATGGCAGCACCACAATGAATTCATCGCCACCAAAGCGGCCAATCACATCGGTTTCACGCAGCTCTTTTTTCAGCGCATGCGCGACCAGGCGAATCACCTCATCACCTGCGGCATGGCCGAACGTGTCGTTGATCGGCTTGAAGCGGTCAATATCGAGCATCAGCAAGGACAGCGGAGTGACCTGGCGCCGGCAGCGCGCCAATTCCAGTTCCAGGTTTTCCGTAATGCCACGCCGGTTCATGACCCCGGTCAGTTCATCGGTCAGCGACAGCTGCTTGATTTCCTCGCGCAAGGCGCGTTCCGACACCAGCACCGCGTTCAAATCCTCGGTCAGCTGCAACACCCGCTGGTGGCTCGCAATGGTGTCGCGCACGCCGCGGTTGATACTCAGGGCCTGGCCACACAGCATCAGCAAATACAGCGAAATACTGACGACAAACACGCTTTTCGGCTGCACGTGGTCAAACCCCAGCAGCGACACGATGACCAGCACACCAATCGGCAGGCAATAAGCCAGAAATATGCGCAGATAGACTGCCGTCGAGGCCACCACAAAAGCCAGCGCACCGGCCAGAATCATCAGCCGGACATAAAACGCCTGGTCCATTTGGCCGGTGTCAAAAACGAATACCGAAATGCCCCAGCCAAGGCCAATCAGGGCACACACACCAGCTTCAAACAGCACGGCGTGGTCGATTGTTTCGCCCGCATCAAGGCGGCTCAGGGTCCGCGAAGCGTGCAAAAATCGGGCTGCGAGCAACAGCATCAGACCCAGCGCCCAACCGAGCGTGCGCTGCAGCGGCAGCGGCCCCACCAGGTGCGGCAGCGCCATGATGACGACGCCGACAAAACCCACCGCTGCCGAAAAGCGGGTTCTTCTGAACAACTCCTCTGCCAGCGCGGAATCCAGTTCCTCGGTGGCGGCTGTGACAGCAATAGGCACGCAGGACTCCCTTGCGAATTTTTATACGTATAGATATACGAATAATCAAATATAGCGAAGGATAGCGATATAGGGATAGTATGATTTTTGACTATGGTTTTCCCTGGCCAGCAGGGCCGGGCAAGACCAGCAATTCAGCAATCACGCGGCGCAGCCAGCGCAGGCCCGGGTCATTGTGAAAGCGCTCATGCCAGTGCTGCTTGACCTCATAGTCCGGCAGCGCAAACGGCACTGGAAACGTCTTTAGCGCACCGCGCCCCTGCAGCACGTCACCGAGCCGGTCCGGAATCGTGATGATGAAGTCGGTGTGTTCCACCACCAGCGCGGCACCGATAAAGTTGGGAATCTTCAGCGAAATCTTGCGGTGCAGCCCCATGCGTTCGATTTCCTGGTCAATCAGCACCGGCGCCGAACCGGACGAACTGATCACCGCATGCTCTTCGGTCTGAAACTGCTCCAGCGTCAGCTGCGTGCGAATGCGCGGGTGGTTGGCGCTGACCATGCAGACAAAGCGTTGCTTGAACAGCACATTCTGGTAGAAGCCGGCCTCGAGCTGCGGCATGAAGCCCAGCGCCAGGTCGGCGCCGCCGCTTTCCAGCAGCTGCGCCAGATTCGGCGACAGCGGCAGGATTTCGATGTGGATGTTCGGCGCCTCGACACGCAGTTTTTCCCACAGCCGCGGCAGCAACACCAGCTGGCTGATGTCGGTCATACAGATGCGGAAATTGCGCTTCGACGTGGCCGGTTCAAACGCATCATGGTGGCCCAGCACCACGTCCAGGGCCTCCAGCGCGTTGCGTATCGGCCGCACCAGCCCCTCGCCAAATGGCGTTGGCTCCATACCATTGGAGGTGCGCACAAACAGCTGATCGCCATACTGGTGGCGCAACTTCGACAGTGCCACGCTCACCGCCGGTTGGCCCAGATCCAACGCCGCCGCCGCATCGCTGACGCTGCGCAGCTTGTAGATCTGATCAAACACGTGCAGGAGGCGGATATCGATGGTGTCCATGGCGGCGTATGTTAGTTCCCCTGGCGGCGAGGACAGCTCGCACTGTATTCGAATTTCGAATACAGCCTATTCGGTCTATTGCATTTACCGCATGCCAGGCGACCGTTACGCTGCGACCCCTACGACAAGCAGTGGAGACAAATATGCAATTGCCAGAACTCGGACGCCTAGAAGACCTGCCCCAGGACTACCGTGACGCCCTGACCGCCAAAAACCTGGTGCCACTGTGGCCCAGCCTGCGCGCCGTGCTGCCGCCCGGCAAGCCAACCTCAAAGACCCGCCCGACGGTCTGGCCCTACCAGGGTCTGCGCCCACTGTTGCTGCAAGCCGGTGAGCTGACCCCGATGGAGAAAGCCGAACGCCGCGTGCTGGTGTTGGCCAACCCTGGCCACGGCCTGGAAAAAATGCAGGCCAGCGCCACCATGTACCTGGGCATGCAATTGCTCTTGCCCGGCGAATGGGCACCGGCGCACCGCCACACCCCGAATGCGGTGCGCATGATTGTCGAAGGCGAAGGCGCCTACACCACCATCGACGGCGAAAAATGCATGATGCAGCGCGGCGACCTGATCCTGACGCCGACCGGCCTGTGGCACGAACACGGCCACGACGGCAGCGAACCGGTGGTCTGGCTCGACGTGCTCGATCTGCCCATCATCTATTACATGGAAGCCTCCTACGTTACCGAAGGCAAGGCGCAGACCGTCATCAGCGACGCCGCCGGCCTGGCCTACCAGCGCGGTGGCGTGGTGCCGGCCCCGGTATTTACACGCAACGCCGCCAGCTTCCCGATGCTGCGCTATCCCTGGGCCGACGTGCGCGCCGCCCTGCAAACCCTGGCCCAAACCCAGCCCGAGGTGGAAGCCGTGCAAGTGGCCTATATCAATCCGGAAAACGGCGCCGACGCACAAAAAATACTCGGCTTCTCGGCCCTGATGCTGCGCCCGGGCGAAACCCTGCGCTTGCCGGCACGCTCCTGCGCCACGGTATTCCACCAGATTGAAGGCAATGTCCAGGTCGACGCCGACGGCAGCAGCTTTGACCTGGCCGAGGCCGACACCTGCTGCATGCCCGGCTATGTACCGATCACCCTGTGCAACCGCTCCAGCAGCAGCCCGGCCTTCGTCTTCACCGCCGACGATGCGCCGCTGCAAAGAAAGCTCGGCGTTTACGAAGTGCGCCCGCTCTGATTCATTGACGAACCCCAAGAAATACCACCCCATGACAAGCAAGTACCTCTGGTCTCCCGCCGCTACCCCGTCCCTGGCCGTGCGCGGTGTGGATGCCCGCTTTCCCGTCGGCCGCATTTTTTGCGTTGGCCGCAACTACCACGCGCACGCCGTGGAAATGGGCCGCCCGGTGGACAAGTCCACGTCCAAGCCGTTTTATTTCCTCAAGGACGCGTCGACCCTGGTGGCGTCCGGAGCCACCGTGCCCTACCCCTGCGGCACGCAAAACTACCACTATGAAATGGAACTGGTGGTGGCCATAGGTGCCAGCGGTTTTCGCGTCAAGGAAGCCGACGCCGAAGCCCTGGTCTACGGCTATGCCGCCGGCTTGGACATGACGCGCCGTGACCTGCAACTGGTAGCGCGTGACCAGGGCCGCCCCTGGGACCTCGGCAAGGACTTCGAGCGCTCCGCCGTCTGCACCGACATCCTGCCCAAAGGCACACTCGGCGTGCTGGCGGCCGGCAGCATCGCGCTGCAAGTCAATGGCACGCAAAAACAAAGTTCCGACCTGGCCCAACTGATCTGGAACATTCCGGAACTGATTGCCGACCTGTCGCAGTACTACCACCTGCAAGCCGGCGACCTGATTTACACCGGCACCCCCGAAGGCGTCGGCCCGGTCCAGGTTGGCGATGTCATCACTGGCCAGATTGCCCAGGTCGGCGAAGTCCGCCTGACGATTGGCGCAGCCGAATAATCCCCCGCGCTCCAAGGAGACTAGAACATGACCCAAACACTTCCCGTACTCGTATCCGGCGGCGGCATTGGTGGCCTCGCCGCGGCTTTGGCGCTGGTGCGCCAGGGCTTCCAGGTCCAGGTATTCGAACAGGCACCGCAAATCGGCGAAATCGGCGCCGGCATCCAGCTCGGCCCGAATGCCTTCCATGCGTTTGATGCCCTGGGCATTGGTGAAAAGGCGCGCAGCCGCGCGGTCTATACCGACTACATGGTGATGCACGACGCGCTGGACGAATACCAGGTCGGCAAAATCCCCACCGGCGAAGCCTTTCTGAAACGCTTTGGCAACCCCTACGCGGTGATCCACCGGGTTGACATCCACACCTCCTTGCTCGAGGGCGCGCAGGAAACCGGCAAGGTTGAGTTCCTGACCAGCACCCGCATCGAACGCGTCGAGCAAAGCGCCGACAGCGTCACCGTGTTCGACCAGAACGGCAAGTCCTATACCGGCGTGGCCCTGATTGGCGCGGATGGTGGCAAGTCGGTGGTACGGACCCAGTATGTCAATGACCCACCGCGCATCACCGGCCATGTGGTCTACCGCGCCGTCATCGACAAAAAAGATTTTCCCGAAAACCTGCGCTGGAACGCGGCCAGCATCTGGGTCGGCCCGAACTGCCACCTGGTGCACTACCCGCTGCGCGGCGGCGAGCAGTACAACGTGGTGGTCACCTTCCACAGCCGGAACAAGGAAGAATGGGGCGTCACCGACGGCAGCAAGGAAGAAGTGCAAAGCTACTTCCAGGGCATCTGCCCGAAGGCACGCCAGCTGATCGATCTGCCCAAAACCTGGCGCCGCTGGGCCACCGCTGACCGGGAGCCGATTGACACCTGGGTCTTTGGCCGCGCCACCATCCTCGGCGATGCCGCCCACCCGACCACCCAGTACATGGCGCAGGGCGCCTGCATGGCGCTGGAAGACGCCGTCACGCTCGGCGAAGCGCTGCGCGTGCACCACAACGACTGGACGAAAGCGCTGGCGCTGTACCAGCAATCGCGCGTCGCCCGCACTGCCCGCATCGTGCTGTCGGGCCGCGAGATGGGCCGGCTCTACCACGCCAAGGGCGTCGAGCGCCTGGTGCGCAACAGTCTGTGGAAGGGCCGCTCGGCGGAACGCTTCTATGATGCGATGGAATGGTTGTACGGTTGGAACGTGGGCAACTGCCTGGCCACGTGACCGGCACCCGCACAAAGGCATCCATGTTGCAACTCCATAATTTTTTCCGCAGCGGCACCTCGCACCGGCTGCGCATCGCCCTCAATCTGAAGGGGCTGGATTACACCTACATCGCCGTCGATCTGCGCCGCGAAGAACACCTGCAGGGCGCCTTCAAGGCGCTCAACCCGCAAGGGCTGGTGCCGGCGCTGGTGGCCGACGATGCCGTGCTGATCCAGTCGCCGGCCATCATTGAATGGCTGGAAGAGCGCTATCCGACGCCGGCGCTGTTGCCCAGCGGGCTGCAGCAGCGCGCCCGTGTGCGCGCGCTGGCGGCAGTGGTCGGTTGTGACATCCACCCCATCAACAACCGCCGCATCCTGGAATATCTGCGCAAGCAACTGGGCCAGGACGAAGCCGCCATCAACACCTGGTGCGGCACCTGGATCAGCGCCGGTTTCGACGCCCTGGAAGCCTTGCTGCAGGCCGACCCGGACCGCGGCGACTTCTGCTTTGGCGCCACGCCGACCCTGGCCGACGTGTACCTGGTGCCGCAGGTGGAAAGCGCGCGCCGCTTCAAAGTCGATCTGCGCCCCTACCCGATCATCCAAAGCATTGACCAGGCCTGCGCCGCGCTGCCAGCGTTCCAGAAAGCCGCACCCGGCCAGCAACCCGACGCCAGCTGAGCGCCGCGCCACCCCCTGCCATAACAAACGACAACGGAGACCTCCATGAACCTGAACAAGCGCACCTTCATTCGCCAGCTCGCCCTGGCCACCGGCCTGGCCACCTTCGGCCTGGCTGGCATGGCCGCCGAGCCGCTCAAAATCGGCCTGGTGCTGCCACTGTCCGGCCCTTTCGCGCCCTATGGCAAACAGATTGAAAACGGCGTGCGCCTGTACCTGGCGCAAAGCGGTGGCGTGTTCTCCGGCCGCAAAGTGGAACTGATCATCAAGGACGACACCGGTGTCGCGCCCGAAATCAGCAAGCGCGCAGCGCAGGAACTGGTGGTGAAAGACAAGGTCGACATTCTGGGCGGCTTTGGCCTGACGCCTTCGGCCATGGCCGCCGCCTCGGTCGCCACCGAAGCCAAGAAACCGATGATCGTGATGAACGCCGCCGCCTCGGCCATCACCACCAAGTCGGAATACATTCTGCGCGTCTCGCACACGCTGCCGCAAATCACCGCACCGATCGCCACCTG
This sequence comes from uncultured beta proteobacterium, assembly GCA_903897925.1. Lineage (GTDB taxonomy): Bacteria > Pseudomonadota > Gammaproteobacteria > Burkholderiales > Burkholderiaceae_C > Allorhodoferax. The sequence continues at coordinate 64,825 of CAIUDG010000024.1, read as the reverse complement.
GGCAGCGAAAAACAAAATCAAACGGGTCTATACCCTGGTCGCGGACTTCGGCCCGGGACAGGATGCCGAAGCCCAGTTCAAGAAAACCTTCACCGCTGCCGGCGGCGAAATCATTGGCGAAGTGCGCACCCCGGTGAAGAACCCCGATTTCGCCCCGTTCCTGCAAAAAATCAAGGACGCCAAGCCGGAAGCAGTGTTCCTGTTTGTGCCGCCAGGCGAACAGACCGTGGCCTTCATGAAAGGCTTTGCCGAGCGTGACATGGGCAAGGCCGGCATCCGCATCATTGCCACCGGCGACCTGACCGAAGAAGACGTGATCGACGGCGTCGGCGACAACGCCCTGGGCATCGTCAACTCGCTGCAGTATTCCGAAATGCACAACTCGCCGGAAAACAAAGCCTATGTGGCGGCCTATTACAAGGCCTACCCGAAAGACCGCCCGAACTATATGTCGGTCAGCGGCTACGATGGCATGCAGCTGATTGCCAAGACCCTGGAAAAAACTGCTGGCGACGCCAACGGCGACAAGTTCATGGCCGCCGCCAAAGGCATGGCCTGGACCAGCCCACGCGGCCCGATCAGCATCGACCCGGTGACCCGCGACATCGTGCAAACGGTCTATATCCGCAAGGTGGAAAAAGTGGCCGGCAAGCTGCAAAACGTCGAGTTCGAACAGACGGCCGCCATGAAAGACCCGGGCAAGCAATAAACCATGACTGTTCTGTTTGACGGCATTGCCTCCGGCATGCTGCTGTTTCTCATCAGCGTCGGCCTGTCGGTGACCTTGGGCTTGATGAATTTCGTCAACCTGGCGCACGGGGCCTTTGCCATGGCCGGCGGCTATGTGTGCGTGCTGCTGCTGAACGCCGTGGGACTGCCCTTCCTGGCCTGCCTGCCGCTGGCGGCACTGGCCACTGCGGCCATCGGCGTGCTGCTGGAGCGCACGCTGTACCGCCGGCTGTACGGCGCCACCCACCTGGACCAGGTGCTGTTCTCGATCAGCCTGGTGTTCATGGCCATGGCGGCAACGCACTATTTCTTCGGCGCCCAGCAGCAGCCGCTGGAACTGCCGGCGTTCCTGCGCGGCCAGTTCCATCTGCCGGGCCTGGACATGGGCGTGTACCGGCTGTTCCTGATCAGCGTGAGCTTGCTGATTGCGCTGGCCCTGCACCTGCTGGTGACCCGCACCCGCTTCGGCGCACAACTGCGCGCCGCGGTAGACAACCCGCGTGCCGCACGCGGCGTCGGCATCCATGTGGAACGCATCTTCACCCTGACCTTTGCCCTGGGCAGCGCGCTGGCCGGACTGGGCGGCGCCATGGGCGTGGAAATGCTCGGACTCGACCCCGGCTTTCCGGTGAAGTACGTGGTCTATTTCCTGATCGTGGTGGCCGTCGGCGGCAGCGGCAGCATTGGCGGCTCGCTGCTGGCATCGCTGCTGCTGGGCGTGATCGACGTGGCCGGCAAATACTATGTGCCGCAAGTCGGTGCCTTTCTAATTTACGCCGTGATGGTGCTGATGCTGGTGCTGCGGCCCCAGGGCCTGTTTGGCCGCCAGGCCACGCGCTGAGGACTATCCATGCCTGCTGATTCTTTTGACCTGGCCCGCCTGCGCGCGGGCGACCGTTGGCGCTGGCCGGAACGGCTGTTCTGGTTGCTGCCGGTGCTGGCCTATTTTGTGTTCCCGGACAATCTGGTGCTGCTGACGCAGATCGCCATCACGGCACTGTTCTGTCTCTCGCTGGACCTGATCCTGGGCTACGCCGGCATCGTCTCGCTCGGCCATGCCGCCTTCTTTGGCGTTGGCGCTTACACCGCCGGTCTGCTGGCCTCGAATGGCTGGAGCGAACCCTTGTCCGGCCTGCTGGCCGCCGCCATCTGTGCCGCGGCGCTGGGCTTTGTCACCAGCCTGCTGGTGCTGCGCGGCGCCGACCTGACGCGCCTGATGGTGACGCTGGGCGTGGCCATGATGCTGTACGAAGTGGCCAACAAAATGACCTCCATCACCGGCGGCGTGGACGGCCTGTCGGGCATGGAAGTGGCGCCGATTTTTGGCAGCTTCCGTTTCGACCTGTATGGCAAAACCGCCTTCTGGTATGCGCTGGTGGTGCTGTTCCTGCTGTTCTGGCTGGCGCGCAAACTGGTGCACAGCCCATTCGGCCTGGGCCTCAAGGGCATCCGCCTGAACGTTGCGCGCATGCCGGCGCTGGGCGCGCCGGTCAACATCCGGCTGGCAGCGGTCTACACCCTGGCCGCCGCCTATGCCGGCATTGCCGGTGCCCTGATGGCCCAGACCACCCAGTTTGTGGCGCTCGATGTGCTCGCCTTCAACCGCTCGGCGGAGCTGCTGCTGATGCTGGTGCTGGGCGGCTCCGGCAGCCTGTACGGCGCGCTGCTGGGCACCATGGTGTTCATGACGGCGCACCACGCGCTGTCCGACATCAACCCGGAATACTGGGAATTCTGGCTCGGCGCCCTGCTGCTGCTGATCGTGCTGTTCGCCCGCGACGGCGTCATGGGCGGCCTGCGCCACCTGGCGCGGCGCCTGCCCGGCTCACACGGAGATGCCGCATGAATTACGCACTGGAAACCCAGGGACTGGTGAAGAAATTCGGCGGCTTTGTCGCCACCAACAATGTTTCGCTGAAAGTCGAAGCCGGTGCGCGCCATGCGCTGATCGGCCCGAACGGCGCCGGCAAGACCACGCTGATCAATCTGCTGACCGGTTTTCTGGAACCCAGCAGCGGCAGCGTGCTGCTTGACGGCACGCCGGTCACGCGCCTGGCACAACACCAGCGCGTGCGCCGCGGCCTGGCCCGCACCTTCCAGATCAACCGCCTGTTTGCCGACCTGACGGTACTGGAATCGGTGCTGCTGGCAGTCAACGAGCGCCTCGGCCTGAGCGCGCGCTTCTGGCAGCCGGTGGCCGCGCACACCAAGGCAGTGGACGAAGCAGTGGCACTGCTGCGCACCCTGAACCTGCTTGACGTGGCCTATGAAAAAACGCGCAACCTGGCTTACGGAAAACAGCGCCTGATCGAAATCGCCCTGGCACTGGCGGCCCAACCAAAGGTGCTGCTGCTGGACGAACCGGCGGCCGGCGTACCCACCTCGGAAAGCCGCGCCCTGTTCGAATCCATCGCCGCGCTGCCGCGCTCGGTCACCATTGTGCTGATCGAACACGATATGGACCTGGTGTTCCGCTTTGCCGACCAGATCTCGGTGCTGGTCAGCGGCGCCCTGCTGACGCAGGGCAGTCCGCAGCAAATTGCCAACGACCCGAAAGTGAAAGAGGTTTACCTCGGAGAGGCCGTGCATGGCTGAATTGTTACAACTGGATGAGGTCTGGGCCGGCTACGGCGAGGCGGTGGTGCTGGAAGGCATTTCCCTGCGCCTGCAGGAGGGCGACAGCCTGTCCCTGCTGGGCCGCAATGGCATGGGCAAGACCAGCCTGCTGGCGACCCTGATGGGGGCCACCCATTTTGTCCGTGGCAGCATGCAGTTTGCCGGCCAGGATCTGCGCCGGATTGCAGCCCACGCCCGGGCCCACGCCGGACTCGGCTGGGTGCCGCAGGAGCGCGATATTTTCCCTTCGCTGACGGTGCAGGAAAACCTCACAGTGGCGCAGACCCCGGGCCCCTGGGACCTGAAAAAAATCTACGCCATGTTTCCGCGCCTGGAAGAGCGCCGCAACAACATGGGCAATCAGCTCTCCGGTGGCGAACAGCAGATGCTGGCCATGGGCCGGGCGCTGATGCTGAACCCGAAACTGCTGCTGCTCGACGAGCCGCTGGAAGGCCTGGCGCCACTGATCGTGCAGGAATTGCTGGCCATCATCCAGCAGCTGACGCAGGACAGCGGCATGGCCGTGATCCTGGTCGAGCAGCACGCGCGCCAGATTCTGCCGCTGACGCGCCAGGCGCTGGTGCTGGAACGCGGACGCGGCGTCTATCTGGGGCCGAGCCAGCCGCTGCTGGACGATCCGGCCCTGCTCGACAGCTGGCTCGGCGTTGCCGCCCATTGATCTTTTCCACCCACCGATTGCACAGGCCCCGCCATGAAAGCCATAGACATCATTCACGCTGAACACCGCGCCCTGGGCGCGGTGGTACAGGCCCTGCGCTTTGTGCTGGACAGCATCCGCGCCGGCAGTGCCAAGCCCGACTTTGTGCTGCTCGACGCACTGATCGAATACATCACCGAAGTGCCGGACAAGCTGCACCACCCCAAGGAAGACGAGGTGCTGTTCGTTGCCATGCGGCGCGCGCTGCCAGAGTGCGAGGAACTGATCCAGAAACTGGAGCACGACCACGAACAAGGCACCCTGGCAACCCTGCAACTGCGCGCCGCCCTGAAAAGCTACCAGGCCCAGGCCGCCACCGGTCTGGACGCCTTTGACGCGGCCGCCACGCGCTACATCGATTCCACCTGGAAACACATCAGTCTGGAAGAACGTGAACTGCTGCCTCTGGCAGTACGCAAGCTCAGCCCGCAGGACTGGGCCGGCATCGACGCCGCCTTCGAAGCCAACAAAGACCCGTGGTCCGGCCCGACCGGCGAATTCCGCGCCCTGTTTACCCGCATTGTGTCGATGGTGCCGGCACCCTATGGACTGGGACCGGCGCTGAATTAACCGGTACCGAGCGGTACCGAACGATACCGAGCGGTACCGGCCGGGACGGGCGCCAGGCAGAACCCACCCGGCATCGAATATGACATTTCAAGGCGCTATTTCTTCGCCGACAATCGGGGTTTGCCAGTCACGCTAGCGCCGCCCCGATTTCATGAAAAACCAGAAAACATTCTTTCCCCGCCAAGTGGTGGAAGCCAGCGGCAACCGCTGGGACTGGGCCTTGTTGCCGCTGGTGATGGCCATCCTGGTCATGGCCGCCTTTGGCGCCAGCGAAATGTCCACGCCCTATGAACTCGGCACCGACCTGCCGATCTCGCTGGGCCTCGAAAACCTGCCGTATTACCTGCTGCGCACCACCTTGCGCATGTTTGCCGCACTGGCCGCCTCGCTGGTGTTCAGTGTGGTGTTTGCGGTGCTGGCGACCAAATACCGCGCCGCCGAAAAGTTTCTGGTGCCAATGCTCGACATCCTGCAGTCGATCCCGATCCTGGGCTTTCTGTCGATCACCGTGACCGGCTTCATCGCCCTGTTCCCGGGCAGCCTGCTCGGCGTTGAGTGCGCTGCCATCTTCGCCATTTTTACCTCGCAGGCCTGGAACATGGCGTTCAGCCTGTACCAGTCGTTCAAAACCGTGCCCTCGGAACTGCAGGAAGCCGCGCGCGTGTTCCAGCTCTCCAACTGGCAGCGCTTCTGGCGCCTGGACATGCCTTACGCCATGCCAGCCCTGCTCTGGAACATGATGATGTCGATGTCCGGCGGCTGGTTCTTCGTGGTCGCCTCGGAGGCCATTTCGGTGTCGAACCAGAACATCAAGCTGCCCGGCATCGGCTCCTACATCGCCATGGCGATTGAAGCCAAGGACATGGGCGCCATCGGTCTGGCCGTTGGCGCCATGCTGGTCGGCGTGCTGCTGTATGACCAGCTGTTCTTCCGGCCGCTGCTGGCTTGGTCGGACAAGTTCCGCTTCGAAGAAATCGGCGGCACACAGGAACAAACATCCTGGCTGCTGACCTGGCTGCGCCGCACCGAACGCCTGCAGTTGATCGGCGCCTTCTTCGCACGCCTGCTGAACCGCTCCATCACACTGTTTCGCATCACCCACGACGGCACCTCGATCCGCGCGCGCCAGACCGAAACCTCGCCGACCCTGACACGCGCCTGGGACGCCACACTGGCGGCACTGATCCTGTTCGCATGCTGGCGCCTGTTTACCTTCATCCACGCCGAAGTCGGCTGGACCGAAGTGGGCCACGTCTTCGTGCTCGGCTTCTACACCCTGGTGCGCGTGATCCTGCTGATTGTGCTGGCGGCGCTGATCTGGGTACCGATCGGCATCTGGATCGGCATGAACCCGCTGATTGCCGCCCGGGTGCAAGCCGTGGCCCAGTTTCTGGCGGCGTTTCCGGCCAATCTGATGTTTCCGGTGTTTGTGCTGGCCATTGTGAAGTTCGGGCTGACGCCCGACATCTGGCTCTCGCCGCTGATGATTTTTGGCACCCAGTGGTATTTGCTGTTCAACGTGATTGCCGGCGCCTCCACCATCCCCACCGAACTGCGCTATGCCGCACGCAACATCGGCCTCAAAGGCACACTGCGCTGGCGCCGCTACCTGTTGCCGGCGGTATTCCCGAGCTTTGTCACCGGCGCCATCACCGCCAGCGGCGGCTCCTGGAACGCCAGCATCGTCGCCGAATACGTGACCTGGGGCGACACCACCGTCAAGGCGCACGGCATTGGCAGCTACATCGCCGAGATGACGGCGATTGGCGACTTTCCGCGCATTGCGCTGGGCATCGGCGTGATGTGCGTCTATGTCATGACACTCAACCATTTCGTCTGGCGCCGGCTCTACCGCATGGCTGAAGACCGCATGCATTTCTGAGGCCCCCATGAGTACCCCCTTGATTGTTGAATTGAAATCGGTCGGCAAGTCGTTCAAATCGGCCGACGGCACGCCACGCACGGTGCTCGACAACGTCGACTTCCGTCTGAAAGAACGCGAAATCGTGGCCCTGCTGGGCCAGTCCGGCTCCGGCAAGTCAACCCTGCTGCGCATCATGGCCGGACTGATCGGCGCTGACCGCGGTGATGTGCTGTACCGTGGCCAGCCCTTGTACGGCCCGGCACGCGGCATCAGCATGGTGTTCCAGTCGTTTGCCCTGTTCCCATGGCTGACCGTGGAGCAGAACATTGAAATCGGTCTGGAAGCGCGCGGCATTGAAAAAGAAGAGCGTTCGCGACGCGCTGAAAAAGTGATTGACCTGATCGGCCTGTCCGGCTTCGAAGGCGCCCTGCCGCGCGAGCTTTCCGGTGGCATGCGCCAGCGCGTCGGCATCGCCCGCGCACTGGTGGTTGACCCCGACGTGCTGCTGATGGACGAGGCCTTCTCGGCACTCGATGTGCTCACCGGCGAACGCCTGCGCGACGACATTCTGGAACTCTGGGAAGAGCAGCAGATTTCGACCAAGGCGATTCTGGTGGTCTCGCACAACATCCAGGAAGCCATCCTGATGGCTGACCGGGTGCTGATTTTTGCCAGCGACCCGGGCCGGGTCAAGTTTGAGATGCGGATTGATCTGCCACGCCCGCGCGACCCCGACAGCGCCGAAGTGCGCGCCCTGGTCGACGAAATTTACGCCGTCATGACCGCCGGCCGCGTGCGCAGCGGCAAGGCCACCGAGGAAGTCGAACCGATGCGCCTGGACGACCGCCTGCCGGAAGCCGACATCGGCCTCATGGAAGGCCTGCTGGAACGCCTGATGGAAGACCCCTTCTTCGGCCGCGCCGACCTGCCACAACTGGGCGAGGAAACCGAACTCACCGACGAAGAGCTGCTGCCCGCCGCCGAAGCGCTGGCGCTGCTCGATTTTGCCGTGCTGGCCGGTGGCGACATGGCCCTGACCGACACCGGGAAACAATACGTGGCCGCCGAATACAGCGACCGCCAGGCCCTGTTTGGCAAGCAGTTGCTGGCCCGTGTGCCGCTGGCTGCGCACATCCACCACAGCCTGTCCCAGGAACCCTCCGGCCAGCTCAAGGAAGAGCCCTTCCTGGCGCTGCTGCGCGAGAGCCTGGACCAGGAAGAAGCCGAGCGCGTGCTCAACGTCGCCATCGAATGGGGCCGCCATGGCGAGGTCTATAGCTACAACTACAACACCGGCATGATCCACCTGCCAGAAGCCGACACCGAAAGTGCCGACTAGGCCAGCGCGCCGCAGCGATGCTGAACCAGGCCGATCTTGCTGCCATTCTGCTGAGCCTGCGCCTGGCCGGCCTGAGCACGCTGCTGTTGCTGCTGTTGGGCACACCACTGGCCTGGTGGCTGGCGCGCACCGAATCCCGCTGGAAACACGTGCTTGGCGCGGTGCTCACGCTGCCGATGGTGCTGCCGCCGGCGGTGCTGGGCTTTTACCTGCTGGTGCTGATGGGCCCGCACGGCCCGATCGGCGCGCTGACGCAGGCACTGGGCCTGGGCCTGCTGCCCTTCACGTTCAGCGGCCTGGTACTGGCCTCGATGCTTTATTCGCTGCCCTTTGTGCTGCAGCCGCTGCAACAGGCCTTCGCCGCCATCGGCACGGCCCCGCTCGAAGCCGCGGCCACTCTGCGCGCCACGCCGCTGGACACCTTTGTGCATGTGGTGCTGCCGCTGGCGCGGCCCGGTTTCCTCAGCGCCGCCGTGCTTGGCTTTGCCCACACCCTGGGTGAATTCGGCGTGGTGCTGATGATTGGCGGCAATATCCCGGGCCAGACCCAGGTCGTCTCGATGGCGATTTACAACCACGTCGAGGCACTGGAATACAGCAACGCCCACTGGCTTGCCGGCGGCATGCTCGGCTTGTCTTTTGTGTTGCTGCTGTTGCTCTACAGCCGTGGCTGGAACCGTCCCACATGAGCCTGCAGGCGCGCTTCGCACTGAACTATCCAGGCTTTGCCCTGCAGGTCGACTTGGCGCTGCCGGCCAGCGGCATCAGCGTGCTGTTCGGCCCCTCGGGCTGCGGCAAAACCACGCTGCTGCGCTGCATGGCCGGACTGCACCGCGCCAGCGGCCATTTCAGCGTCAACGGCGACATCTGGCAGGATGCGCAGCGCTTTGTGCCGGTGCACCAGCGCGCGCTCGGCTATGTGTTCCAGGACGCCAACCTGTTTGCCCACCTGAACGTGCGCGCGAATCTGCAATTCGGCCTGCTGCGCACGCCCCCGGCACAGCGCCGCGTCAGCCTGGAGCGGGCACTGCAACTGCTCGACATCGGCCACCTGCTGGAGCGCATGCCGCAGGGCCTGTCCGGCGGCGAACGCCAGCGCGTGGCGATTGCCCGCGCCTTGCTCTGCAGTCCGCGCCTGTTGCTGCTGGACGAGCCGCTGGCAGCCCTGGACCAGGCGCGCAAAAACGAATTCCTGCCGTACCTGGAACGCCTGCACAGCGAACTCGATATCCCGGTGGTCTACGTCAGCCATGCCGCCGACGAAGTGGCACGCCTGGCCGATCACCTGGTGCTGATGGACGCCGGCAAGGTGGTCGCCAGCGGCGCACTGACCGAAACCCTGGCCCGGCTCGACCTGGCACTGCCGCTGGGCGAAGACAGCGGTGTGGTGCTGCTCGGGCAAATCGTTGAACGCGACACCGAATGGCAACTTGCGCGGGTCGGTTTTTCCGACGGCAGCCTGTGGGTGCGCGACGCCGGCCATGCCGTCGGGGCCGCCGTGCGCGTGCGGATTCTGGCGCGCGACGTCAGCATTTCATTGGGACCGGTGTCGGGCACCAGCATCCAGAACTGCCTGCCGGCCCAGATCATCCAACTGGCCGACGACCAGCACCCGGCCCAGACCCTGGCGCGTTTGCAGATCGGCGCCGCGCCCCTGCTGGCGCGCCTGACACGGCGCTCGGCGCACCGGCTCGGACTGGCCCCGGGCCTGGCGGTCTGGGTGCAAATCAAGGCCGTGGCCCTGATTGGATAGAGTAGAGCCCCATGAGCGTCCCCGACGAACCCAGCGCAGCGGCCCTCGAGGCAGGCGAAATCCATACCACCTATGCCTTTGATGGCAGCGGCAAACTGCTGCACATCGGTAGCGGCACGCGGGCCTTGCTTGGCTATCCGGCCTCAGGCCCGCCGCTGCTGCAGCTGAGCGAGCTGCATGCCCAGAGCGGCGAAGTCGAGGCCCTGCTGCACTGGCTCGGCGCCAGTGCGCAGGCGCGCACCACCATCCGCAAGACCGTGCTGCGCCACGCCAGCGGCAGCACCCTGAACGTGGAGCTGCACATTACCGCGGTACCCGGCGCCGAAGGTGTCGGTCCCCGCGCCTATTGCAGCCTGCGCCAGGACCAGCGCGAACAAGTGCGCGATTTGCTGCACGAAGTCCGGCACATCGTCGACAAATGGGAAAACGCGCCCTGCGGCTACCACTCGCTCGACCCGCAAGGCCGCATTCAGGAAATCAACGCCACCGAACTGCGCTGGCTCGGCCTGCCGCGCGAGCAGGCAATCGGGCGGCCCATGAGCGACTTCTACACCCCGCAGGGGCGCGCCCTGTTTGCGCGCTCCTTTCCACGCTTCATTGCCGAAGGCCACGTTGACGGCCTCGAATTCGACCTGGTCGCCAGCGACGGCAGCGTGCGCCATGTCAGCGTCAGCGGCACCATGGTGAGCGACGCCAAAGGCCAGTTCGCCGGCACCCGCTCGGTGATGTACGACATTTCAGAACTGGTGCGCGGGCGCACCGAACTGTCGCACATGGTGCAAGAACAATCGCGCCTGCTGCAAGAGCTGCGCCAGCGCGAAGCCTCGCTCACTGCCAGTGAATTCCGCTGGAAATTTGCCCTCGAAGGCGCCAGCGACGGCATCTGGGACTGGGACCTGGCGCGCAATCAGATCGATTTTTCTGCCCCGCTGCTGCAAACCCTGGGCTACGCGCCCGAAGACCCGCCGCCCAGCCTCGCGCAATGGCGTGACTGCATCCATGCCGACGACCGCACTGCGGCCTTGCAGGTGCTGACCGATTACCTCAACAACCAAAGCAGCATCTACAACGTCGAATACCGCGTGCGCTGCAAAAACGGCAGCTACAAATGGCTGCTGTCGCGTGGCGTGGCGGTGCAGCGCGATGCCGACGCACGCCCGCTGCGCATGATCGGCACCCTCAAGGACATCAGCGAACGCGTCAAAGTGCAAACCGCCCTGGAAGAGAGCGAAAGCCGTTTGCGCGCCATCACCGACAACACGCGCACCGTGATTTTCATGAAAGACCTGCAGGGACGCTATCTGCACGTCAATCGGCAGTTTGAATACCTGATGCGCATTTCGGCCGCCGATGCGCTTGGCAAAACCGACTACGACCTGTTCCCCAAAGTACTAGCCGATGCCTTCCAGGCCAACGACCGGCAAGTGATTCAAGCCGCGCGTCCGTTTGAAATGGAAGAACTGGTGCCGGGGCCGGAGGGCATGCGCACCTACCTGTCGGTCAAGGTGCCGCTGCGCGATGCCCAGGGGCAGATTTATTCGATCTGCGGCATGGCCACCGACATCACCGAACGCAAGGCCACAGAAAGCGAACTGCGCGTCGCCGGCGTGGCCTTTGAGTCACAAATTGCCATGCTGATCACCGACGCCGCACAGAAGATCCAGCGCGTCAACAGCGCCTTCAGCCGCGACACCGGATATTCCGCGTCTGACGTCATGGGCCAGTCACCACAGCTGCTTTATGCCCAGGCGCCAAGCGCCAGCGTACTCAAAAGCATGCAACAGGCGCTTGCCAGCCAGGGCTCCTGGCAGGGCGAAACCCAGGGGCGCCGGAAAAATGGCGAGACCTACAGCAAACTGCTCAACATCACAGCGGTCAAAAACGAAACCGGTGAAATCACCCATTACGTCGAATCGGAACTCGATATTTCCGGCCTCAAGCGCGCCGAACAGGCACAAATTGCGCTGAACCGGGAACTCACCGACTCGCGCCGCCTGCTGCGCCAGCTGGCTGCCAAGAAAGAAGCCTTGCTGGAAAACGAGCGCAAGCACGTGGCCCGCGAAGTGCACGACGAGCTCGGCCAGATCATGACCGCACTGCGCATGGAGATGTCGCTGTTCCAGATCAAATTTGGCGCCCTGAGCGAAGACATGCCGGCCAAAATCAGCGCCATCAAGGCCCTGGTGGACCGCGCCATCGAGGCGGTGCGCAACGTCGCCAGCAATCTGCGCCCGACGGCGCTGGACATGGGTCTGCTGGCTGCCATCGAATGGCTTGGCAGCGACTTCCAGCAGCGCACCGGCCTGCGCTGCCAGATCGATGTGCCGCAGCCAATTGCCGATGTCGCAGAAGCCGTGGCCGTGGCCACCTTCCGCGTGGTGCAGGAGTCGCTCACCAACATCACGCGCCACGCCCAGGCCAGCCGCGTCGACATCAGCGTCACCGCACACAATGGCAAGTTGTGTGTGGACATCCGCGACGACGGCGTTGGTTTTGCCGTGGCCAGCACCAAAAGCAAAAAAACCTTTGGCCTGCTCGGCATGCAAGAGCGCGTGCTGGTGCACCAGGGCGCGGTCGACATCCAGAGCGGCCCGGGCCAGGGCACCCGAATCCGCATTGCCATGCCGCTGAATAACAAACCAGAAAATCCGCATTGGGAGGAGTGAATGATCAAGTTACTGATTGCCGATGACCACGCCATCGTGCGTGGTGGCCTCAAGCAGCTGTTCGACCTGAGTGCCGACCTGCATGTCGCCGGCGAAGCCGTGAATGGCGCCGAAGTGCTGGACGCCGTGCGCACGCAACCGTTTGATGTGTTGCTGCTGGACCTGAACATGCCCGGCATCAGCGGCACCGACCTGATCCAGCGCGTCAAAGCCCACTGCCCCGGGCTGCCGATCCTGGTGCTGAGCATGCACAACGAACCGCAAGTTGCCGAACGCGTGCTCAAAGCCGGCGCCACCGGTTACCTGACCAAGGACAGTGAACCGGAACTGATCCTCTCGGCAATTCGCAAAGTGGCCGCGCACATTCGCTTCATTGCCCCCGCGCTGGCCGAAAAAATCGCCCTGCAGGCAACCTCCAACCAGGCGCCCACACCGCACCTGCTGCTGTCGAACCGGGAAATGGAAATTTTCAACCTGCTGGTCAGCGGCAAAGGCGTCAATGACATTGCCGGCGAACTCAGCATCAGCAGCAAAACCGTCAGCACCCACAAAGTCCGCCTGATGGACAAGCTCAACCTGCAATCCCTGGCCGACCTGATGCGCTACGCCATGCAGCACAACCTGCTGGGCTAGGGCGGTAGCAATGCGGCGGCTGTAGGGCATGCCCTACAGCAGGTTCAGCGCTGTCCTATAGCGGGAAACGGCCCGCCTTGGCACCATCCTGGCATGGTGAAAAGTCTCCTCATTGTCACAGCTTCGGTGCTGACCAACGGCCTGCTGGTGCGCCTGCTGAGCTCGGATGCGAGTGTCAGCAGCGTGACCTCGGTGCGCAACACCGATGAAGCCCTGCACACGCTGAAGCAACAGCAGCCGACCATGATCGTGGCCGACATTGCGCGCCATTCGGAACATGCCCTGGCGGCACTGGCCACCCTGAAAGCGGCGGCGCCCAGGTCGCGCATTGCCGTGCTGATCGACGAGGCCGATGCCATCGTGCAGCGCAAATGCTTCAACCTGGGCGCCTCTTGGGTGTTCGACAAGTCCACCGAATTCGAACGCCTGATCGACCTGGTTCACAACAAGTCCTGAATCGGCCATGTCGCGCGTGCAACGCCTCTCCGTCACCGCTCCGGGCTGGCTGCTGACCGCGCTGGCCATGCCGTTGCTCTGGTGGGGCGCGCTGCCGCACGGCGGCGCAGAGCTGCCAGCGCGTTATGCCAGTGTTGCCAGCACCCTGGTCGCGTTTGCCACCCTGCTTAGCTGCCTGCTGCTGTTCCACACCGGCTACCGTGGCGTCAGCGCAAGGCGGCGCCAGGGCCTGTATGTGCTGGCCTTGGGCTTTGGCCTGGCTGGCATGCTGGATCTGTACCGCCTGGTCAGTGCGGCCCAGCCCTTGCTCGGCGCCAGCCCGGGCAACAGCGCCGCTGCCGAGCACTGGTTCTGGCTGCTGGCGCGCCTGCTGGTCAGTGCCGCTGGGCTGGTCTACGTGCTGCTGCCGCAGCAAGCGCCCGCGCCGCCCGGGCCGGCCGGCGTGCTGCGCCCGGTCACCGCCGGCCTGGCCTGGCTGCTGCTGGCCAGCGCCATGGGCCTGGGCCTGGCCTGGCCCGTGCAGACGCTGCCGCTGCAAGCGCTGCCCTGGCTGCAGCATCTGCTGGCCTGGCTGATCGGCTGCGCCAGCCTGGCAACACTGGCCTGGCTGTGGTTGCGCTCCCAAGACGCCACGCCGGGCCAGGCCGACGACCTGCGCAGCTGGGGCGTGCTGGCCTTTCTGGCCGCGCTGTTTGGCCTGCTGCCCAACGCCGCCAGCAACGCCAGCGTGGAGTTGCTCGGCGATATCTACCGGGTCTGTGCCTACCTCTATCTGTACCGCCACATCTGCCGCGACGGCAGCGCCCTGGCGCAACACCAGACCTTGGGCAGCTTGCGGGACAACGTGTTGCTCAGTGCGGTGCCGGACGGCATTCTGGTGATCAATGCGCAAGGGCAAATCCTGATGCTGAATCCGGAAATGGAAAAACTGTCCGGCTACCGCGAGCGTGAGCTGCTCGGCAAAAGCGTGGACTTGCTGGTGCCGCAGGCCTGGCGCAGCAGCCACCCCAACGCCATGCAGCAATTTTTTACCGGTCCGCGCACGCGCAGCCCGGATGCCCTGGATTTTCGGCTCAGCCGACGCGACGGCAGCGAACTGCCAGTCGACATCTCGGTCGGCCACATGCTGATGGATGGCGCACCGCACGCCATCGCCTATGTGCGCGACCTCAGCGAAATGAAACAGGCGCGCGACACGCTGCGCCACAGCACCACCCACGACAAACTCACCGGCCTGCCCAACCGCTGGCTGTTCAACCAGCGCCTGGGCGAAGCGCTGCAGGAAGCCGAACAGCAAAACCGCTGCGTCGCCGTGATGTTGATCGACCTGGACAACTTCAAAGCCGTCAACGACGGCTTCGGCCACAGCACCGGCGACGCCCTGCTGCGCCAGATTGCGGAACGGATTCGGGACAGTCTGGAGCTGGGCGACTTGCTGGCGCGCCTGGGCGGCGATGAGTTTGCCATTCTGCTGAAAAACCTCAGCGACCCGGCCGCCGCCGAAGGCGCCGCCGCCCGCATCCTGAAGGCGCTGGAGCGCCCCTATCAGCTGAAAGAGCAGGAAGTCCACTCCGGCGGCAGCCTGGGCATTGCCTGCTATCCGCGCGATGCCAAAGACAGCGACGACCTGCTGCGCTGCGCCGACATCGCCATGTACCGCGCCAAGCACACCGGCCGTGGTGCCTATGCCTGTTACAGCGCGGCGATGCGCGGCGAAGCGCTGGAAAACCTGGCCCTGCACACGCGCCTGAAAGCCGCCTTGCGCGAAGGCGGCCTGAGCCTGCAATTCCAGCCCCAGGTTTCGGTGCACAACGGTGCCATCGTTGGCGCCGAAGCCCTGCTCCGCTGGGACGACCCGAAACTCGGCCCGATAGCCCCGGCCCGCTTTATTCCGGTGGCCGAAGCCACCGGCCTGATTCTGCCGCTGTCGGATTGGGTGCTGGATGAGGCCTGCCGCACCATGGCGCAATGGCAGCAAGCCGGCATGCGGCTGCCGATTGCAGTGAACTTTTCCGCACACCAGTTCTTCCAGCCGAATCTGTTCGAGAAAGTCCGCGATGCCCTGCGCCGCCATGGCGTGCCGGCCAACATGCTGGACATCGAAATCACCGAAACCGCGGCCATGAACCACCCGGAAAACACCCGCAGCCAGATCAACGCCCTGTCGGCCATCGGTTGCCACGTCACGCTGGACGACTTCGGCACGGGGTATTCCTCACTCGCCTACCTGAAAGACTTCCCGGTTTCCAAACTGAAGATCGACAAGAGTTTCATGGATGGTATTCCGGGCGGCAAACAGGACATCACCATTTGCAAGGCCATCATGGCGATGGCCCGCAACCTCAACATCCGGCTCGTTGCCGAAGGCGTGGAGCACCCCGAGCAACTGCAGTTTTTGCGCCAGAACGGCTGCGATATGTACCAGGGCTGGCTGTTCGCCAAAGCCATGGGCAGCGCCCAATTGCTGGAGCTGCACAGCAGCAGTAGCACCCAGCCCGCGCCCCCGTTGCCCGGCAACGAGACGCCGGCCCAAGCCGCTACCGTGCCGGACCATGCCGCACTGGGCCATCTGCAGCGCTACCCGCAGGCGCTGGACCTCAGCGGCGCCTTGCGCCGCATGGGTGGCAACGAAACCATCTACCGGCGCGCGGTGCAAGCCTTCGGCGACTCGCTGGAACTGCTTTTGCCGGCCTTGAACGACGCCCGTGGCACCGGCAACCGCCAACTCGGCAGCATGCTGATCCATTCCTACAAGGGCAATGCCGCCACCGTCGGGCTGCAGCAATTCGCCAAATACATGGCACACCTGGAAGCCGCCCTGGCAACCGAAAACTGGCAATACATTCTGGAATCCAAATACAACGAACTCAAAACCTGGATTCTGGCGACCCAAAGCGAGCTGACCCGGGCGCTGGTAATACTTGCCGACCGGCAACAGCGCCAGCAAGCCAGCGCCACCACGGAACCAGCGTCCCACGGCATGGACACCCTGCAAGCCTTGCAGCGCCTGAAAGCACTGCTAGACGCCTCCGACCTCAGCGCCCTGCAACTCCATGCGCAGATGCGGCCCGCCCTGCAGGGTTTGCCCCAGGCCCAGTTGCAGCAACTGGACGATGCGCTCCACAGCCTCAATCTGCAGCACGCACTGGAAATCTGCAACGACTTGCTGGCGCAACCCGCCACCGTCTGATACCCGGGCCGCTGGCACGGACCCGGGCCCGGCACTCAGGGCTTGAGCGTGGCGCCGTCGATCAACACCTTGTAGGCATAGCCGGAGCCAAAATCCTGCTTGGTACGCACCGTGCCGCTGACCGTCACGGTGGCGCCCACACTGGTGCTGTCAGCGGTGGTGACCAGAATGTCGTTGCTGCCGTCGCTGTCCTTGCCGCTGCCGTCGCGCACGTGGACCCAGTTCTTGCCCATGATGTCGGGATTGAACTTGACCACCTTGGCGTGCAGCTCGACCGCCTTGCCATTCAGGGCATCGGCCTGCTTCACCACTTCCGCCACGGTATAGGCCTTCGCACCCGTGGCCTTGGCCACTTTCACGTCCATACCCGCCAGCTTGGCAGTGCCGCCATGGGGCGAGGCCGCAGCGTCGCCAGCGCCCTGGATGGTGCCAAAAATAATGCGCGGGAAGGTGCGCTTCAGCGCCTTGCTCTCAAAGTTGATCATTTCCATCGGGTTGTCGATGCTGACCTTGCTGCCCAGCACAACATGGCTGTGCTGCACCGCCACCCAGGTACTGCTGCTGCCCTCGGTAAGGCGCAAATAGGTG
Source organism: uncultured beta proteobacterium (assembly GCA_903897925.1). Lineage (GTDB taxonomy): Bacteria > Pseudomonadota > Gammaproteobacteria > Burkholderiales > Burkholderiaceae_C > Allorhodoferax. Next base: position 47,703 of record CAIUDG010000024.1, on the reverse strand, counting down.
TAGTTTTCGGTATCCTGTACTTCGGCCACGGTGCCCTGCACCCGCAACGGTGCCGCTGCCGAGGCGGCCGGTGCCGCCGCATCCGCCGCATGGGCCGCGCCAGCCAACAGCAGCGCACTGCCCAGAAAAATAAGTCGCCAAGAATGCATGTGTCAGTCTCCCAGACAAAAAAGTGGAACCACCGCACACTGTACTCCGGGCCGACGCCCGATTTCGACGCCCGACCTCCTTAGCCGGCCGCAACGCACTCCGGCAGCGCCTGTGGCGCCAGTGCCTGGCGCACCATTTGCGGCCAGATGTCCTGCAAAAACGCAGTGCCGACCCAATTCCGCGCCAGCGCCTGGCGCCGGGAATCCAGCACACAGGAAATGCTGATGCAGCAGTAGGCGCTGCTGCCTTCGTCGAAGCTGATGTAGAACTTGTGCTCGGCGCGCCCTATGGCCTGTGCCAGCGGGCCTTCCGCCAGTTGGCTCCAGGCGGCATTGAAACGGTCAAAATATTTGCGGGTGCCATCGCGCCAGACGTCAGCGACATAAAAATTCCAGACGCCATAGTCCTCGGTCACAAAGCCCCAGGAAAAGGCATAGACCTGGTAGTTGCGCACCAGCGCCGGCATTTCACCTTGCACGTCCTTGCGCGCCATGAATTCCCGGTACAGCGCACCCGGGTCCCCCGGCTGCCCCTGCAGGAAACGCGCGCACTCGGCATTGGTGCTGGCATAGTCGGCCAGGCGGTCATGGGCGGCATCGGTCAGGCGCCCCAGCAAACCGCTCGTCAGCTGGCGCGCCGACAAGGTCGCGCGCAAGGCCTGCAGCACCCGGGCACGCCCCTGCACCGAACTGATTTCGGCCAGAATTGCCGAAAAATGGCTGTCGTCAATCACCGCCATCTGGCGCGAATCCACAATCAGTGCGAGCAGGTATTGGCGATTCGCCTGGTCCAGGGCATACGCGCCGGCACCGCCCGGAAACTGCTCCATCTGGCGAATGCCCCATGACAGTGCATCGGACGCACTCATTTCCACCAGCGTCGGCGCCGGTCGGGGATCGTGCAGCGCCATCGCCATATAAACGCGCTGAAAATCGTTTTCCTTGCAAGACATCGGTATTCGCTCCCGGCAAAAGAACCGGCATCCACCGCCTGGCAGATGCGCTTGCAAAGGTTGAATGCAAAGATCAGGCCAACTCGGCCGGCTCCGACTTCACAATCACCACCGGTATCGCACTGGCATGCAACACCTCGTTAGAAACCGAGCCCATCAGTGCGCTGCGCAGCGCACTGTTACCACGCGCGCCCATCACAATCAGGTCGCAGGAATAGCGTTCGGCAATGTCAATGATGGTGTGGGCCGGGTCGCCCTTGCCGACTTCAAGCTCCACTTCGAGCTGCGCCGCGCGCAACAACTCTTGGGCTGCGGCCAGCAGATGGATTCCGGCTTCGGTGCTGACACGGTCAATCACTTCCGGGTTGTGCGCGACGATCAGCTCATACAGGTTGGCGGGCTCCTGCACATTCGCCAACACCACCTCGCAATGCATGCCGGCACCGGCCAAACGGATGGCAAAGCGCACCGCATCCAGAGACAACTCGGAACCGTCCACAGGCAAAAGAATTTTCATATTTCACTCCTTGGCCGGAGTATGAATACAAAACCCGGGCCTGCACGCACTATTTTTTGCGCCGGATGACGGAGGCGCGCTTTTCGTCCTCATCGTAGGCATAAGCACGGTCGCCGTTGCGCCAGGTACCCAGCCACAGCATGTTGCCGGAGATGGCTTCATGGTCGGTGGCAGAAAACGATTTGACGTAAGTGGTCACCACGCCGCGGTAGGCCCCCCGGGGCTGCTCCAGCGCATTTTTCAGCGCCGGCCCGCTGGTGTCGCCCTTGGCCACAAACAGCGCACGCATCATGATTTGTACGGCATCGTAGGTTTGTGCGGCAGACATCATGGAGCCCACCGGGCGCTCATTGGAACGCTTTAAATAGGCACTCAAAAAGGCGCTGTTGCGTTCCAGGTTGCGATTCGGCAATACCGTCTGCACCATGTACGTACCTTCGACCTTGCCGGCGGAACTGGTGTAGGCAAAGGAATCCGATAAATCCCAGGCGCCATATTGCGGCACCGACCAACCCACGGCGCTGCGCGCTGCGGCAATCAGGCCCTGCTCGTGACCGACGGTCCAGCCGATCAGCACATCCGCGCCGGAGCCCTTCAACTCACGCACCTCTTTTTCCAGCGACTTCGCTCCCACCGCGAAACGCAACACCACTTTGGGACGAATACCAAACTTGGACATGGCCGCCTGCAGATCTGCCAGCCCGGCATCACCGTACGCGGTGGCGTCGAGCAGCAAGGCGGGTTTGCTCAGCTTGGCCCGGACCAGCTCTTCCACCAGAAATTGCGCCTGCACTTTCGAACTGGCCGAGGTGCGGAAGATGTAACTCTGCGCCGGCGGATATTTGGAAGTCAGGGTCGAGGCAGTGGAACAGGACACGATCATGGGGTGCTTGACGCTTTGAAAATAGTCCACCACCGGCAGCCCCACGGCTGCATTGCAAACACCGATGGTGGCCATGGCCTGGGATTTTTCCACCAGCTCATGGGCTGCCTTGACGCCTTTGTCCGGATCGGATTCGTCATCATGCACCACCAGTTCCACCTGGCGCCCCAGATAGCCGCCAACCGAATTGATTTCATCCACCGCCACCTGCGCGCCGACCAGCGCACTCTTGCCGATGTCCGCCGAATGCCCGCTCAGGGGAAGGATAATGCCGAGCCGCAAGGGCGGGCTACCTGCCGCCGGCGCCGGCGTTGACGTTGCCCAGAACAGCGCCATGAAATACATGGCGCTCAATGCAATCAGCTTCCAAGAACGGGTGACGGCACGTTTTGACATTTAGGCACTCCACAAGCTGGCGAAAGTTGCAGCACCGGGAAGTGCTGCAGATGTGCGCAATATGTCGTGTGCCGCGGAAAATTAAAATCGAGTTTGTATAGCCAAAATCAATTTATGCCGGCTGCGCCGTTGCCGCCAGTTGAAAGGTTCCACCGGGACCACGCTTGACGGCGCCAGAAGCCACCACGCGGGTCACCGAAATACCCACAGAACCCTTGGGCAGTCCGGCGCCGGCCGCAATCACCGTACCCGTCAGCGCCAGCCACTCGCCAGGCTTGAGTACCTTCTGGAAGTACTGCAATACCTTGTGGTCATTCGGGCTGAGCGGGCCGGGACCACGCTGCACCTTGCGCACGCGCTTGGCGCTCGGCTTGCGCGCTGCATCCTTGGCCGGCGCTTTGCGCAATTTTCCGACCAGTGGCGATAACGGCCCACGCAGCAGATCTTCCGCACTGCCATAAAGGCCGCGCAGACGCTCTTCCTGCACCTTAAGTTCCTGGCTTAAGCCGGCCAGCGCCTTGAATTGCGCAAGTGCCTGCTCGCTCTCGTTTTGAAATGGCTGCAGAGCAACCAGCTTGACCATGCGCTCGGCCTGCAGGCGCAAAGCCTCGGCGATAGTTTCGCTGGCGCGGTGCAAGGCCACTCCGGCGTGCTGAATGGTGGAAATTTCGTCAGAAGACAAAGGCATGTCTAATCCTTATAAATGGGCGTTGCGTTATTGCCCATGCAATAACGACTAGAAGGGTAACGAAGCTAGCCTATTGGCATAGGTCTACTTTGTCCTCGTATATCACCAATTTACGCACTTATAAAGTGGCCATCTGCTGTACCGGGCACTTGCACACTGGCCGAAGCACATCGCGCCGCCACCCCGCCGCCGGCGCCAGCGCGGCGAATACCCCGGGCAGCCAGCCTAGTTGCGGTTCCGAAGGGCACAGCACAATCTCTACGCCGCCAAATAGCACACATTGCGCCAGCGCAGCCGCATGAATATCCAAAATGGACGTTGTATCCGGCTGCCGTGTACCCGCAAACCGGACCTGCGGGCGCAGCACCACCTGCGTCAAGGTCAGCTGCTTCCAGCCATCCGATTCCAGGCTACCAATCGGCGTATCCCGATAGCTTTCCACACAATATTTCTGGCGTTCGCACAGCGCCAGAAACCAGCGCATATGCCAGCGCGATAGCGACGCCACCAATGCACAAGGCGCCTGTGCTGGCAGGCTGCCCGCACAGGCGCGGCTGGCGCGCTGGGGCCAGACAATGTCGGTCGAATACTGCAGCATCAAAAGTCTCCCTTCGGGCGGCGGCTACTTGCCATTGCTGCCATCCGATGCGCCGCTATCCTCGGCGGGGCGGCGGGCTTTCAGTGCCTCCAGTCCACCCGGCGCCGTGGCCGTGGCGCGCTCACCCCGTGTTTGTGCAGATTCGCGCACCGCCTGGTCACTCGATTTGTAAATAATGAAATTTCCAGACGCATCGGTCGCCGGCCGGGTATTGAGCACGGTGGCATTGGCGCTGGTGTGCGCACCAGCGGCATCGGAATAGACCTTGCTTTTGCCGCGCGGTGCGTCCTGCTGCTCGGTTGCTGACTTCAAGGCTTCGCTGAATTGCGGTGTCTGCGCCAGCCCGGCGCTGCCCGACACAGTACCAAGCAGCAGCACCGTGGCGGAGAAAAAAGACCAATGAATAGACGATGGATGGGGCATTGCAATGACTCCTTTACATAGCTGCAACTGCCGTGCTGCAGTGAAGCCATAATTCCGCGGACACATCAAATCGTCTTGATCAAATGCTGATCAGGAAGTACTCCGCACCCCGCCACCAACAACTGTTTTCAACTGCGCAAAGCACGCAGCGGAGCGCTACAAACCGGTTCATAAAGACGCCTTACTGACCGGAGAAATCGCCCATGCGTCTGCCCCGCGCCGCCCTCTGCGGGACCTTGGTGCTGCTGAGTACGGCGCTCGGCTTTGCGCTGCCCTGGCTGCAAACCGGCCTCGCCAACCTGGAGGTGGCGCACCTGGGCCAGACCGTGGCGCAGGGCCTGGCGCTGGCGCGCGGCACCGCCATCAGCAAAAACCAGCGCGTGCAATTTCGCCTGAACGCCAATGGCAGCATCGCCATCTACAGCGAAACCGACGGGCAGCCGGTGCCAGCCACCAGCGCCGCGATCCGCAGCGAGCACATTGGTATTGCTGTCAACCCACTCGGCGCCCACCTGGCCACCTTCAATGGGCTGGGCTGGTCGGTCAGCAATGCCGACGGCTCGCCGTCCATCAGCAGCGTCGAGCTGGAGGCCTACACCAGCGACCAGCAGATCCGGCCCAGGCTGCGCATCACGCTGTCTGCCGCGGGCAGCGTGCTGCTGTGCGACCCCGGGGCCGACGCCGCTGCCCGGCTGGCCTGTCCGCACCACAGCGAGTACGAAGCCTCCAGTTTGCGTCTGCGCTGGGCAGACGCCAGGTAAGTCGCAGCGGCACACTGCGCCAGCAGCGCGCCCAGCGCGGATAATCGGCCATCCCCACTATTTTCAGGAATCAACGCCATGCCTCTGGTCGTCTTCAATCAAAAAGGTGGCGTCGGGAAGTCCACCATCACCTGCAACCTGGCCGCCATCAGCGCCAGCCAGGGGCTGCGCACCCTGGTGATCGACCTCGACCCGCAGGGCAACTCCAGCAGTTATTTGCTGGGTGATACGGCGCGCCCTGCGCAGGCCAATGTGGGGGGATTTTTTGCCTATTGCCTGAGTTTCAGCCTGCGGCCCATGGACGCCACCGAATTCGTCGTGGCGACACCGCATGCCAACTTGGACCTGATGCCTGCCAGCCCGGAGCTGGGCGAATTGCAGGGCAAACTGGAGTCGCGGCAAAAAATTTACAAATTGCGCGAAGCGCTGCAGCAGCTGTCCGGCGTCTATGACCGCATCTATATTGATACGCCACCGGCGCTGAATTTCTTTACCCGCGCCGCACTGATAGGGGCTGGCGGCTGCCTGATTCCCTTCGATTGCGACGACTTTTCGCGCAAGGCTTTGTACACACTGCTGGAAAACGTGCAAGAGATCAAGGCCGACCACAACCCCGATCTGGAAATCAAGGGCATTGTGGTGAACCAGTTTCAGCCACGCGCCCATCTGCCGCAGCGCATCGTCAACGAACTGATCGCCGAAGGCCTGCCGGTGCTCTCGCCCTACCTGCCGTCGTCGGTCCGGATTCGCGAGTCCCACCAGCAGTGCCTGCCCATGATCTACATGGACCCGGGCCACAAGCTGACCCAGGCCCTGGTCGAACTGCACGCCAACCTGGCGCCCTGAACGCTCTCGGCGTCCTCAGCGCCCCGCGCGCCGCTGTGCCTTAAGCGGCGGCCAGCGCCTGGTCCAGATCGGCGATCAGGTCGTCGATGTGCTCAATGCCGATCGACAGGCGCACCATGTCGGGCTTGACGCCAGCCTTGGCCAGTTCTTCCGGATTGAGCTGTCGGTGCGTGGTGGTCGCCGGATGGCAGGCCAGCGATTTGGCGTCGCCAATGTTCACCAGCCGGGTGAACAACTGCAGCGCGTCCTGGAAGCGCGCACCCGACTGCAAACTGTCAGCGCCCCTAATACCAAAGCTGACCAGCCCGGAGGCGCGTCCGCCCATGTACTTTTGCACCAGCGCGTGGTCCGCGTGGTCGGGCAGGCCGGCATAGTTGATCCAGGCGACCTTGGCGTGCGACTGCAGGTACTGCGCCACTTTGGCCGCGTTCTCGCAAATGCGGTCCATGCGCAATGCCAGGGTTTCGACGCCTTGCAAAATCTGGAACGCATTCATCGGGCTCAGTGCCGCGCCCATATTGCGCAACGGCACCACCCGGGCCCGACCGATGTACGCGGCAGCACCCAGGGCTTCGGTATAGACCACGCCGTGGTAGCTCACGTCGGGCGTGTTCAGGCGCTTGAAACGCTCCGGGTACTGGGCCCAGGGAAACTTGCCACTGTCCACAATCAGACCGCCAATGGTGGTGCCATGGCCACCCAGGTATTTGGTCAGCGAATGCACCACGATGTCGGCACCGTGTTCGATCGGCCGGCACAGGTAAGGGCTGGGCACGGTGTTGTCGACAATCAGCGGCAGCCCGTGGGCATGGGCCACGGCGGCCAGCGCGGCCAGGTCGGTGACATTGCCCAGCGGGTTGCCGACCGATTCGCAATAGATGGCTTTGGTGCGGGCATCAATATGCTGGGCAAACGAGGCCGGATCGCGCGCGTCGGCAAAGCGCACCTCAATGCCCATTTGCGGGAAGGTGTGGGCAAACAGGTTGTAAGTGCCACCGTACAAGGTAGCGGCAGAAACAATGTTGTCACCGCTTTCGGCAATGGTCTGGATGGCATAGCTGATCGCGGCCATGCCCGAAGCCACCGCCAGACCGGCAATGCCGCCTTCCATGGCCGCAACCCGGGCTTCCAGCACGCCGTTGGTCGGGTTCATGATGCGGCTGTAAATATTGCCCGCAACCTTCAGGTCAAACAGGTCGGCGCCATGTTGGGTGTTATCAAACGCGTAAGCCACGGTTTGGTAAATCGGCACGGCTACGGCCTTGGTAGTCGGGTCCGGGGTATAGCCGCCATGCACGGCGAGGGTTTCCATCTTCATGTGCAGTCTCCTTGAAAAGACTGCTATTGTCCCGCATCAGCAGAACATGAAAGCCACCACCGAGGCATCTTCTCCCAGGTTCAGCAAAACGTAGCCGGAGGCCACCAGGGTCCAGTAGCGCAGGGTGTCTTTGGCGCGGTGCAACTTCATAGCCAAGGCGGCCCCTTTCAGCGCCAGTGCCGGCCACCGCCCCAGTAGCCAAATCCGAAATTCAGACTCACGGGCGGGTAGTAATAAGGCTGCGCGTAATACACCGGTGCCGGCGCCGTGACCACCACGGGCGGCTGTTGCACGTACACCGGCGGCTGGCTGTACACCACCTGCGGCTGGGTATAGACCGGCGCTGGCTGGGTGTAAGCCGGTGCCGATGCGCCCGCCGGTGCCACCTGCAAGGCGATGGTCGGGCCCGGGTTGTTGGGCATCTGCACGTTGTAACGCTTGCCACCGAATTCGTATTCGACGTTGTAGCCTACGGTGCGGTTCTCATAAAAATTCTGGTCGACACAATGGCGCACCGATTGCACCTGCGCCGGCGCGTCGCCCTCAATGTGGTCGCCCACAATGGCACCGCCCATCACGCCGAGCATGGTGGCGGCGGCATTGCCGGCGCCACGGCCTATGGCATTGCCCATGGCACCCCCGGCAATCGCGCCCATCAGCGCTCCGGCGCCGGATTTCTGCTGCGGCACCGCCACTTGCTCGTCACTGCAAACCTGGCGTGGCGTAGCCACTTGCTGCACGATGGGGGTGGCCGAAATCACCCGGCCAACGTCCTGCGCCAGCGCCACAACACCGACACCACCCAACAGCAACGCCGTCATCAACTTATTCAAAGTACGCATATATCACCTCATCCTGTTCGTTACCAACCGAAACCCGCGCGGCACGCTCAATACCGGTAGCGCGGCGCATGCTCGCGAATCACCGCCACTGGCGGCGCTGCCGGGGACGGAAGAATCGGCACGATCTGCACCGGCAGATACGGCCCCGGATCCTGCGGCGACTGTACCGAGTATTGCTTGCCAGCGTACTCGTAGACCACATTAAACGCCACCACCTTGTCTTGGTACACGGTTTGCGTTTCGCACTGGCGCACAGTCTTCACCGTGTCCGGCGCGCTGCCTTCGATATTGTTGCCCAGCACCGCGCCGCCAACCAAGCCCAGGGCGGTGGCCACATCACGGCCGCTGCCCTGCCCCACGGCATTGCCCACCGCGCCACCGGCAATCGCGCCCATCACGGCACCAGCACCGGACTTCTGCCCGGGCGTCACCACCTGGCGATCGGTGCACACCTGTTGCGGTACACCCACACGCTGCATCACCGGCGTGGTGGAAACCACCCGCGCCGTCTCCTGTGCCTGGCCGGCCAGCGGCCACAGGCCCAGCAGCGGAACACTGGCAATCAGGGCAAGTCGGGTTCTGTTCATGGTCAATCTCATCGGCTCCATCGGTTACTACCTGTGTTTGCCACTATGCACCGACGCCATGTCGGGCTGGCGAAGGGCACATGAATATTTGTAAACAAATGGCCACCCAAGCGGGGCGCCAGCAGACAAAAAAGGGGTGCAAGCACCCCTTTTGCTGGTCTGCCGAAACGGCTTACTTGGTGCAAGCCTTGCCGTGGTCGGCGTGGTTGCCCTTGGCCTTGGCATCGGCTTCGCTCATGTATTCACCGACCTTGGTGGTGCCGTAGCTCTTGCTGCCTTCGCAGTGGTAAACCTTGGACTTGGTGTTGACCCAGACCTTGCCGGCACCGCCGCCAGCCGCAGGCATCGCTGCTGCCGCAGGGGCCATGGCAGCCGCCGGAGCCGCCACGGGGGCGCTGGCCTTGAGCGCCGGAGCGGCGGTCTGGGCAAACGCCGCCACTGCGCAGAACAGTCCAGCAGCCAATGTCAGGGCACGTACTTGTGTCTTCATAAGAGTTCCTTTGTGTTTACATTCTGGTCGAACCGGTTTGTCCGACCCCTGCAGCATATAACGCGGCGCCCGGCGATCGGTTTACACGCCCTTGCATCGGCTCAGGGCTCTACCGGCGCAGCCCCCGGGCGCTGGCCGCTGCCGAGCCGGAATTGCTGCGCCAGCCGGCGACAGGCCGAATCCGGGTCGGCTGCCAGCGTAATCGCCGAAATCACCGCCGCCCCCGCCACGCCCTGCGCGGCGACCTGCGCCATGGTGTGCTCCGTAATGCCGCCGATCGCCACCAGGGGCAGCGCCAGCTGCGCGCTCCAGTGGCGCAGGGTGGTCAATCCCTGGGGCGCCCAGGGCATGGCTTTGGACTGGGTCGGATACACCGGTCCGCAGGCGACGTACGAGGGTTTGAAACGCAGCGCACGCGCCATTTCCTCCGGGCTGTGGGTGCTCAGGCCCAGGCGCGTACCAGCGCGGTACAGTGCCGCCACGTCGGCGTGGTCCAGGTCTTCCTGCCCCAAGTGCACGCCGTAGGCACCAAGTTCCAGCGCCAGTTGCCAATGGTCGTTGATGAAAAGCTGGGCCCCGGGCCGGGCCCGGGCACAGGCCACACTGGCGGCGATTTCTGCTGCCAGCAGCTGCGGGTCCGCATGTTTGAGGCGCAGCTGCACCGTGCGCAGGCCGGCCTGCAGCACGCGCCGCACCCAGGCCGCGCTGTCAACCACGGCATACACGCCAAGCGCCGGGTCCTGCAAGGGAACCGCCACCGGCCCCGGATAAGCGGAAGTGAAATGTTCCATAGGCCGCCGCGCTTACAACACGAAAGGACGGCCGGTGACCGGCGTCGAGGCCACCGCCATGTCCTGGCGTGCCATGATGCCGGCCTCATAGGCCAGCCGGCCACTGGCAATACCCAGGCGAAAGGCCTGCGCCATGCGCACCGGATCCAGCGCCTGCGCTACCGCCGAGTTCAGCAAGACTGCGTCGAGTCCGAGTTCCATCGCCTGCACCGCATCGGCCGGGCTGCCGATGCCGGCGTCAACAATCAGCGGCACCCCGGGCAGGCGCGCCCGCAAAGTGCGCAAGGCGCCCGGATTCACCAGGCCCTGGCCGGAACCGATCGGTGCGCCCCAGGGCATCAGGATGCGGCAACCGGCGTCGAGCAGGCGCTGGCAGCTGACCAGGTCGTCGGTGCAGTAGGGGAACACCTCAAATCCATCCAGCACCAGTTGGCGGGCGGCTTCCAGCAGCTCGAAGGGATCGGGCTGCAGGGTGTGGGCGTCGCCCACCACTTCCAGTTTGATCCACGGCGTGTCGAACACTTCGCGCGCCATGTGCGCCAGCGTGATGGCTTCGCGCGCGGTATGGCAGCCGGCCGTATTGGGCAGGATGTGGGCGCCGCTGGAACGCACCATGGCATAAAAATCACTGGCTTCGGCGCCATGCGCCAGCTGGCGCCGCAAGGCCATGGTGACCACTTCGGCACCCGAGGCGGCAATTGCCTGCTGCAGCACCTGGGGCGAGGGATAGCCCGCGGTGCCGAGGAAAAAACGGCTGCCCAGCGTGCGTCCCGCCACGCTCCATGGACTTGGTAAAAGGTCTTCGTGCGCGCTTGGCATGGCTTCAGCCCCCCTGGATTGCCTGAAAAGTAAAAATCTGATCGCCCTCGGCGAGCACACAACCGGCGCGCGCGGTGCGCGCCACAAATTCGCCATTGACAGCGGTGGCCAGGGCCTGCGCTGGCAGGTCAAGCGCCTGCACCCAGTCCTGCAAGGTGCGGGCACAGGTCTGCTCAACGCGGCCGTTCACCTGCACGCAAATGGCCGGGCCAGACGGGCTATCGGCGCTCATGCGGCAAAGCCCTGCAGGGCCTGCTCCACCAGGGCTGGCGCAATCAGCCAGCCGTGCCGGTACAAACCGTTGATGCGGGTCATGCCAGGCGCCTGGGACAGCAGCGGCAGGTTGTCGTCAAGCGCCGGGCGCAGATTGGATTCGCTGTGCAGCAGGCGCGCCTCGGCCAAGGCCGGGATCGCGCTGTGCGCCGCACTGAGCAGCTCCAGCGTACTGCGCAGCGACACCGGCGAGCGGTCTTCGCTTTCAATTTCGCTGGCGCCGACCACCACCAGATCGCCCGGGCGCGGCACCAGGTACACCGAATAGCGCGGATGCAACAGGCGCAGCGGGCGCTGCAGCAGCACGCCCGGCGCATGCAGCCAGAACACTTCGCCGCGCACGCCGCGCACCGGCACTTCGGGCCGGGCCCCGACGCCGCGCACATCGAACACGTGGTCAAACCGGTGCGTACCGGACGCCGTTTTCAGGATCCCCGGCTGCACTTCCTGCACCGCGCGGCTCCAATGCCAGCGCGTGCCCTGCAGGCTGGCCTGGGCCGCCAGCGCCTGCATCGCTTCAATGGTGTGAATGCGGCCCTCGCCCGGCAGAAGCCAGGCCAGCGCCGGTCCGTGCACGCTGGGCTCGAGTGCCGCCAGTTGCTGCAGAGTCAGGCTTTGCGGCTGGTGCTCAGCACCCGCGCGCGCCTGCAGCAGGCTGAGCACACGCTGCGCGGCACCCGCGTCGCTGCGGTGTGCCAGCAGCAAGCTGCCCTGAAAATCCAGCGTCACCGGCATCTGCAAGCCTTGCACAATGCCCGGCCACAGCAGACAGGAGCGCAGCCCCAGCGCAAACAGCTCCGGGCCGGCGCGCTCCAGCTCGGCCACCGGGCTGAGCATGCCGGCGGCGGTCCAGGCCGCCGCCTGTGACGCCGATTCGCTGCGCGGGTCGGCCCCGGCACCGGGGCCGTGCGCCGGGTCAAACACTTCCACCGCATGACCACGCCCGCTCAGGCTGCTGGCAAGCAGGCGCCCGAGCAATCCGGCGCCCGCAATGCCGATGCGCAAACTGGCCATGTTCAGTCCTGGGCGGCGCTGCTGCCGACGGGCTTGATCGGAATGTAGATTTCACCGCCAACGTCGCGGAATTCGTCCGACTTCTTCTGCATGCCCTCCTGCAGCGCCTGGCTCTCGCTGAGTCCTTTGGCCTGGGCATATTCACGCACTTCCTGGGTGATTTTCATGGAGCAGAACTTGGGGCCGCACATGGAGCAGAAATGCGCCACCTTGGCCGAATCCTTGGGCAGCGTTTCGTCGTGGAAATTGCGCGCCGTGTCCGGGTCCAGCGACAGGTTGAACTGGTCCATCCAGCGGAACTCGAAGCGCGCGCGCGACAGCGCGTCGTCGCGGGCGCGCACGCCCGGATGGCCTTTCGCCACGTCGGCCACGTGGGCGGCAATCTTGTAGGTGATGATGCCGGTCTTCACGTCTTCGCGGTCCGGCAGACCCAGATGTTCCTTGGGCGTGACGTAACACAGCATGGCGGTACCAAACCAGCCAATCATGGCCGCACCAATGCCGCTGGTGATGTGGTCGTAGCCGGGCGCGATGTCGGTGGTCAACGGCCCCAGGGTATAGAACGGTGCTTCGTCGCAGTGCTTGAGCTGCTCCGTCATATTCGCCTGCACCATGTGCATGGGCACGTGGCCCGGACCTTCGATCATCACCTGCACGTCCTGCTGCCAGGCCTGCTTGGTCAGCTCGCCCAGGGTGCGCAGTTCGGCGAACTGGGCTGCGTCATTGGCGTCGGCGCCGGAGCCCGGGCGCAGGCCGTCGCCCAGGGAATAGCTAACGTCATAGGCACGCAGGATTTCGGTCATTTCGTCGAAATGCGTGTACAGGAAATTTTCCTTGTGGTGGGCGATGCACCACTTGGCCATGATCGAGCCGCCGCGCGAAACAATGCCGGTGACGCGCTGTGCCGTCAGGTGGATAAAGGCCAGGCGCACGCCGGCATGCACGGTGAAATAGTCCACCCCCTGCTCGGCCTGCTCAATCAGGGTGTCGCGGAAAATTTCCCAAGTCAGGTCTTCGGCCACGCCACCGACTTTTTCCAGCGCCTGGTAAATCGGCACCGTACCGATCGGCACCGGGCTGTTGCGCACAATCCAGTCGCGCGTGGTGTGGATGTTGCGGCCGGTGGACAGGTCCATCACGGTGTCGGCACCCCAGCGAATCGACCAGACCAGCTTTTCCACTTCTTCTTCAATGCTCGAGCTGACCGCCGAGTTGCCGATATTGGCATTGATCTTGACCAGAAAATTGCGGCCAATCGCCATCGGTTCGAGTTCGGTGTGGTTGATATTGGCCGGAATGATGGCGCGCCCGCGCGCCACTTCATCGCGCACGAACTCGGGCGTGACCACCTTCGGAATGCTGGCCCCGAAGCTGTTGCCGGCCAGGCGCTGCTCGCGCTCGGCGTTGTTCAGGTACTGGGCCTGCCACGCCAAATTCTGGTTTTCCCGCAACGCCACGTACTCCATCTCCGGCGTAACGATGCCCTTGCGGGCGTAATGCATCTGCGTCACATTGAGGCCGCTGCGCGCACGCCGGGGCGCGCGCTGCAGGCCGGCGGCCTGGGCGCGCAACGCCGCCAAGGCGTCGTTTTCACCATTTTTCAGACCGTCGTCCAGCGCAAACGGCGCACGCCCGACGTACACCTCGGTATCGCCACGCTGCTCGATCCAGCCCTGGCGCAAGGCCGGCAGGCCGGCGCGCACGTCAATCGGCACGGCCGGGTCGGTATACGGGCCGGAGGTGTCATACACCGTCACGGCTTCACCGTTGCTTTGCATGATCTGGCGCAGCGGCACCTGGATGTCGGGGCGGCTGCCCTGCACATAGCACTTGCTTGAAGCAGGCAGGGGATCGCGCGTCAGGCGAATGAACTGGGCGAGTTTGTCGGGGGCATTCACAGTGGCTTCTCCGGTTGGCACCCGAACAAAAGAGGCCACCAGCACCGCGAACTTGTCAGAAAAGACGCCGCCCGGACGGCTGGCGTCACTGGCGGCACTGCACTTCACTGCACTTCTTACGCTGGTATGAACCAGATCAAGTTCACGGGTTTGATAGACATCTCAGCGCAGACTGCGCACCCCGGGCGAGGCGCAGTGTAAGCGATCTGCCGCGCGACGCCAAATCTTGTAAAGCCGGCATTGGCAGCGCGCCACTTGATCCAAGTCATATCGCGGCACCCAAAAATCTCCACAATGGTTGCACTACCTGCCGCCAGTGCCGTCTGTCACACGCTATCCACCATGTCGCCTTTTCAACTGCTCTCTCGCTACCGCTGGCACCTTGTGTCGGCCCTCGTCGCCCTGTTTGTCGTCCTGCTGGCCGTGCGCTTGTGGCGCGGCCCGGGCGTGGCTATGGAATCGGTGCTGCGGCGGGACATCGTGCAAACCGTGGTCGCCAGTGGCCACGTGGAGAACCCGCACCGGGTCGACGTAGGCGCCTCCATCACCGGCACCGTGGCCCGCATTCCGGTCGACGAAGGCCAGACTGTGCGGGCCGGCCAGGTGCTGATCGAACTCGAGAGCAGCGAATTGCGGGCCACCGCCCTGCAGGCCCAAATGGCCGTCGCCCAAGCCGAGGCCCGCTTGCGCCAGCTCACCGAAGTGCAAGGCCCGGTGGCCGAACAAACCGAGCGCCAGGCGCGCGCCAATCTGGACAACGCGCGCGCCACCATGCAGCGCGACCAAGACCTGTTCAAGCAAAACTTCATTGGCGCCGCCACCCTGGACGACGCCCGCAAGGCGCTGGACACCGCCGATGCGCAATGGCACGCCAGCGTCAAGCAGCTCGAAACCACGCGCAGCAATGGCAGCGACTACGCTGTCGCCCAAACCAATTTGGCCGAAGCCCGCGCCAATGCCGACGTGGCGCAGGCGCGCGCCCGCTACGCCACGATTGCCGCGCCCAGCGCCGGCGTGCTGATCGCGCGCAATGTCGAAGTCGGCGACGTGGTACAGCCCGGCAAGGCGCTGATGACGCTGTCGCCCTCCGGCAAGTCCCAGCTGCTGGTCTCGATCGACGAGAAAAACCTGAGTCTGGTGGCCCTGGGCCAAAAGGCACTGGTGTCGGCCGACGCTTTTCCACAGCAAAAATTCGAGGCCGTGGTGGCCTATATCAATCCGGGGGTGAACGCCCAGACCGGCGGTGTCGATGTCAAACTGGACGTGCCGCAAGCGCCGGCCCAGCTGCAACAGGACATGACCGTGTCGGTCGACATTGCGGTGGCACGGCAGGACCAGGCACTGGTACTGTCCAGCGCACTGGTGCACGACCTGGGCAGCGGAACGCCCTGGGTATTGCAGGCCAAAGATGGAGTGGCGCAAAAAGTCCCCCTGCAACTCGGCCTGCACAGCGGCAACTGGGTCGAGGTGCGCCAGGGCCTGCAAGAGGGTGATCAGGTGCTGCCGGCGACGCCCGACATGGTGCCGGGCATGCGCGTGCACGCCGCAGCGCACCCCTAAGGCGCCGCCATGTCAAGTTCCTGGCAACCGTTTGAGTGGATTCTGGCGATTCGTTTCCTGCGCGAAGGCCGGATGCAAACCCTGTTCATCATCTCCGGTGTCGCCATCGGCGTCGGCGTGATCGTCTTCATGTCGGCGCTGCTGTCCGGCCTGCAAAGCAATTTCATCCGGCGCGTGCTGTCAACCCAGTCACACATCCAGCTGTTGCTGCCGCAACAGATCACCCGCACGCTGCGCGAGGACGCGGCACCGGGCCGCGCGGTGGAGGCCGCCATAGTGCAGCCACCGCTGCAACAGATCAAGTCGATTGACCAATGGCAGGCGGTGCAACAACAGGTGCAGGCCATGAGCGGCGTCAAAGTGGTGTCACCGGTGGCCAGCGGCCCGGTGTTGGCACTGCGCGGCGGCACGTCGCGTGCCGTCACGGTGTCCGGCATTGAACCGAAAACCTATTTCCGCATCGTCGACTTCGCCAGCATGCGGGTGCGCGGCAGCATGCGTCTGACCAGCACCGACATCCTGATCGGCATTGAACTGGCGCACGACCTCGGGGTCGATGTCGGCGACAAGCTGCACGTCACCGCCGCCAACGGCAGCGACAACGTGCTGACCATCGCCGGCATTTTTGACTTCGGCAACAAGGGTGTGAACCAGCGCAACACCTTCACCGCACTGCGCACTGCGCAAAGCCTGCTGTCCATGCCCGGCGGCGTGACCAGCATTGAAGTCACGGTGCAAGACATTTATGCCGCCGAAACCCTGGCGCAGAAAATTGCCGACGCCACCGGCGTGGAAGCCGACAGCTGGATCAAGAACAGTGCCCAATTCTTCTCCGCCGTCAGTGCCCAGAGCACCGCCAACACGGCGATCCGCTTCTTTGTCGGCCTGTCGGTAGCGTTCGGCATTGCCAGCGTGCTGGTGGTGTCGGTGGTGCAGAAATCACGCGAGATCGGCATTCTGCGCGCCATGGGCATTTCCCAGGGCCAGGTGCTGCGCATCTTCTTACTGCAGGGCGGCCTGCTCGGCCTGGGCGGGGCGCTGGTTGGCTGCGCCATCGGCGCGGTGGCGCTGTACCTGTGGTCCAAGCTGGCGCTGAATGCCGACGGCACGCCGCTGTTCCCGCTCGATCTGGAACCCGGCATGTTCGCCATCGCCCTGCTGCTGGCCGGTCTGACCGGGCTGGCGGCGGCCTATGCCCCGGCGCTGCGCGCCGCCCGACTCAATCCGGTGGAGGCAATCCGTGGCTGATGACGCTGATGTGGTAATCCAGTTGCGCGGCGTGCGCAAGGGCTTCAACCTGGGCACGCCGATAGAAACCGAGGTGCTGCACGGCATTGACCTGACGCTGCACCGTGGTGCTTTCTGCGCCGTGGTCGGCCCGTCCGGCTCGGGCAAAAGCACGCTGCTCAATATCGTCGGCCTGCTGGACCGGCCCAGCGCCGGCACCCTGAGCGTGTGCGGCGAGGAAACCACCGCGCTGGACGAAGCCGCGCTGACCCGGCTGCGCGGCCACAGCATTGGCTTTGTGTTCCAGTACCACCATTTGCTGACCGCCTTTTCGGCGCTGGAAAACGTCATGATTCCCATGCTTGGCGCGGCCGGCTTCCCAAACGCCCAGATGCGCCAGCGCGCCGAAAGCCTGCTCGAAAGCGTGGGTCTGACGGCCTGGAAAGACAACCTGGCCGGCAAGCTCAGCGGCGGTCAGCAGCAGCGCGTGGCCATCGCCCGCGCCCTGGCCATGAACCCGCCGGTCCTGCTGGCCGACGAACCGACCGGCAACCTGGACACCAAAAGTGCCGAGTCGGTGTTCGCCCTGCTGCGCACTTTCAACCGGGAACACGGCACCACGGTGCTGTTCGTCACGCACAACCCGGACCTGGCAGCGCAATGCGACAAAACGATTCAGGTGGTTGACGGCAAGGTGATCGAATAATCAACCCACGCGTGAACCGCGCCAGGCCACCAGCAGGTGCGCCAGCATGGCCAGTGCGCCATTGATCAGCAAGGCGGTTTGCACGCCCAGCCCGCTTACCAGCGCTCCGGTCAGCAAGGCCCCCAGGGCAATGCCGCCACGCATCGCCAGCATGAACATGCTCACCGCCTGGCCACGGATATGCAGCGGCGCCTGCGACTGGATCAGGGTATTGGCCGAGGTGTTGCTGACCGTCATGCCGATGCCGGCCAGCACAAACATGGCCGGCAACAGCGCCAGCACCTGGTTGCGGCCGGCCAGCAGCACCAGCGCAGCAAACAGCATGCCGAACCAGGCGCACAAGCGGCGCCGGTCGTGCTGCGGCCCAAGCGCCAGCAAGCCCAGCGCGCCGAGCATGCCGCCCACACCAAAAGCGGCAGCGGCGGTACTGAACTCGGCCACGTCACCATGCAGGGCATCGCGCACCAGCACCGGACAAAAGGCGATCAACGGGGCACACAAAACACTGTTCACACTGACGCTGAGCAGGGCCCAGCGCAGCACCGGCTGGCCCAGCACCTGGCGCACACTGGCCTTCAACGCCTGCAGCGACAACGGTGCTTCGGCGCCGCGGCGCACGCCGTGGCGCGGCAGAATCCACAGCGCTACCGCCAGAAACGGCACATACGACAGCGCGCTGACGCTGAACGCCCCCAGCGCGCCGACACTGGCCATCAGCACCCCGGCAATCGCCGGCCCGAGAATGCGCGACAGATTGAACTGGGTCGAATTCAGCGCGATCGCCGTCGGCATCTGCTCGCGCGGCACCAGGGTGCCGACAATCGACTGGAACGAAGGCATCGACAAGGCGTCGGTAATGCCCACCACCAGCGACAGGCCGACCACCATCCAGGGCTGAATCGCATGTGCCCAGAGCAGGCCGACGATCAGTACCGGGCACCACATCTGGGCAAACTGGAACAGGAAAATCGTCTTGCGCCGGTCGGTCCGGTCGGCCAGCGCGCCGCCCAGCAAGGTCAGCAACAACACCGGTGCGCCGAGCGCAAAGTTGTCCAGCCCGAGCAGCATCGGCGAGGCGCCCAGGCTCAGCATCAGCCAGGGCTGTGCCACCTGTTGCGCCCAGGTGCCAATGTTGGACAGCAAACTGGCAAGCCAGAAAGTACCAAAGCGCCGGCTCAGCAGCAGCGCCAATGTGGGAGATTTATGCAACACCATGCCCCTGAGTCTAGGGCAGCGCCGACCCGCTACAGCCCGGGCACACCTTTCTAAAAAGCTCTTAACATCGATCAAGTCTGCGGCGCCACCGCACTGGCACACTAGCGCCCCGGACACATAGCAAAACCCAAGGAGCATTGCATGACAGACAGCGCACAGCCGAACCCGGTCGAGATTCCCAGCTACCAGGATTTCGCCGCCAGCTTCCAGCCCGACTCCCTGAACGCCCTGTTCAGCGGCGACTTTGACAAAGGCATCAATGCCGCCGTCGAATGCTGCGACCGCTGGGCCGATGGCGACAAGGTGGCGCTGTACTGGGAAGGCCAGGACGGCCGCAGCAGCCAGCACACCTTTGCCGAATTGCGCGATGCCTCGGCACGTTTTGCCAACTTTCTGGTCAGCCGCGGCGTGCAGCCCGGCGACCGGGTTGCCGGGCTGCTGCCGCGCATCCCCGAACTGCTGGTGGTAATCCTCGGCACCCTGCGCGCCGGCGCCGTCTACCAGCCGCTGTTCACCGCCTTCGGCCCGAAGGCGGTGGAATACCGCGTCAACGCCAGCGAAGCCAAGCTGGTGGTCACCGACAGCCAAAACCGGTCCAAACTCGACGAGGTGCACAACTGCCCGCCGGTGGCCACCATCGTGGCCGCGCAGCAAAGCCTGCCAGCGGGCTCCGGCGACTTCGATTTTCGCGCCGAAATGGCACGCCAGAGCAGCCAGTTCACCCCGGTGCTGCGCAGCGCCGAAGACCCCTGCCTGATGCTGTTCACCTCCGGCACCACCGGCCTGGCCAAGGGTGTGGCGGTGCCGCACCGGGCGCTCAAGGCGTTCTACATGTACATGCGCTACGCCGTCGATCTGCGCGCCGATGACGCGTACTGGAACATCGCCGATCCGGGCTGGGCCTACGGCCTGTATTACGCCGTGCTGGGCCCGCTGCTGAGCGGCCACGCAACCCACTTCTACGAAGGCTCGTTCACGGTCGACAGCACCTACCGCATGATCGAGAAATATGGCATTACCAACCTGGCCGGCGCCCCCACCGCCTACCGCCTTCTGATCGCCGCTGGCGGGGCTGCCGCGCTGCGCGTCAAGGGGCGCCTGCGCGCCGCCAGCAGTGCCGGTGAACCCCTCAACCCGGAAGTGATCCGCTGGTTCAAGGAACACCTGGACTGCGTAGTGAACGACCATTACGGCCAGACCGAACTCGGCATGGTGCTGTGCAACTTCCACGCGCTGCGCCACACCATCCGCGCCGGCGCGGCCGGCTTTGCGGTGCCTGGCATCCGCCTGGCGGTGGTCGACGAACAGGGCCAGGAACTGCCTACCGGCCAGCACGGCACGCTGGCGGTCGACCGCAGCCAGTCACCGCTGTATTACTTCCCCGGCTACTGGCAACAAAAAACGGCGGCGTTCGTCGGCAACTACTACCTGACCGGCGACACCGTCGAAATGGGGCCGGACGGCAGCATTGCCTTTGTCGGCCGTGGCGACGACATCATCACCTCATCGGGCTACCGGATTGGCCCGTTCGACGTGGAAAGCTGCCTGATCGAACACCCGGCGGTGGCCGAAACCGCCGTGGTCGGCAAACCCGACCCGGAGCGCACCGAAATCGTCAAGGCCTTCGTCGTGCTGAAAGACGGCATCCAGCCGGACCAGGCCCTGGCCGAAGAACTGCAGATGTATGTGAAGCACCGTCTGGCCGCCCACGCCTATCCGCGCGAAGTGGTGTTTGTCAACGAGCTGCCAAAAACACCGAGCGGCAAGATCCAGCGCTTCCTGCTGCGCCAGCAAGGCAGCGCAGCCTAAGACCGTCACGCTGGCCGTAGCCCTAGCCCAAGCTGCGGTTAGGGCCAGCGGCTACATGAAGTTGCGGGTGTGCAAACTGGACAGCTGCTGCGCTGCCGCCTTGTCAAAGCCGAGCTTTTCCAGCCGCGCCTGGCGGCCATCGGCCATCTCGCGCATCAGCTGCTGCACACGCAGATAACCACTGGCAATCGCCGTCGGCGTGAGCGCGCCCGCCGCCAGCAACACCAGCGCATCAAAGACTTCTTCGTTCAGCCCGGAGGTGGCGGACAGGGCGTCGTTGCGCGCCTGCACCGCCTGCGCCAGCCGGGTCCGCAAACCCGGGTCCAGCGCCAGGCGCGACTGCAGATGCCCCATGCCAAAAGCCACATGGCGCGCTTCGTCGCGGGCCGCCAGGCGCGCCACTTCGCGCGTTACCGGGTCCGGCGCATGCTCGCGCAGGAACAGCAGCAGGTTGACGAAAGTACCCTCGCCAAGCACCGACAGCAAAAACTCGGCAATCGAAAAATCGGCTTCATCGAGCAGCGTTTTCAGCGAGGCCTGACCACCCGCGGTGGACAACGCCGGCTCCCGGCCCTTGAGCTGGATGCGCCGGGTAAACACGTCAATATGGCGCGCCTCGTCGGCGATCTGGATCGACAGCAAGGCCTGCACTTCGCGAAAATGCGGATGCAGCTGGCCCAGAAAACGTGCCGGCACCACAAGCGCCGCGACCTCGTTCTCGATCATGTAGGTCAGCACCTGCACCACTGCGTCTTCGACCGCATCGGGCAGGCTGAATTCAGCGCTCCAGTCGATGGCGCTGTCGGCATTCCACTGCGCAGCGCAAGCCTGGGCATACAGGTCCGCGGCACTCTCGGCCCAGACTTCGGCCTTCTGATCAAGGCGAAACGGCATGCTCGGCGAGCCGGCTTCCACCGTGGCACCACGCGCCGCCAGACCCCAGCGCGCATCGGCCTGCGCGGCCACGGCGCCGCTGCGCCGCGGATCGGCATGGCCGGTGGCCAAGGCGCCGCGCCAGCGGCCGGCCTGGGCCGTGCCATGCTGCAGCAGCGCCAGCGGGTGCCCGGCAGCGTCCTGCTGCAGGCGGCACTGATGGCCCTGGCTGCGGCACCAGGCCGCCAGCTGGGCATCCCAGCCCGGACTGCTGCCGCGCACCTGCAGCGTCTGGCCCGGCGCCAGCGCCTGCAGCGCGTGCTTCACCAGCAAGTGGGCGCCGGCGTCCAGCCCCAGCGTTTCCAGGTCAATAACGGTAGTCGCTTGCAATGAGATTTCCTTGGGCATCGTAAAACTGCTCGTCGTCGGTGGCGCGGATCAGTGCTTCGTAGCCGCTGGTGCGGCCGGGCAGCCAGGCCTTCAGGCCTTCGAGTTCCAGCAGCGGACGCACTTGCGGGTCGTCCCATCGCATCGCCAGCAACAGCTCGGTAAAACGCGCCACCTGCGCTTCGGGAGCGCCCGGGCTGACGGTGAAATTGCAGTGGTCGAACTGCCCGCTGCGCGCCAGGATGCGCGTGGCAGCAGCCGGCAACAACCCTTCGCGCGAGAACGCCAGCTGGTTGCCGTCAATCATCCAGGCGGCGTCAATTTCACCAGCCATCAGGGCCTGTGCCGCGTCGCGCTCGCCGCCAATGTGGTCGCCATGCTTGCCACCCAGCACGTCAAAGCGCCGGGCCGTGAAATCGCGCCCGGCCAGCAAACCCTGGCCGCGCAGATAGTCGAGCGGAATCAGCGTCGCCTGGGGCGAATCGATGGCGCCAAAGCCGATGCGCTTGCCCGCCAGGTCGGCCAGTGTGGCAATGCCGGAATCGGCACGCACCACCAACACCGAAGTCAGGTCACAGTCGCTGTCGCGCATCGCCACGGCAAGCGCCTGCTGGCCGCGCGCGCGCGCCATGCGGTCGGCACGGACCCAGGCCAGCGGTGAATTCCAGGCCAACGCAATCGCGCCTTCGAACTGCGCCTCGACCTGGCGTTCGTAGTTGGAATACAGCACGTAGTCAAAGGCAAAGCCCTGGCGCCAGAAGTATTCCTTGAAGCCTTCCCAGATCGTCACGACCTTGGGCGCGTAGGCCACAGCGCCCATCATCAGTGGTGTGTGCATGTGCAACTCCCGCCTTAACCGAACACCGGCATGCCGCAAATGGCCTTGCCAATGAAGTCATACAACACGTCCGAGGTCGGCGCCATGATGGAGGCGGCACGGGCATCGCGGAAGTAGCGTTCAATGCCGACGTCCTTGCGGAACGCAGCGCCGCCGCAGACACGCATGGCGATGTCGCTGACTTCCAGGGCGGCTTCCGCCGCCGTCACCTTCACCTGCATCACGCGCAGCATGGCATCGGCACGACCAGCGGCCAGCGCCGCCAGGGTGTCGTCACGCAGGGTGCGGGCGCAATCGGCCTTGATCTGGCCGCGCGCCAGGTAGGCACGGATGGTCGGCAGATCGGCCAGCGCGGTCTGAATGTGTTCCAGCTTGCTGCCACTGACGTGGGCACAGGCAGCCTGCAGGGCGGCGTCCATCAGGCCAATGGAACAGGACGCATTCAGAGTGGCGAACACCGGCAGCACGGTATTGATCATGGTGTCAAAGGCGGCGCCATCGGCGCCCAGCATGGCCGACAGCGGCAGGCGCATGCCCTTGGCGCTGATCGGCGAGGAGCGGTTGCCACGCAGGCCCATGCCGTCAAAGAATTTGGCTTCGCTCAGGCCGGCGTTGCGGCGGTCCACCAGCCACAGCGTGCTCATGCCTTCGGCCGCCATCGGGCCGGTCGACCAGACATAGGAGTCGGCTTCGCAGGCCGAGGTCACCATGGTCTTGTTGCCATCGATCACGGCTTCGTTGCCGTCCTGGCGCACGGCACCCACAGGCGCCCAGAAATGGCTGCGCGAACCAGCGTCGGACCAGGCCAATGTGGTCAGGTGGCGGCCGGCGGCGATATCGCGGCGCAGCGCTTCACTGCCGAATTTTTCAATCACGGTGGTGCCGCAATAGTGCATGCAGACCACCATGGCGGTGGACGAACAGGCCTTGGACAGGCGTTCAATCACCTGGGCCGCTTCCGCCAGGCCCAGGCCCAGGCCGCCCACTTCCTTGGCACTGACCAGACCGAGCAGGCCGGCGCTGCCCAGGGCGTCCACGGTGGCACGCGGAAAGGCACTGTCACGGTCGGTCTGGACGGCGGCCGGTGCGGTGGTGGATTGAATGATGGCGTCGAGTAACTGCAGATAAGACATGGCTTCCCTTTGAGATAAGTGAAGCGCCGCCCACGGCAGGGCCTCACCCCAGGGGAAGCCTGCCGGTATGCAGCGCTTCGAAACGGTGCATCCTGCGGTAGCCACATGCTGCCCAGCCACACGCAGGGCCGGCAGACCCGATTCAGGTCCATCAGGGAAATGGAATCGGCGTTACGGCGTGCCAGTCAGCTGCCGCCACCACAGAGCCGGCAGTCTAGCAGAGCAGGGCCAGGCGCCGCCAATTTACAAGAACGGCATTTCCCGCCAAGATCGGCGACCACAACGCCCCATTGGGAACCCCCGCATGACCCACGATTTACCGAACACGCTTTGCGCCGCCATTCTGGAGCAGTGCGCTGATGCCATCATTTATGCCGACCGCGAGGGGCGCATCCGGCGCTGGAACGCTGCGGCGCAGCGCCTGTTTGGCTTCACCCCGGAGGAAGTCCTCGGCCAGAGCCTGGATGTCATGATTCCGGAGCGCTTGCGTCCAGCGCACTGGGCCGGCTACCGGGCGGCCATGGAGTCTGGCGGCACCAAGCACTCAGGCAAACCCACGCTGACCAAGGCGCTGCACCGCTCGGGCACCACGGTCTATGTGGAAATGGGGTTCGCCGTGGTCAGCGACCCGGCACAGGGCAGCCTCGGCTCGGTCGCCGTGGCGCGCGCGGCGCGCGCCCCCGGGGCGGCTTAAATTGGCCGCAAAAACAGCCCACCCGTCAGCAGCACGCCAATACAGACAATTACCACCCGCAACAGGCGCTCATTGATCCGATGCAGGGCCCAGTTGCCCATCAGGCCGCCCAGAATGGCGCCGCCGCCGAGCACTGCGGCTTGCAGCCAGTGCACTTGCGAGGAGGTCATGAACAGCAGCACCGCCGACGCGTTCATCACGCCGGCCAGGGCATTCTTGGTGGCGCTGGCATTGCGCGTTGGCAAACCGGCCAGCGTCAGCGCCGCCACCATCAGAAAACCGATGCCGCCGCCAAAATAGCCGCCATATACGGCAATGCAAAATTGCGCCAGCGCGGCACCCAGCGGTCCCAGATGGCGCGTGCTCTCGGTACTTTTGCGAAAAAAACTGCCCCAGGCAAACACCGTGGTAGCGAACAACACCAGCCAGGGCACCAGCCGGGCAAACACCGACGACGGCGTATTCAACAACAGCAGGCCGCCGACCACGCCACCCAGAATACTCAGCAAAAACAGCGCCCGAAACGGCAGACGACCGGCGCCAGTCACCATTGACCGCCCGGCAAAACCGGAAGTCACCTGGCCCGGAAACAAGGCCACGGTGGACGTGATATTTGCGGCCAACGGACTCATGCCCGACAGCATCAGCACCGGCAAGGTAATGAACGAACCACCGCCGGCCAGGGCGTTTTGCAGACCGGCCCAGATGCCGGCCACCAGAATCACAAACAGCAACATCGTTTTCCCATCCCCATGAAGACCCAGGACTGTGACAGAAATTCAAGCCGCACGGGCACAGTCGGCCAATTTGTCACTTTTTTGTCATTTGGCCCGGCTAGTCTTGCCCACATGCGCACCTACAAAACCTGCAGCCACTGCCACACGGAAAAGCCGCCCGAAGGCGGTTGCCAGATCCAAAAAATCCGCTGGCTGTGTGGGGCCTGCTGGATCCGCTGGATGCGCAAACCGTAGAATCGCCCAACCTTGGGGAGTGGTGCCAGCGGCGCTGCACCACATGAAAAGAAACGTCCACCTGACACCCATTCCATGAAAAGCACTGCCCCACAACTTGCAGTCCAGCCGGTGCGCGCCGGTTTTGGCTGGATTGACGCCCTGGTGATGATGTCCCTGTTTGCGTTGCTCTGGAGCACGCTGCACTTTGGCCGTGGCATGGTGGTGGCGTTTGATCCGCAGACCATGCCGGAAATCGACGCCTCTGCGTGGATGATTCCCTACTATGCCGGCCGCACCCTGCTGCGCATGTGGATCGCCTTTGCGTTTTCCCTGTTCTTTGCCATCCTGACCGCCTATATCGCCGCCAAAAGCCTGCGTGCACGGGCCTTCATCCTGCCGGCGCTGGACGTGCTGCAGTCGGTCCCGGTGCTGGGCTTTCTGTCGGCCACCGTCACCGGCTTCATGGCCCTGTTCCCGGGCAGCCTGATGGGCGTTGAGTGCGCCGCCATCTTCGCCATCTTTACCGGCCAGGTCTGGAACATGGCGTTCGGCTTCTACCACTCCATGGTCACCATCCCCAGCGACATGCAGGAAGCCGCCGCCACCTACGGGCTGAGCCGCTGGCAGCGCTTTCGCACCCTGGAGCTGCCGGCCTCCACGCACAGCCTGATCTGGAACTCGATGATGTCGTTTGGCGGCGGCTGGTTCTTCGTAACGCAAAGCGAAGCCATCAGCGTGATGAACCAGAACATCCAGCTGCCCGGCCTGGGCTCTTATATGGCCGGCGCCATCGGGCGCGGTGACAACGCCGCCGCCGGCTGGGCCGTGCTGGCCATGATCACCCTGATTCTGGTCAGCGACCAGCTGGTCTGGCGGCCACTGCTGGCCTGGGCCGACAAGTTCAAGATTGAGCTGACCGAGTCCGCCAGCGCGCCGAAATCCTGGGTTTATGACCTGCTGCGTGGCGCCTATGTCTTCACCTGGCTGGACGAAAAAATCGCCCAACCCCTGCTGAACCGCCTGCAACGCTTCGAAGGCAAGCGCGGCCAGTCCAGCCGCCCGGTGCGCAACACCCAGCGCGAATGGCTCTGGAACGCGCTGGTGGCGCTGCTGTGCCTGTGGATTGGCTACGAAGTCCTGGTCGGTGTCATTGCTGCGGTGGAAGTGCTGCACGGCGTGCTGAGCTGGGAGCTGGTCGGCCACGTGCTGTGGCTCGGCCTGCTGACCATGCTGCGGGTGCTGGCCATGACGGTGGTGGCCACCTTGATCTGGGTGCCGATCGGCGTCTGGATCGGCTTCCAGCCCAACATCGCCCGGTACCTGCAGCCGCTGGCACAAATCGGCGCCTCCTTCCCGGTGAACATGACTTTCCCGGTGATGGTCGGCTTTTTTGTCGCCGCCCACATCACCCTGAACTGGGGCAGCATCCTGCTGATCGCCATGGGCACCCAGTGGTACATCCTGTTCAACGTGATCGCCGGTGCCATGGCGGTGCCAAACGACCTGAAGGAAGCCGCCACCGTCTACGGCCTGCGCCGCTGGGACCTGTGGCGCACCCTGATCTTGCCGGCAATTTTTCCGTTCTGGGTCACCGGCGCCTGTACTGCGGCCGGCGGCGCCTGGAACGCCAGCATTGTTGCCGAACTGGCCACCTGGGGCGACACCACCCTGCAGGCCGACGGCCTGGGTGCCTATATTGCCAACGTCACCCAAACCGGCAATACGCCGCTGATCATCGTCAGCATCGGCGTGATGTCACTGTTCGTTGTGCTGATGAACAAATTCGTCTGGCGCCGGCTCTATGCCTTCGCTGAAAATCGTTTCCGTCTGGACTAAGCACCATGCCCCATACAAACCATGATTTGCCGCTTCCGGTTGCCGAGCTGAATGCCGTCAACAAAGTTTTTGTCACTGGCGGTGGCCACGAACTCAAGGTCCTGGAAAACATCGACCTGGCGGTGCGCCCGGGCGAGCTGCTGGCCCTGCTGGGACAGTCCGGTTCCGGCAAGTCAACCATTCTGCGCTGCCTGACCGGGCTGGTGGAACCCAGCTCCGGCCGCGTCCTGCGCAATGGCAAACCGCTGGACGGCGTCAACCCGGACGCCTCCATCGTGTTCCAGACCTTCGCCCTCTATCCCTGGCTTACGGTGGAACAAAACGTGGCTGTCGGCCTGATGTCGCGCACCATGGACCGCGCCGAAAAACAGGCCGCGGTGGACCGCGCCATTGAAATGATCGGCCTGGGCAACTACCACGCCGCTTACCCTCGCGAACTCTCGGGCGGCATGCGCCAGCGCTTTTGCATGGCGCGTGCCCTGGTGTCACAGCCCAAAATGCTGTGCCTGGACGAAGCCTTCAGCGCACTCGATGTGCTTACCGCAGAAAACCTGCGCCAGGAACTGATCAGTCTGTGGCGCAGCCCGAGCAGCGGCCTGAGTTCCATCTTCATGGTCACGCACAACATTGAAGAAGCCGTGGAAATGGCCAACCGCATCGTGGTGCTGTTCCCGCGCCCGGGCCGCATCGGCCTGGTGCTGGAAAACAACCTGCCCTACCCGCGCGATTCGCGCGACCCTGAGTTCCAGCGCCTGGTCAGCATCATCCATGAAACCATCACCACGCTGAACCTGCCCGACCTGCCGCCCGAAACCGCCATTGCCGGCCAGCCGATTTCGCGCGGCCGTTCGCGCATGGAATCGATTCCGCTGGTGCCCGTGGGCCAGATTCTGGGTCTGCTGAGCATGATGCACGACACCCCCGAGCTGACCAATATCTACGACATCTCGGACGAGATCGGCAAAGAATTCGGCGAAACCATTTCCATCGTCAAGGCTGCGGAAATTCTTGATTTCATCGAAACGCCGAAGCAGGAAGTGCGCTTCACCGAGCTCGGCAAGAAATTCGTTTCGGCCGACCGCAAGGGCCGCCACGCCATTTTTTCCGAGCAGGTTTACAAGCTGCGCCTGTTCCACATCATCATTGCCCTGCTCAAGGAATATGAAGAAGTGGAAGAAGCCAAGATCATCAAAGACATCGCCAGCGCCCTGCCTTACGACAACCCCGAGAAGACATTCCAGACCATGATCGCCTGGGGCCGCTATGCCGGCCTGATGGACTTCAATCCGAAGACGCGCATGGTGTTCGTGCCCGAAGAAGTCGACGCCAGCGAAGAGGCGCGCCTGGTTTAACCGCAGCTGCAGCGCCCTCGGGCGCCGCCTTGCAGCGCTGCGCGCTTGCTGCGCGCGCGGATGTTCAGTGCCTCCACGGCCAGGGCAAAAGCCATGGCCGCGTAGAGATAACCCTTGGGCAGCGCCTGGTCAAAGGCTTCGGCGCACAGCGCCACGCCCACCAACAGCAAGAAGGCCAGCGCCAGCACCTTGACCGAAGGCTGGCGATCGACAAAATCACCAATCGGCTTGGCCGCCAGCAGCATCAGGGCGACCGAGGCCACCACGGCAGCGACCATCACGCCAATCTGGTCCACCATGCCAACGGCTGTGATCACCGAGTCCAGTGAAAACACAATATCGACCAGGCCGATTTGCACAATCACGGACCAGAACAAGCGGCCACCCACGCCCTGGCTGACACCACTGAAGCCGCTGGCGCCGGCAGGGTCCGCAGCGGCACCGGACGCCGGCGACTCGACTTCCTGAAAAATTTCATGGGCCGCCTTGTAAAGCAAAAACAGCCCGCCGCCGAGCAGCACCAGATCGCGCCCGCTGAAACCCCGGCCCAGCAGCACAAACAACTCCGCTGTCAGACCCATGACCCAACTCAGGGTCAGCAACAAGGCCAGGCGCGACAGCATGGCAAAGCCCAGCCCCAGGCGCCGCGCCCGGTCACGCTGCGCTGGCGGCAGGCGCCCCACCAGAATCGAAATGAAGATGATGTTGTCGATGCCCAGAACAAGTTCCAGTGCGGTCAACATGGCAAACGCCATCCAGAGATTCGGGTCGAGCAATAAGTCCATCGGAGGCTTGGCGGCGCGCGCCTGTGAAACGTGAACCGCCATTGGACCCGATGCGCCCAACCCCCGACAGCGCAAATGGACTTGCCAGGCGCAGACCCCGGCGCAGGCGCTGCGCCGGGCACAACCTGCACAACCTGCACTACCCTGCACTACCCTGCGGCGCTGCGCTCGGCGCCAACAGCGCCAGCCCGGGCGTGCTGCCTTGCAGCGGCAGTGGCGCAAGCGCGCCCAGCGGGGCAGCAAGTACCCCCGGTAGCGCCGCCATGGCCTGCACCAGGTGATCGACCTGGTGGGCCGGCGTTGGCGGGCGCAGTTCGGCAGCGCCAGCCCACCAGCCGTGCCAGGAAAAATCCTGCGCATGGTCGGCAAAGTTGGAAAAAATTTGCGCGGCGGCGCTGCCCTCCAGCCGCACCGGCGCTGTCACGCCAGAAGATTGTTTCCAGCCATAAAAATAGCGGCCCCCCCACGGCGCGCGGTCGCCCTCGGCGCTGAAATAGTGCGCCGCATAGCCCTGCCAGGCGGCATCCAAAGGCCGCCCCAGGCGTGCCGTTCCCACGCCCACCAGCGCCCCGGCCAGGCCACCCAGCAGCATCCAGGCACCGAACACGCCACCGGACACCATGGCGCCCACCAGTGCCGCCAACAGGCCCACGCCGAGCACCGCCCAGTCGCTGCGGCTGCTCGTCAGCAGGGTTGGCTGGTAGGCCTGAATCTCGACATAACTCTGGTCGGCAAAGGTATAGCGCCGGGTATTGCGGTCCTGCCCCAGCGGCACGCTGTAGGCAAACAACTGGGCCTGGGTGCGCCACTGCGCGGCGTACCCGGCCTGCATGGATGTCAGCCCTTCGGGCAGCCCGGCCTGGCAGGCCATGGCGCCGAAAGCGCCGCTGCCTGGCGGCAGCGCACAATCGGCCAGGTCCTGCGCCGCACTGTGCGACGCGGCGCTGTGGCGCGCCAGAAAGGCGCGGCTGTCTTCTAGCGCCTCGGCACCCGGCAGCATCTGCATATTCGAAAACAGGTCCTCCAGCGCATCTTCAATGTCCGGCAAGTGCGAACGCAGCTGGCGCCGCGCGGGTGGCGCGGCGCCAGCGACGCCGACGGCCGGGTCCTGCAGGCCCTGCGCTTCCTGAGCTTCCTGCGCAATCATGGTCAGCAGATCGCGGCATTGGCTTTGCCACTGCTGGAGCACACTGTGCGCTTCCTGCAGTTGGCGGTAGTGAGCGGCAACCAGCCCCGCCATATTCACCGTGCGCATTGCCACCAGGGCCTGGCGCTGGATTTCGAATTCCGCCGCGCGGTCCTGCAAACGCACCAACGCCGCATGCACCAGCGCGGCATAGTCTTGTAAACGCTGGGCCCCGGTCCGCACCGGGAGCGGCCCCTGGCGCGCCGACGCGGGCGCTTCGAACTGCCGGTACTGCTGCAGCAATTCATGGTGCAAGTCCAGCACATTCCAGCGCCGCAGGGATTCCAGCAGCGGGTCGATCAGCGCAAGACTGTGCTGCAGTGCATCCATACGGGCAGCTGGGTCGCGCATGGGAAACTGCGCCACCGGCGCCAGCACACTGGGCAACTGGCGGTTCGACACGCCCTCCAGCTGCTGGCGCAATGCACGCCAATGCAGCAGCACCGATTCACTGTGCAGCACATAGCGCCCAGCCCGGGCGCGCACCTCGGGCGGCGCCGCAAGGTTGTTGCGAAGGTGCTGCAAGGCGCGGATCTGTTCGTGCAGCGCCGCTATGTTCTCCTGCACTTCCAGCTGCGCCCGCTGGTAGCGGGCAACATAGCGTTGCAACACGGTCAGGCGGTTGCGCTGCTGCCCCGCTGACAAGCCGTCAAGCACAGCGCCATTGGCCAATGCATCCACAGGCCGACTCCTGCCTCAAGCCGCCTGCGGCACACCGAGCAATTGCGCCCCCCCGGTGTCCGGCACAGGTGCCAGCGGCGCCAGTGAAGCGCTGCTTGGCGGAGCAAAGGCCGCCAGGGCCTGCACCAGGCGTTCCGCGCTGCCACCCAGCGATACCGTGGCAGCGCAGGGGTCAGGCAGCGCGTTGGGCTCCAGTTCCGCCGCGCGCTGCGCAGCGTGCCCGGTGTACCAGCGCCACCAGCTGTAGTCGTGCGGCGTATGGGCAAAGTTCTGGAACGTGGCAACGTCGGTGCTGCCGTTGATCGCCACACGCTGGGCCCGGTCGTCGGAGCGTTTCCATCCGTAAAAGTATTCGGTACCGCTGGCGACACGCGCCTCGGCGTTGCTGTAATAGCGTGCGGTATAGCCCTGCCAGACGGCATCGTGCGGGCGGGTTTTCAGATACGTCAGCAAGGCCCCGCCGCCGCCCGCCGCGATACCCAGCGCCAGGCCCACGACCACGCCAGGCATCAGGGCATACGACATGATGCCGGACACAACCACGCAGACCGCCAGGCCACTGGCGAGAAACACGCCCACCGCCAGCGCGTCGCTGGCGGTGCTATAGGCCACAGCCGGCTCATGCGCCTGGATGTCGACATAACTGTTGTCGGCGAATGTGAAGCGGCGCCGGTTCAGGTTGCGCTCAAGCGGTGTTCCGTGCTGAAACAGGCGCGCCTTGGTTTCCCAGCCGGTGTTCCAGTGGCTGCGGTAGTCAAACCCACGTAGTGCCGTGGGCACCGCTGGGCGCGCCGGCGCGGGCGCGCGCAGGTAATACTGCTGTTGCGTCAGGAACCGGTCAATGCCGCTGGCCAGCTCGACCCCGGCCGGCCCGGCCAGGGCTTCCTGCACCAGGCCAGCGCCGTACCGGCCGGTGTCCAAGGTTGCCAGCAGTTCGGCGCGCCAGATGGTCAGCTTCACCTGCACCGTATGCCAATACACCATGAATCTGCGCAACTGCTGCAGCTGCGTTGCAGCGAGGTCCCGCACTGCGGCAGGTACGTGCAGGCTGCGGGCCAGAAACTGCAGCTGTGGCAGCAGCTGCGCATACACCTCCGCGCGCGTGTTCCGCAGTTCGTCGAGCAGGCTTTGCAGCCCTTCGGGCGGGTCGGCCTGGAGCCCTGTGGTAGCGCTTGTCACAGTGCTTGTCGTGGCACTTGCCGTGGTAGTGGTATCAGTCATGGAGCAACTTTCTTTAAGTGCGATCTGGCCCACACGGGCCGGGCCAGCATGGCGCCGCCAGCGGCAACGGCGCCGGTGCAGGCGTCGGTGCAGGCGCCACTGAGGCACTGGCGTGCGGAGCAAAACCGGCCAGCGCCTGCACCAGCTGATCCGTACTGCCGTGCCCGGCGGCATGCGCGCGTGCCGCCTGCAGGCGCTGTGCCTGACCGCAGCCGTCGAACACGGCTGCGCGCGGGTCGGCATGGCCATGGCGCCAGCGCCACCAGGAGAAGGCCTCCGGCCGATCGGCAAAATTGGCCCATACCGACGGTTGCTCCGCGCCGTCGATGCGCACGGCAGTGGCCACGCCCTCGGAGCGGCGCCAGCCATAAAAGTAGCGCTGGCCCCAGACATCCTGGGCCCCGGGTGCCGCATAGTAGCGCGCGCTGTAGCCCTGCCAGGCGGCGTCATAAGGGCGCGCCGCGGCCGCCACCGCCAGTGTGCCGCCGCCGCCCACCAAGGCGCCGACCGGTCCGCGCACAAGCCCGCCCAGCGTGGCACCGGCGGCTGTGGCACCGGCCAGCGCCAGGTCGCTGGCCAGACTGGTGACCAGCGCCGGCTGGTGCGCCTGGGTATCGACATAGCTGCGATCCAGAAACTGGTAACGCCGGTGCTGGCTGTTGTGTGCAATCGGCCGACCCATCTGGAAAAACCGCGCCTGCGTATCCCAACCCGCGGCATAAGCACTCCGGTATGACTGCATCGCCTGCGGCACGCCGCCGGTGCTGGCCTGCACACCGCTGCCAGCACCCGACGGCCCCGGCGCGGCGCCCAGCTCGCATGTCTGCGCCCGGTGGGCATACGCGGGTGGCGGCGCCAGCAGATGCGCATGCACATTCAGGAATGCATCAATATCTGCGTACACCGCCAAGGCGCTGCGACCATAGCGGTTGAGCACACGAAAATCGGTACCGAAGCGGCCAATGGCCCAGGGGCGCGGATCAATCGGAGTATGGTCATCGGCAGTTTGCGCCGCATCCAACGCCGACTCCATGCCAAAGGTCCAGCGATCAAGGCCATTGCGAACACCGCCCATGTACTGCAGCAGCGAATTCGCCAAGGTGGAATAGCCGGTCGCCAGCATGCGCACGTCGGCTGGGACATCTGCGCTGTGGGACAGAAAATCCAGCGCCGGCACCAGGGCCTGCACATCACCCACCACGCCCTGCAAAAGTGACTCCAGCTCCCGACCGCGCTCCAGATGGGCTTTCAGTACTTCCTGAACATCCCTTTGAACCCCCAGATAGGGCACACCGCGCCGCGCCCGCAGCAGGGCCGCACGCGACGCCGCAGCGTGCTGCGGCGTCGCGCTGCGATAGGCAATCACAGGCGCGGCCTCGCCTGGGTCGGCTGGCCGACCCAGGCCGCTGCTCCGGCCTGGCACACGATCTATCAAGGCATTCATGCGGTGTTGCTCCCGAAATGAAAGTTGGCCCCCGCTTGCACTGCAAACTGAATACAAGCGAAAGGGCGTAATCTAGCGCCGCCCCATTTGCCCAAGGGCAGGCAATGCTTGAAATAAACAATTGGGGCGCATTGGGAAGCGCATTGGGGGGCACGTTGGGGAGCACGTAGCCCGCGTGCCAGCGTTATAGCCAGACACGCGATAGATACCGGGCCGGCCCGTTTCAGGCCATTCCGCAATGCGGGCGCAACGCCCTTTGCAAGGCACGGGGCGCCTGCCGACGCCAACTGGCGCGTGCCGGGGCCCAGGTGCTGCGTCTCAGGACGCCCACTCCGGATATTCGTAGTGCACTTGCTCCATCATGACCTCAGCCAAGGCCATCAATTCAGCCAACTCGCTGGCGGCAACCGGTTCGGTGGAACCGTAAACGATCAATTCGCGGTGGGTGTTCGAATACAAAATCTGATGCATCAGACGTGCCGGCAATTGCAGTTGCTCGCAGGCCAGTTGCATCGCCATGGCGCGGTGCCCGATCCAGCCAGTGGGCAGCACGCCATGCAAATACAGCACGCCCAGACTGAGTGCGTGTATGCCCTCATTGGCCATGAAAAAGCGCGTCACCAGACTCTGTTCGGCATTGCGTGCGCGCTGCATGCAACAGGCTGCATCGGACAACAGGCGCAGCGCGGCGTACTCTTCAAATTCGACACGCTGCAGTTGCTGGCTCCACAGCAATACTTCCAGTTCTTTGGGCAATGCGCGGACCAGATCGGAGGTAGACATGGCGAGGATCCTTTTCAGTCGTGTGTCCCCTTCCTTATCGACCGATTGACGACAAACCGAAGCAAAAATACGCGCCGCAATCGAAGCCTTTGCAGCGGCCTGCACAGGCATTGTGCTGGCGCCAGCGGCGACATATGATGCCAGCCATGCCGTCCCTTCACGCCTATCCGTACAACCGGTTGCTGGCCGCGCTACCACCCGCTGAATACCAACGTGTGCGTGCGCAACTGGAGCCGCGGTCACTGGCATTTGGCACCCTGCTATACGATGCCGGGCAGGAAATCAGGCAGGTCTATTTTCCGCAAAGTGCCCTGGTTTCCTTGCTGGCTCTGGTGCCTGGCCATCCGGGCCTGGAAATTGCCATGGTCGGACGCGAAGGCATGGTCGGCAGTGCCGTGGCCCTGGGTGAGTCGGTATCGACAGTGCGCACGGTGGTCCAGTGCAGCGGCAGTTGTCTGTGCATGGATGCCGACTGCTTCCGCGCCTATTTTGACGAAGCGCTGACGCTGCACCGGCAGGTGCTGCAGTGCGCGCAGTGCCTGACACTGCAAATGGCCGAAACCGCTGCCTGCAACCACTTTCACACCATTGTGCAGCGCCTGGCGCGCTGGTTGCTGATGGCACAGGACCGGGTTGGCGCCGACCAGTTCCACCTGACACAAGAGTTTCTGGGCAACATGCTGGGCGTGCGGCGGGCCGGCGTGACCACTGCAGCGCACCAACTCAAGGCGCAAGGCCTGATCGACTACAGCCGCGGCGACATCGAAATTCTGGATACCGATGGACTGATGGCGCAGGCATGCAGTTGCTACCGCAAAGCCCTCTAAAAAGTGCCAGTGCCCACGCATGGGCACCGGCAGGGGCTTAAAAAATCAAGCCCAGACGCCTAAAAGCGGTAGCCAATGCCCAGCGTCAAAACGTCTGACTGAAAGCCGGCTTTGCTCAGCCTCTGAAGGCGCCCCGAGCTGTCGCTGTGCTGCATTTCGCGGTAGTGGTGGGTCATGAATTCGGCCTGCAGATACCAGTTGTCGGCCAGTGCATACTGAAACCCTGCGCCAAACCCGGTTCCTTTCATTTCAGACGTTGACGCACCACTCGCCAGGTTGGCATTGACGCCTGCCAGTTTGGCATACACCAGCCAGCGCTCACCCACTGCATAGCCGGGGCTCAGAAACAGCGACGATGTGTCTTTGAGCTTGACCGACTGCCCGTACAGACCCTTGAGGTCGACGCTGTTTTCCGAATCAAAGCTGCCCCCGACACCGAGCACAAACGTCTCCCCCAGAGGAAAGCGGTATTGCAATTGCAGACCTGGACTCATACCGTAGTCCTGCGAACTGCTGTGTTCGGTCCTGGATGCGTAGTCAGACGTATAGGAGCGCTGCACTTTAAAAAGGGACCCCGCATGGTTGATCGTGACACCAGCAGAAAAACCTTCAAAATTTTTCACGCTGGCGTAAACCGGGGATGCCGCAAATGCTGCGGCAATGGAAATGGAAACGAGCCACTTGTTCACAAATTCTCTCCAATGGAATGGCATAAAGGGGTGGGTGATTTCTTGTAGTTGCGACTTGCGCGGATCGCTTGCGTATCCGGAGCTGGATCGTCTCAGCCCGACCGGCAAAAATCTTGATGGAAATTTGACATCGGCCTTTCCTGGCTGTCTGTCGTGGGCGCCATCGGCACTGACAGGCCGATTCAGTAGCCCTAAAAAACTTCCACTTCGGTCCGTGCGCCCAATCCTCCCCAAAGCCTTACCATGGACATCCCCAAAGCCTGACCTCCGAGCGATATGCCCTCCCCACTTTCCGACCCCACTGCCGGCGCGCTGCGCCTGCCGGTCGCCGGCATGACCTGCGCCTCCTGCGTGCGCCGGGTCGAAAAGGCCCTGCAAGCCCTGCCCGGCGTGCGCAGTGCCAGCGTCAACCTGGCCACCGAAGAAGCTGCGGTACAGGCCGATGCCAGCGTGGGCATTGGCGCATTGGCCAGCGCCGTGCGCCAGGCCGGCTACGACGTACCGACCCAGGAGCTGGTACTGCAGATCGGCGGCATGAGCTGCGCCTCTTGTTCCGGCCGGGTGGAAAAGGCCTTGCGCAAGGTGCCCGGCGTGCTGACCGCGAGCGTCAATCTGGCAACCGAAAAAGCCAGCGTGCAGGCCTTTGCCAGCGTGCGCTGGCCGATGCTGCAAATAGCGGTGGAGCAAGCCGGCTACAGCGCCACGGCGCCCGCAGCTACGCCGACCCACGGCACCGCACCGGCGTCGCGTGAAATCCGCGCCGTGCTGCTCAGTGCCGCCCTGACGCTGCCGCTGCTGCTACCGATGCTGCTGTCCTGGCTCGGGCTGACTTGGATGCCCAATGGCTGGCTGCAGCTGGCCCTGGCCACGCCGGTGCAGTTCGGGCTCGGCTGGCGTTTTTACCGGGCCGGCTGGCTGGCGCTGCGCGCCGGTACCGGCAATATGGACTTGCTGGTGGCGCTGGGCACCTCGGCGGCCTATGGCTTGTCGCTGTACATGCTGTGGCAGCACGGCGGACAGGCCATGGCGCATTTGTATTTCGAAGCCTCGGCCGCCGTCATCACCCTGGTGTTGCTGGGCAAGTGGCTGGAGTCACGCGCCAAGCACCAGACCACCGATGCCATCCGCGCCCTGAATGCCTTGCGGCCGGCGCAGGCGCGGGTGCTGCGTGGCGGCGTGGCGACCGAATTACCGGTCGAACGCGTCGTCGTCGGAGACTTGGTGCTGGTGCGCCCGGGTGAGCGCATTGCCGTTGACGGCGTGGTGGAGCAGGGCCGCAGCCACGTCGATGAATCGCTGATCACCGGCGAGAGTTTGCCGGTGCTGAAGGAGGTCGGCGACAGCGTCACCGGCGGCGCCATCAATGCCGAAGGTGCGCTGACGCTGCGCACCGTGGCGGTCGGGGTCGAGACCACGCTGGCGCGCATCATCCGCATGGTCGAGGCGGCACAGGCCGGCAAAGCGCCAATCCAGCGCATCGTCGACCGCGTCAGTGCCGTCTTTGTGCCGGTAGTGCTGGGCCTGGCGCTGCTGACCCTGCTGGGCTGGCTGGCGCACACCGGCAACCTCGAGCAGGCCCTGGTAAACGCTGTGGCGGTGCTGGTGATCGCCTGTCCCTGCGCGCTGGGACTGGCAACGCCCACGGCGATCATGGTGGGCACCGGCGTGGCGGCGCGCCACGGCATTCTGATCAGGGATGCCGTGGCACTGGAACTGGCGCACGCGGTGCGCACCGTGGTGTTCGACAAAACCGGCACGCTGACCGAAGGCCGGCCAGCGCTGCTGGCGGTCTGTCCGGCGCAAGGACGGCAAGCTGCTGAGGTGCTGGGCCTGGCGGCCGCCCTGCAACAATCAAGCGACCATCCGCTGGCGCGCGCCGTACTGGCGCAGGCGCAACAAGAACACCTGGTACTGGCCGCTGCCAGTGCCGCGCGGGCACTACCGGGACGCGGCGTCGAAGCCAGCGTCGACGGCCAATCGCTGCTGCTGTGCAGCAGCCGCTACGTGCAGGAGCTCGGCGCCAGTGACGCGCTGCTGGCGGCCAGCGCAGCCCAGCACGCGGCGCAAGGGCACAGCGTGTCCTGGCTGCTGCGGCGCCAGTCGGACCAGGGCATTGAAGTGCTCGGCGTACTGGCTTTTGGCGACACCATCAAGGCGACAGCGGCACAGGCGGTGCGCACGCTGCAGGCACAGGGCATACACACCGTCATGCTGACCGGTGACAACCACGGCAGTGCCAAGGCCGTGGCGGCAGCACTCGGCATCGACCAGGTAGTTGCTGAAGTGTTGCCCGGCGACAAGGCGGCGGTGATCCAGCGCCTGCGCCAGGACGGCGCGGTGGTGGCAATGGTCGGCGACGGCATCAATGACGCGCCGGCATTGGCGGCCGCACAGGTCGGCATGGCCATGTCCACCGGCACCGACGTGGCCATGGAGACCGCCGGCATCACGCTGATGCGCGGCGACCCGCGCCTGGTCGCCGATGCGCTCGATCTGTCGCGCCGCACTTACAACAAAATCCGCCAGGGCCTGTTCTGGGCCTTTGCCTACAACGTGCTGGGCATTCCGCTGGCGGCGCTGGGCCTGCTCAGTCCGGTGATTGCGGGGGCGGCGATGGCGCTGAGCAGTGTCAGCGTGGTCAGCAATGCCTTGCTGTTGCGGCGCTGGCGCAGTCCGCACTGAGCGCGCTGCCGGCGCGCCACGCGCTACCGCCCGCCGCCACTGCCATCAGTGTTCTGGTAACCGTTGCGGTCGACACCGTCGGCGCCCGGCGCAAAGCCGGCGCGATCAAGCTGGGCTTCCGCGCCGGCCATCAGGCTGCGCGTGGCGCTGAGGCCGATTTCGGCGACCAGCCGGGTCTGCGCGCCATAGCGCAGCACCAGCAGGCCACGCAACTCTTCCCGGATGTAGCTGACGCGACGCTCTACGGTGCCGCCGCGCGCACCGCTGCGGCGTTCACCACTGCTGCGCCGCTCCAGCGCCACCTGCGGCGTCTGCAAGCCATGGATGGCGTCGGCGATTTGCTGCTCGTTGTGCAGTGACACGCCCAGCGCAATCGCCAGCCGCGCAATGCGCGCGTTCATGTCATGCAACAACGCCTGGTTGCGCTCCAGCAGGAGCAGGTGTGCGTCGTCCGGCGGCAAAGAATCGGAAGTCATGGCCTCGGGTGTACGGCAGTGGCCGCCTCAATCAAACATGGCTTGCAGGCCATCGGTGAGTTCGGCGCGGGGCGGCATGTCGTCCAGCACCAGCGCCAGGCCCAAGCCCAGGCGCTCGGCCACGGCGGCCGGAAAACTGGCCAGCATGGCCTCTTTGGGCACGCCGCGAATGTCGTTGCGGGCGCGCCAGGCACCCAGGTGGACACAGGCCGCGGCCACCGAAAAGTCCTCTGCCGCCAGCGGCTCGACGACCCAGCGCAAGGCCTGCGAAATCGGCTCGGGGAAATGCCAGACCTGGGCCAGTTCGGCCGCCACCGTGCCGTTGTGAAAGCCCCAGGCGGCCTGTTCCAATGCCGCCCGGTCGCTGTCCAGCACGTGCGCGCGCTTGTCGATCGGCGCCACCGCCTCGGGCGCGGCGGCATGCAGATGCAACTGGCCAATGCCGTGCATCAAACCGACCGTGAACACCAGGTCCGAATTCAGCTCGGCCTTGCCCGCCAGCCAGCGCGAGGCACTGGCGGTGTAGAGGTTGTAATGCCAGAACTGGTGCAGGTCGATGCCCTTGGTATTGCGAAACGCCGCCGCCACACCATTGCCCAGCACCAGGTTGCGCACCATGACAAAACCCAGCATGCGCAAGGCGTCGTCCACCGTGCCTATGGTGCGTGACAAATGGAAATAGGCCGAATTGGCCAGGCGCAACAGCTTGGCACTGAGCGCCGGGTCGGCCGACAGCTGGTTGGCAATTTCGGTGAAGGAAGCGTCCTCGTCGCTGAAACTGCGGATCAGCTGTTCCATCACCTTCGGGATGGTTGGCAATTTGTTGGGCTGATCCAGCAGGCTTTTGATATCCATCGCTCAAATTCCCTTGCGTTGCAACGCATGACGACCCATGGTTGTGGTTTATTGTGGCCGATAAAGGCGCAAAATATAGAAGGTTTCTTCTGCCGCTTGACCCACATCAAGGATCGTTTCAATGCCCCGTCCCGAGTCCACCGCGTCCGTGCCAGCACGCCTGTCTTTTAGCGAGATCCAGGAATACCTGAGCGACGCCGCACAACGCAATGTGCTGTTTCTGGACACCCTGCTTGACCGCGGTAATGCGTACCGCGAACACCTGGCCCAGGGCACGCCGCCGCTGTTGAAGTTTGAACACGAAGTGGTGCTGGACGGCCAGACCTTGGCCGAGCCCTGCAATTACGCGCTGCTGCACGTGGTGCCGCCGCAGGACCAGCCCACCGACCCGACGCTGCGCCCACTGGTGGTGGTGGACCCGCGCGCCGGCCACGGACCGGGCATTGGCGGCTTCAAGCACGACTCGGAAGTCGGCGTGGCGCTGCGCGCCGGCCACCCGGTGTACTTCGTTACCTTCCGCCCGCAACCGATCGACGGCCAGACCCTGTTCAGCGTGATGCACGCCGAAGCCCAGTTTCTGGAGGCCGTGATTGCACGCCACCCGGACTGCCCGTCGCGCCCGGTGGTCATCGGCAACTGCCAGGCCGGCTGGGCCATGATGGCGCTCAACGCCACGCGCCCGGAACTGTTCGGTCCGCTGATGGTGGTCGGTGCGCCGCTGTCCTACTGGGCCGGCAGCTCGACCCTCAATCCGATGCGCTATTCCGGCGCGGCGCTGGGCGGCTCCTGGCTTGCCTCGCTGACTTCCGACCTCGGTGCCGACCGCTTCGACGGCGCCTACCTGGTGGAAAACTTTGAAAAACTGAACCCCGCCAACACCTTGTGGAGCCGCTATTACAAGCTCTGGTCTGGCGTTGACACCGAAGCCGGGCGTTTTCTGGAATTTGAGCGCTGGTGGGGCGGCTACTTCCGCATGACCGGCGCCGAGATCGAAGCGATTGTTGAAAACCTGTTTGTCGGCAACCGCCTGGCGCGCGCCGAAGTGATGGACGGCGATAAAAAAATCGACCTGCGCAACATCACCGCGCCGGTGGTGGTGTTTGCCTCGCACGGCGACAACATCACGCCGGTGCCGCAGGCGCTGGACTGGATCATCGACACCTGGGGTGACGAGCGTGCCATCGCCGCCGCCGGGCGCACCATCGTCTATGTGTTGCACGAGTCGGTCGGCCATCTGGGCATCTTTGTCGGTGGCGACATCGCCCGCAAAGAGCACGACCAGTTGGTGGCCTCGCTCGACGTGATCGAAAGCCTGCCACCGGGTCTGTACGAAATGAAGCTGCAAGCCAAGGATGGCCAGGTGCTGCAGCGCTGGGACCAGCTTGAGCCGGGCGGCTATAGCGTGCACTACCAGCACCGCACCATGCAGGACATCCTGGCCCTGAATCCGGAAGGCCGCGAGGAAGAGGCGCTGTTCTCCACCATTGCCCAGGTCTCGGAACTCAACGCCCAGGCCTACAAGACCTGGGTCCGGCCCTGGGTGAAAATGTTTGCCACGCGCAGCGTCGGCGAGGCGCTGGGCAAGTCGCACCCGCTGCGGCTGCAGCGCGAACTGTTCTCCGATGCCTTTGTCGGCGCGCCGCTGATCCGCGCGCTGGCGCGGCAAGTGCGCGAACACCGGCACACCGTCGCCGAGGACAACCCGCTGCGCGCCCTGGAGCGGCAACTCGATGCGCAGATCACCGACAACCTGAACCAGTACCGCGACCGGCGCGACGCGCAGGCGGTGCAGCAGGCACGCAGCATCTACGGCGCCCAGGGCCTGGGCCGCTGGTTCCCGCCGGCCACACCGGACGCGGAACGGGCCAAACAGCGCGCGCTGGCCGACATTGAGGCAGCGCACCAGGCGGTGCTGGCCACCATCAACCAGGGCGGCTTTCCGGAAGCGGTGTGCCGCATCGTGCTCGCCGGCATGGTCTCGATTGGTGCGTTCGAACGCCGCAGTCTGCGCCTGGCGCGCCTGCTGGCGCAGCTGCCCGATGGCGCACGCGGCAATCTGCCCAGCAAGATCGACTGGGTGCAGCTGCTCAAGCAACAAGCCCGCTTTACCGCAGTGGCCCCGGTGGAAGCCCTGAACGCACTGCAGCAATTGCTGCCCGACCAGGCCAGTCGCGAACGCGCCCTGGCGGTGTCCGCTGCGGTGATGATGATTGAACCGACCCTGGCCAATCCGCGCTCGGAAATCATCGAATTTCTGATGGACACCCTAGGCGCCGACCCGCACCGGGTAATGGACCTGGCCTGTTCCCTGACCAGTGGCCTGTCGGCACCCGCCGCCACGCCGCGCAATGGACGCAAACGCAGCAGCAAGGGCGCCTAGGCGCCTGGGCGGCAGAAAATGCGCCGGCTGCAAAGCGAGCGCAAATCCTGATCTGCATCAAGAAAGACCGGGGGCGGTTTTCATACCATCGGCCATGCAAAAAATATATGGCATGGGCCGTTGGAAGCTCCTGCTGACACTGCTGACACTGCTTTCGACCGCGCTGGCCCATGGACAGGGCGCGTCCGCGAGCAGCCGACTGGAACGCGTACTGGCGTCGCACACTTTGCGCGTCTGCATCTGGCCCGACTATTACGGCATCACCTACCGCAACCCGAAAACCCAGGCCCTGGTTGGCATCGACATTGATCTGGCGCAGCAACTGGCACACGATCTGGGTCCACAGATGCAAGTGGAGTTTGTTGACAGTTCGTTTGCCAAACTGATCGACGACATCACCCAGGACCGCTGCGACATCGCCATGTTCGCCATCGGCATCACACCGCAGCGCGCCGAAAAATTGCGCTTTACCCAACCGCACCTGCGCAGCGACATCTTCGCCATAGCCTCCAAGACCAATCACCACATCCGGGACTGGGCCGACATCGACCGTCCTGGCGTGGTGGTGGCGGTAGCCAAGGGCACCTACCACGAACCAGTGATGCGCGAAAAGCTCAAATACGCCACGCTGATTGCGCCGGAAACGCCGTTTGCACGGGA
The DNA here is from genome assembly GCA_903897925.1 of uncultured beta proteobacterium. Taxonomy (GTDB): domain Bacteria; phylum Pseudomonadota; class Gammaproteobacteria; order Burkholderiales; family Burkholderiaceae_C; genus Allorhodoferax. The sequence goes on along the minus strand of CAIUDG010000024.1, from coordinate 4,205 downwards.
ACAGGAAGTCGAATCCGGACGCGCCGATGTCTTCATGACCGACTTTCCCTACAGCCAGCGCATGCTGGCCACCTCGGACTGGGCCCGCATCATTGCGCCGCCCACAACCTACCACCTGACCTCCTACGCCTACGCCATGCAAAAAGGCGATGAGCGTTGGTACCAGCGCATGGAGCGCTTTGTCAGCGACATCAAGCACGATGGCCGTCTGATGAGCGCCGCCCGGCGCCACAAGCTGGAACCCATCGTAGTGCGCGACTGAGCGAGCACGGGTGTGAGCGCCGTTCCACAACGCAACATCAACAAGCATTCGCCATTTCTGGCGCTGCTGCTGCTGTTTGTTGCCTGCGCCATCGGCGGCATTTCGTACACCATCGTGCGCCTGCACAACGAGGCGATGGACTTTCATAGCAAAGTCATTGCCCTGCAGACCCGCATGCTGGAAATCCAGCTGACCGAAAACCTGAACGTGGTCGATCTGCTGCTGGCCCAGTTGCTGGCCCAGGCCAGCGCCAAACAGCACCCCCCGGGCGAATGGAGTGCCCAGTTGCAAAGCGAACTGCGCCGCATGCCGATGCTGCGCTCGCTGTCGCTGCTGGACGAGCAGCACACCATTGCCTTCAGCTCCAATCCACGCAATCTGGGACGCCAAATTGATGTGCAGCAATTCCAGCCGGTGCCACCGACGTCCTCCAGCGAGGCGTCGTTTCTGCGCATCGGCGCGCCCTGGTCCGGCCGTGACTTTGCCGATGGCTATGCGCTGGACCGCGAGCACCCCTTTGGCGGCAGCGCGCGCTATCTGATTCCAGTGGTCCGGCAGCTGCGCCAAGGGGCACACACCTGGACCGTGCTGGCGGCGATCAACCCGGATTTTTTCCGCAACCAGTTTGAACAGTCGCTCGGCAGCGCTGCCGGCGCCACTGTCGAATTGCAGCGCTATGACGGTATCGTGCTGCTGAGCAGCGGCAGCCTGGAGAGCACTGGCACGGCGCAAGCGAACCAGGCCGTAGCCCGCGTCAACGGCAACGAAGAATTCGGCACCTTTGATGAGCAGGATGCGCGGCGCGGCAGCAGCCTGGTGGCCTTTCGTGCCTCCACGCTGTACCCGCTGCTGATCGTCACCCGCCTGGACCGGGAACAGGCGCTGGCGTCCTGGCGGGCAGAACGCCAGACCACCCTGTGGCTGGTGATTCCGGCGCTGCTGGCGGTGATTGGCCTGGTCAGCTTCATCTACCTGCGCACCCGGCGCCAGCTCAAAGCCCGGGAACGGGCCAAGCAACAAGAGTGGCAACGCCTGTCCGGCCTGTTCAATGCGGTGCCGGCCAGCCTGGTCATGCTCGACTCCAGCGGGCATGTCAGCCTGGGCAACCAGGGCTGGCAGCAACTCGTCGGACTGGCCCGCCACGACGCTACCGACGCCGGCGCCAACCCACACTGGCTCGCCCTGCTGCACCCGCTGCTGGAGACCGACCCGGAAGCGCTGAGCCAGCTCGCCCACAGTGTGCAGCTGGTGCTGTCCGGCGCACAAGCCGCAGCCGAAAGCAAACTGCACACCACGCGCGACGCTGGCAATCGCTGGTTCCAGGTGATGGTGCATTCGCTGCGTGGCACCGGCCTGGACGGCGCGGTGGTCATGCTGCTCGACATCAGCGAGCGCAAAAAGTCCGAAACCCGGCTGCATCTGGCGGCCAGCGTATTCACGCACGCACGCGAAAGCATCATGATCACCGACCCGGATGGCAGCATCATTGATGTCAACGCCACCTTCACCAAGATTACCGGCTACACGCGAGACGAGGTGCGCGGCCAGAACCCGCGCCTGCTGAAATCCGGGCGCCAGAGCACCGAGTTTTACCGCACCATGTGGAGCACCATCCTGGAAGCCGGCTACTGGGTCGGTGAAGTCTGGAACCGGCGCAAGAATGGCGAGGTCTACGCCCAGATCCTGACCATCAGCGCGGTTTCGGATGGCGACGGCGTAGTGAAAAACTATGTCGCGCTGGCCTCCGACATCACGCCCATGAAGGAGCACCAAAAACAGCTCGAGCGCATCGCCCATTTCGACGCTCTGACCGGTCTGCCGAACCGGGTGCTGTTTGCCGACCGGCTCGAGCAGGCGCTGTTGCTCAGCGAACGGCGCAAACGCGCACTCAGCGTGGTCTACCTCGACCTCGACGGCTTCAAACACGTCAACGACAGCTACGGCCATGCCGTCGGCGACGAATTGCTGATTGCGGTGTCGCGGCGCATGAAGACGGCACTGCGCGACGGCGATTCACTGGCGCGCTTCGGTGGCGATGAGTTTGTCGCCATCCTGGCCGACCTGGAACACCCGAACGACTGCATCCCGGTGCTGGAACGTTTGCTGGAGGCCTGCGCCGCGCCGGTGCTGATCCACAGCGAACGCGGCCAGATTAACCTGCACGTATCGGCCAGCATTGGCGCCACCATCTACCCGACCGATGGCGCCGATGCCGACCTGCTGATGCGCCACGCCGACCAGGCCATGTACCTGGCGAAACAGTCCGGGCGCAGCCGCTACCACCTGTTCGACGTGGCCCATGACAGTGCCGTGCGCAACCGGCGCGAACAGCTGGAGGAAATCCGCGGCGCACTGGAGCGCCAGGAGTTTTGCCTGCACTACCAGCCGAAAGTCGATTTGCGCAGCGGCCGGGTGATTGGCGTGGAAGCGCTGATTCGCTGGCAACACCCGCAGCGCGGTCTGCTGGCACCGGCGGAATTTCTGCCACTGATTGAAACCCACAGCCTGAGCATTGCGCTGGGCGACTGGGTACTGGCCAATGCGCTGCGCCAAATGGAGGCCTGGCAGCGCCGCGGGCTGCTGCTGCCCATGAGTGTCAATGTCGGCGCCTTGCAGCTGCAACAGGACAACTTTGCCAGCCAGCTCGACGCGCTGCTGGCGCGCCACCCGCAAGTGCCGCGCGACAACCTGGAGCTGGAAATTCTGGAGAGCAGCGCCATGGAAGACATTGGCAAAGTGGCCCAGGTCATCAACGCCTGCCAGGACCTTGGCGTGCGTTTTTCGCTGGACGATTTCGGCACCGGCTTTTCCTCGCTAACCTACCTCAAACACCTGCCAGCGGAATCACTGAAGATCGACCGCAGCTTTGTGCGCGACATGCTCAGCGACGCCGACGACCGGGCCATCGTCAACGGCGTGATCGGGCTGGCGCGCGCGTTCAACCGCAGCGTCATCGCCGAGGGAGTAGAAAGCCGGGAACAGTGCGATGCGCTGCAGGCAATGGGTTGCTCGCTGGTGCAAGGTTTTGAAATTGCCCGCCCGATGCCTGCCGCCGAGGTGCCTGACTGGGTTCGCCTCTGGGAAGTGCGCCCCGGGGTGTAAGGCGCAAAAGCCACGTTACCGACGTGGGCAGCAAACGTACCGACTTGTAACTGCGGGCCAAAGCGCTACGCTGGCTGGCACCCTTTCGCTTTACAAGGAGCCTGTCATGCATCCGTACCCGGTGATTGAACAAGATGGCTGCTGTGCCTCGATTTCCACGCGCCGCGAGCCGACCCGGCGCTGGCGTTGCTGGGTTCAGCTGGAGCGTGACCGCGACTATGCCCGGCTCAAAGTGCACCCTGGTGTGTCGGTGCGGGTGCCGAACGACTATCCGAGCGAAGAGCAGGCGGTTGCGGCGGCCTACGCGCTGGCACGCGAGTTGATAGCGCAGCAGCAGTCACAGGCCTGAGTCCACCAGGAGTCTGGCCATGGCACAGAACTTTGGCATGCCGATGCCGGCCGCGCACAGTGGCGCGCAGCGCAGTCGGCCGGTGAAATACCTGGTCACTATTGATTCCGGTGGTTACCGGGTGGCGCGGCTGTTTCTGGCGAACCGGGAACTGGTGAACGAGTTTGATGCGGCGGTGGCCGAGCTGGGCTATATGACTGCGGGTGTGGTGCCGCAGGTCGGCCTGCTCGGCGCTGAGTGGGATTTGGCGTTGCGTGGTCACAGCGTTGCGGAACGGGCCGGGGCGGAGGCTTATACGTTGGCGGATTAGCGCGCGCCAGCGCTGGTTTCTTCCTGCTGCTTTGTTGGCGCTCGCTGCGTTGCGCGTCCGCGGGTGGGCGAGGACTGGCGAAGCGGGCGCACGTTCTCCGGCCCACGCTCGCCAGCGACCATTTCTGGTCCGCCTACTTGAGTCCTTCAACACGTCGGCTAGTACGCCCGCTCCCTGGCAAT
>CAIUDG010000023.1 GCA_903897925.1 uncultured beta proteobacterium | reverse complement strand
CTCACAATATTTACAAAAATATCTTGGGGCTGGCGAAGTGGGTGTGCGGGCGCAGGCCTGGATTCGCCGCTGTACAGAGGCGGCGCGCCAGTAACGGTATTTGTGCGAGGGTGCTAGCGCACCGGAAGCAGACCCCGGCGACCCGAGGCCGGAGAACGTACACCCACTTCGTCAGCCCCTGCCCACCCGCAGGCGCGCAACGCAGCGCGAACCAACAGAGCAGGAGGAAAGGACCACGAGCGGGCACGCAACACAGCGAACGCCAACACAGCAGGAGGAAAAGACCACGAGCAGGCGCGCAACGCAGCGAACACCAACACAGCAGGAGGAAAAGACCACGAGCAGGCGGACAGCGCAACGCGAGGCAAACCACCGCAACAGGCCGCGCGGGACAAAACAGAACCGGGAAGAACCCTGTGTACAGCCCCTCCGTCAGCTGTAATCATCGACCACCTGAATCGAATAAGTCCGCCGCCGACTCCGCACAATGACATGCAACGGCAACCCGCCCTGCGGCACCAGCGCCCCCGCAAACTTACCGGAACCCGCATCAAACCGCAGCCAATCCGGCAAAGGCAAACCCTCATCCGTCACCACCGCGCCAAACCCCTGCGCCCGCAACTCCGACAAAATCGCCCCCGGCAACTGGAAACTAAAAGCATACGCCTGGGCCCTGACAGTCGCCGGCACAAACACCACCATCAAGCCCGGATCGTCCTCACCAGGCTCACGCAGCACATTCACACGCAACTCAGCATCCAACCCTTGGCTGTCCGCCACACGGTACAAACTATCGCTCAACGCGCGACTGCTTCCACCAGGCAGACCGGAAGAAGCCCTCTCCGACCGCCCCGCACCCCCACCATCGTCCAGCGCATCCGCCGAGCCAGCCTCAACGGCAGACCCCGCCCCACCCACCAAAGCATTCGAATCGGCCCAAGCCCCAGGAACAACACCGTTAGCGGACGGAATCCACAACGGCGGCACCAACGCGCTCGATGCTGCCGTGATATGCAGCGTGCCAGCGACAAACCGCAGGTCGTAATCCATAGACTGCAGCCCCGAGGGCAGGATTGCATAGTTGCCGACGCTCAGCGCACCCTGGCTGCTGCCCGCATATTGCAGCACCCCGCCCAAACTTCCAGCACCGTCGCTGCCAACAAAGCCCGCGTATTGCAGCCCATTACCGCCAAAGAAAGGCTGACCATCAACGGTCTTGCTCAGATCGTTGGCAGTAATACGCAAAGGCGCGCGCAAAATTGTGCTGCTGCTATTGCCCAGCGCAGTGATGCTGAAATTGGCACCCCCATTGCCGTCCTGAATGACAAAACCATTCAGGTACAGCACCTTGTTATTCACGCCGGCATGCGGATCGGCGTAATACATATTGGCCGACACCACGCTGCTGCCCGCCACCCCCAACTGGCTGCTCAGAGCATCCAGATCCGCCTGGCTCGCCACATAGGCATTGCCGCCGTCATAGACCTTGCTGACTGCCGGGGCCAGCAGGGACACCGGCTTGGGCAGGACCGTCAGACTGGCCGGAATGCTGCTGATCAGGTAATTGCCATTGCGCAGGGCGCTGGCATCGATCGCATAGCTGCCAACATTGCTAGTCGCTTGCGCCGTGCTCGTCAGCGCGCCGCCCAGGCTGTCGCCATTCACCAGCCCACGGCTGCGACCATTGCCGTCGGGCAGCACGGCATACGACAACAGCGGGTTGGCATCGCCATACATCTTGCTGGCCGGATTCACTTGCACCGTGAGCGGGCGCGGCGTGATGCTCAAACTGCCCGCCAACAGAGTCGGAAAATCATAGTTGGCAGCGCTCAGACTACCCACCGCAACCTGGATCGGCTGGCTGCCCACTGGCGTGCTGCTGCCAGCGGCGCTGCTGAGCAGCGCACTGCCAGTCACGCCGGCGCTTTGTGCAGTTTCATTGTTGACAAAGCCGGACAGCGTGCTGGTAAACACCGGATTGGCATCGCCGTACACGCGGCTGCTGCTGTTGGCGGTGACGCTCAGGTGCGCCTTGTTGATGACTCCATTGGTGCCGGACAGACTGTTCCCGCCAGACAACGCATAGTTGGCGGAATCCGCGCCGGCCAGGGCCACATTGCTGATGCTGTAGGCAATATTGCTTCCAGCCCCCGACTGGCTGAAGCTACCGCTGCCGGAAACCGTCACCAGATCACCGCTGAACACACCGGTGAGCCCGAGTTGCAGCCCCGTCATGGAACTGCTGGCGTCATAGGTCTTGCTGACCCCGCTGGCCTGCGCAGTCAGCGCTTTTTGCGACACCGTAAAGCCACCCGCCACATTGACGGCATTGCTGAAGTTGGCGCTGTTGCCGCTCAAGCTGGTAGCGCCCCATTGGTAGCTGCCGACCACCAGCTGCCCTGCGCCGCTCAAAACCATGCTGGTCGGCGTCAGCGAAAAGCTGACCGACCCGCCGGTGCCGTCCGACACGGTGACCACATTTCCCGCCACACTGACGTTGCTGCTCAGGTCTGCAATCACCGAGTTGTCACTGGCCAGATAGCGGGCCTGGGTCACGTTATAGGCAGGCGCGCTGCCGTAGCTGGTACTCGCATTGGCCAGCGTCACCTGCAACTGGGCGGCCGGCGTAATGGTGTAGTTGCCGGACTGGTAGCTGATGCTGTAGTTGCTGGCGCTGGCGCCGCTAGGCTGCAGCACACCCGCGTAGCTGCCTGCCGCCTGAACGCTGGCGTTGCTGCGGGTGATCGTCGGCGCACTGGCCAATACGGCGGCGGTCTCACCATTGACAAAGCCGGTGTAACTGACGCCAGCGTAGCCCGGAGCATCGGTCTTGGTGACCAATTTGGCGTCGTTATTGGCGCTAATCGTCAGACTGGCCAACGTGATGTCGGCCTGCGTGCTGGGGTTCGCGCCCAGACTGTAGTTGCTGGCCACACCGGCACTTAGTCCGCTGCCGCCATCGGCCAGGCTGTAGCCGCTGGCCAGCACCGTTTTCCCTGTGCCGACATTGGCGTCGGCAAAGTTGGCACTGCCATGGTTGAGCACCAGCTGTTGGCTGCCGACGCCGGTGGCCACACTGCCCCAATTGCTGATGTTGGCCAGGGTCTTGCCGTCATACACCTTGTTGCTGGCGGTCAAGCCAGTCACTTGCAAGACCTTGGCGCTGATGCTGGCAGCCACGCCGACGCTAGTGGCGCTCAAGGCATAGTCGCTGACGGCACTGCTATTGCTGCCGGTGATCGAACTGACAGCCAGACCCGTTACGTTCACGCTGCTGGCCGTCAGCACATTGGCGCTGTTGTAGCTGATGCCGGTATTGCTCAGGGCGACTGCAGTGTCGCCACTGATCAGGCCGGTAATGCTGTAGCTCGGCGCAAAGCCGCTGGGCACACTGGTGCTGCCGTCGTAGACCTTGGTGACAGCGCTGTTGCTCAGTGTCGGCGTCAGGGTGGCCGCCAAAATGGTGACCGGGGCATGGGCGCTGTCCAGCGTTGGCAACTGGTAATTGGCGGCCAGCCCCCCCATGGTTCCATCGGCCAGCGTGATGGCGCTGACATATTTGCTGGCGGTGGCCACGTGGGCGTTGCTGGCGCTCGCGCCGCTGTACGCCAGGGTCTCACTGCCCACCAGTCCACCCAGCTGCACCGCGCCAGTCAGGCTGGTGCTGCCGTCGTAGCCCTTGCTGGCACTGAGCGTGAGCGTCTTGGGCGTGATGGTGCCACTGAGCGTGGCACTGCTGGCAATGCTGTAGTTGCTGGCATCGGTACCACTCAGCTGTATGCCGGTAACGCTGACCGTTTTGCCGACACCGGCATTGGCATTTTGCGTAAAGCTGCCGGCCCCTGACGCCACGCTCACCAGGTCTTGCGCAATCAGCCCGGAAACCGCGTCCTGCACGGCAGCAGTGCTGGTGCCGTCATAGGCGCGTGTAGTCACAGTGCCGGTGTACGTCAGGACCTTGGGGTTGATGGTCAGACTGCCATCCACGTAAGACACCGCGTAACCCAGCACACTGCTGGCGGGTCCGGTAACGCTCAGGCTATGCGCACTGCCGGCACTGTAGTTGCCCGAACTCGACGTGCTGCCACCCACAGAAACCGTCGGCGTCGCATTCAGGGCCTGCGCCAGCGCGTCACCGTTTTGCCCGCTGCTGCTAACGTCCAGTGTCGGAGCGCTGCCATAGCTGAGGGTCTGGCTATGGGCCGTCACGGTGAAGGTCGGCTGTTCCCGGTAAATGGCATTCGGCACATTGGTCGCCAGTGCCTGTGTGTAGTTATTGCTGCCCAAAATGCTGTTGTAGCGAAAATTGCCACTGCCGGTACCGACCAGGGCGCTCAAGCCAGTGCTGCCGGCAACACTGCCGCTGAACAGCTGTATCGTGCCGCCGGTGCCGACCGTCAGCAGCGGGCTGCCCGTGACCAGCAGATTGCCACCGCTGGCGTCTCCCGCCACGCCGGTCGAATTGGCTACCAGCACCAGCGCACTGGCGCTGCTGTCGCTGGTAGCCAGGCCTTGCGTCAGGCTGAGGTCGCCGACCAGCGTGGCAATCTTGATCGCACCACTGGCACTGACCCCCTGGGTGCTGCCGACGCTGCCGATGGTCAGCCCATTGCTGTCGGTAAAGGCCAGCCCGGAAACGCCGGAGGCCGCCAGGGTGCCGATATTGTTGGCGGTGTTGTTCAGCGTGACGGCCCCACCCTGCAGCAGCAGCTTGCCGGCCACCAGGCTACCGGCCGTGCCTTCCGTGGTGTTGCCGCTGCCGTACAGCGCAATGGTGTTGCCTGCGGTGGCGGAAAGTGCCGCGTTGATCGCCAGATCGCCGCCATAGAGTGTGACCGGGCCGGCAATGCTGGTGGCCGCGCCCAGCGTGATGTTGGCCGTATTACCGCTCTTGCCCAGCGTCAGTCCGCTCAGGCTGCTGCCAAACAGATTGCCCAATGTCAGCGCGCCGCTAAACGCACTGCTGGCGGGTTGAATTACCAAGGCGCCGCTGCCGCCAAAGCCACTGGTGCCAAAGGTGGGCGCGTCGTTTTGCAGCACCAGCGTGCCGGCGCTGATGGTGGAGGCGCCGGTGTAACTGCCGTTGGCGCTCAGCGTCAGGGTGCCCGTGCCGGCCTTGGTGAAACTGCCGGTGCCTTTGATCTGCGCGTCCAGCGTGCCATTGGCACCGATGCTGACGTTGGTCGCCGTGGCCTGGATGCTGCCGCCGGCACCGCCCTGCAGCGTGCCGGTGCTGCTGGTGAAGCCAATGGTTGAAGTACTGCTGCTGAGCGATGCAGCGCTGGTCAGCGTGATATTTCCACTGGCGGTGTAGCGCTGGGCGCCGGTGCTCGTCACGCTGCCCAGCGCCATCGTGGCACTGGAAGCCGTCAGACTGGCGAGGGAAGTGCCGCTACCCAAGCCCGAGGCGGTGAGCGCCCCGGAAGCACTCAGAACCAGACTCTGGCTACCCTGGGCGCTGCCATCGACAGTTACCAACGCAATGTCACCCGCCGTCGCCGTGAGTGTTGCTGCCGCCGACAAAACCAGCGCACCGCTGTACGTTTGCGTCCCAGTGCTGGAAACATTGCCGGCCAAGGTCGTTTGCCCGCTCGCGCTGTCCGTCAGGCTGGCCAATGCCTGGCTGGCCCCGACCACGCCCAGCGCCACGCTGCCGGTGCCCGGTGTGAGCGTCAACCCTTGCCCACCAGCGCTGGTGGCGTCAACCGCATTGAGAGAAATATTGCTGTTAGTGGTTTTCAGGGTCAGCGAGTTCGCCAGAATGACCGGGCCGGTATAGGTCTGCGTGCCGGTGGTCGTTACATTGCCACTCAGGGTATTCGATCCGCTACCGGTTTCGTTCAGCGTCGACAGTGCCTTGCCCACACCAATGCTGCCCAGGCTGACGCTACCGAGTCCGGAACTCAAAGTCAGACTTTGCCCTCCTGCCGAGCTGGCATCGACATTGCCCACGCTGATGGGCCCATCGCTGGTGCTGATGGTGGTGTTATTGCTCAGCGTGGTGCTGGCACCTGCGCTCATGGTGATGCCGGCACCGGCCAGGGTGCTGCGCAGGTCGCCGCCCAGAGTGATGCTGCCACCGGTGCCGGGAGACAGTAGGCTGATCGGGCCGGCAACGCTCAGGGAAGCGCTGGTGCTGATGTTGGCCGCGTTGCTGGCACTGCCCAGGGTCAGCCCGCTGAAAGTGCCGGCGCTGGTAAAGCCACTCAGGGGATAGCTCAGTGCCGCACTAAAACTTGTACCCGCCGGCTGGATGACCAGCGCACCGGTGCCCTGCAAACTGCAATTGGTCGCCGAAAAATTGTCGGCAGCCAATGTCAAGGCGCCGCTGCCACTGCTGCTGCCAAAGGTATTGCTGTCCACCTGCAACGCAGTCGCACCGGCCACGCCCGCCACTGCAGTGATCGTCACCGACCCCGACCCGCTCGCCGCAATGCTGCCGCCGGCTCGCTGTGAAAGACCCACCGCAGCATTGAGGCCACCAGTGCCATAGGTGGTGCCGGTAACGCTGATGGCGCCATTCACGCTGGTGACATCGCTGCGATCCAGCCCTATGCCGATGGAATACCCGGAACCCGTGCCACTGCTACCTTTGATCGTAATGGTGCCACTGCCGATCGTCTGGATGATGGAGCCATTATTGAAGTTCACCCCGAGCGTGTTAGCCGCCGCCCCGCCCTGCCCGCTGAGCCAGATATTGCCTCCGGCTGCATTGATCTGCGCCCCAATGTTCTCGAAGATTCCATTAACGTTGCTGGCCGAACCGACCGCCGCACCGGTTGGCACGCTGCCGGATGCGGTGCCCCCTCCCAGCGTAATGTTGCCGCCACCGCTCAACAAGCTCACATAGTTGCCGAAGGCGATGGCCCCGGCACCCGAACCATCCGAGTCACTCCACAGGGTCAAGGCGCCGGCATTGGTCTGCAGCGTACGTGGCGCGCCGACGGTACCGGCGCCGGTGATGATGTCGGCACTCGACTTCAACACCAGGCTGGAACCGGCGGCCGTCGCCTGCACATTGGCATTGGCAGACAGGTTGCCGCCGGTGGACTCCAGCCAGATATTTCCGCCCTGGGTAAGGGGCGCCGTAATAGACAAGGAGGCAGCGCTGGTTGCAGTCAGGCTGCCACTGCCACTGATGGTGGTGCCCAGGGTGAGCGCATCCGAGCGGCTGTAAACCAAATTCGCATTGTTGGTAATGCTGCCGCTGCCAAGGGTTCCGCTGGTGCCGCCAGCGCCCACCTGCAAAGTACCGCCACTGACCGTGGTGGCCCCTGAATAGCTGTTGTTGCCCGTCAGCACGCTGGTGCCGACGCCGGCTTTGGTGAGCCCGCCAGAACCACTGATGACGCCGGACAGGGTGCCGCTGGTGGCGGCGCTGAGCGTCAGCAAACCACCGAAGGTCGCCAGATTGCCGCTGCCACTGATGCTGCCGCCGCTGGCGGTGAGAGAGGTCGTCAGTGCGCCCGAGGTCGACGTGATATTGGCATTCAATACGATGTTGCGCGTCGCGTTGAACGTCAAACTGGCAGCCGCGCCGGCCGTCTTGGCAATAGTGCTGGACAGCGTAATGTCACCATTGCCACTGGCCCCCGCACCGGGCCCGCTGTTGCTGGAGGTGTCGATGGTGACACTGGTGCCGGCGTTAAGACTGCCAACAATGGTGCTGGCAGCGGTGGCGTCAATGGTGTAGTCAAACGGGTCAATCAGCCACTGCCCGGCCTGGCCCGCAGCGGCCCCGGCGTCAACCCGCAGCCCGGCAACATCCACCTGGTGCCCGGAGGTTTCGATCTGACCGCCATTGCCGCCCTGTGCCCCGGCCCGCGCCGCAATGCTGCCAGCAACGCGGGTCTGGCCCTGCGGGTTGTTCAGATCACTCCACAGCACCACCACACCACCGTCGCCATGAACACTGGCGCTGGCGTCAATGCTGGCGCCGGCGGCCATACTCACCTGCTCCGCCTGAGGCAAGGTACCGGCACCGCGCGCAGCGCCGCCAACCAGCACCGTTCCGCCGCCCAGGCTTCCCTGGGCCAGCAAGGCGGCGCCGTCCTGCAGCGTGATGTCCTGCGCCGTCACCGTAATTTGTCCGCCCTGGCCGCTGGCGTTATTGGCTTGCAGCGTACCGGTCAGTTGCGCACTGCTGCTGGCATTCAGCACGATATGGCCATTGCGCTGGCCCATGCTGTCAGCCACCAGCGCGCCGCCACTGTTGACCACGCTGCCCTGCAACTGGTTCACCGCCTGGGCCGACAGCAATATGTAGCCCCCCGGCGCCTGCACCGCACTGCCGTTCTGCACCAAGGCACTGACGGTTGCCGGCGCCACCAGCACATTGCTCAGTTGCGCGCCCTGCATTTGCAGTTCAAACACTTCACCAGCGGCCAATACCACGCTGCCCATGGGTGCCAGCAGCAGCCCCTGGTTGCGCACCTGCGGCGCCAGCAGGGCGATGTAGCCGCCCAGCCCGGCTTTGATCACGCCCGCATTGACCACTGCGCCGAGCGCACCGTCGCGACTGAAACGGAAATTTCCATTCATGAAATCATCGTTGTCAATGCTGTGCGTAGTGGCGGTCAAGGCGCCAACGTCAACGCTGGCACCGGGCGCAAAGTAGATGCCGTTGGGGTTGCTAAAAAACACCTGCCCGGGCGCCGTGATGTGTCCGTAAATCTGGCTTGGATTGCTGTCCAGCACCCGGTTCAGGGTGCTGCTGCTGGCCGACGGCTGGGCAAACACCACCTGGGCATTGCTGCCCAGATTGAAGCTTTGCCAGTCCACCACCGCCGCCGCGCTGCTCTGACGTACCGTTAGCTGGGCCGCGCCGGCTTCGATGCTGGCCTGCCCGGCCACCACGCTACCGCCGGCGGGCAGCTGGTTGGCCCCTGGCGGCGCGGCCCAGGCCGAACTGCCCGCCAGCAGCACAACCCAGGTTCGGCCCAGGCCCTGCCACACCACGCGATGGATGGAATTCATGTTCAATGTCCCGCTCTACCCGAATCGAAATACTGGGTCACACTGAACCAATAGCGGTCCAGCACCAGGGTTCCGTCCTGGTCCGCACCGCCGGCGCCCGGATTGGGATTCGGCGCACTGCGCCGCGCCCAACTGGCCTTGAGCACCAAGCCGGCCAGTGGCTGCCATTGCCAGCCCAAGCCGTAGCCTTCATCACGCAGCTGGTTCAGCGCTGGCGCGCCGGAAAAATCGTTGTAGTGGTTGACCTGCACCTGGCCCCAGTCATAAAAAGCACTCCAGTCCATGCCGCGCGCACTGAGCCAGTGCAATTCGGCGCTGAGCAACTGGCCATCACTGCCGCCGCTCTCGCCCGCAGGAAAGGCCCGCACCGCATCGGCACCGCCCAGAAACAGCTTTTCCGAGCTGTCCAGGTTTTTGCTGGCCAGTTGGCCGTTAAGGCGCAGTGCTGCAGACCAGCTGGGCCACATGCTTTGCTCGCGCGACAGGCTGTATTTCAGTTTGGAAAATGCGCCCGCGCTTTGCAGCGTTACCGCATCGCTGGCGGCGGTCGGAGAGCCATCCAGACCCAGATAGCCGCTTTGCCAACTGAGCACCGCGCTGCTGCGCCCGGCGCCGCCCCAACCGTCACTCTGCGCAACCCGCAGGCTGGCAGTCAGGGAATCGCTGCCATACTGGCTCAGCAGCGCGCCGCCAGCCTGGTTGACAAAGGCCTTGTGGTCATAGTCCAAGGCCACCGAGGCCTTGCCCTGCACAGCGCGCCAGAACGGATACGCCAACTCCAGGCCGTAAGTGTCAGACGCGCCGACGCCATTCAATGCGGAAAAACTGGCCAACAGGCTGTAGTTGAATTCGGACGCGTTCAGACCCAGGCGCCAGCCGCCGTAGCCGAGTGGAAGGTTGTAATCCAGCCGGTAGTAGCTGCTGCCCTGGGACTGCATCAGGGACCAGTTCAGAACGTCGCCCAACACCACGCCGCCGAGCAGTGCGCCATTGCCACTTAAACGGTTGTTTCCGGTCGATGTGGCGCCAGCATTGTCCCAACCCAGGGCCAGCGTCCACCAGGGCTTTTTCTGTGCTTCCAGCACCACCTGGGTCGCCTGCTGCTGCGCGCCTTCGCGCAGCGCACTGCGTACATCGACACCGACCAGGTCCTCCACCAGCCACTTGGCCCGCTCCACCTGCTGCGTGTTCAAGGGAGTGCCGGGCGTCAGCTGCAGGTCGACAATCTGCTGCATGCGCTGCAGCTCGGCAGCGCTCATTTCAGCGCCCCCGAGCGTCACGCCCTGGTACTGCGCCTCGATCACATAAATGGTCACCCCGAGTTCGACACCAAATCGCGAATTTGCGCCACTTCTGACTTTCGTGGTCAATTAAATCAAGCACTTAGCACGTTTTTTCAAAAATTGTTGTAGTGGCAATGTCATTGGCTTATTGTGTTGGCAATTGATTTGCAATT
>CAIUDG010000022.1 GCA_903897925.1 uncultured beta proteobacterium | reverse complement strand
GGGGCCTTATGCCGGTGAGCTAGGCGGTGGTGGTGCGCTGGGCTACGGGGTGGGCAAAATACTGGATGCACACGCTGCTGATAGGCTGTATAATACGCCTGTGAACACGCAGCCGCCGGCTCCCGTGCCCTACCCTGTCTACGACCCCCAAGCCGCCCTCGCACCCTTCGCTGCCGGGGCCTACCAGGGGCAGCGGCTCCGCGACGCCATGCGTCGTGGCATGTCTGTGAGGTGACAAATGGCTTCTGAGAGCATCCCCGGCATCAAGAGCCCCAAAGGCCCTGCCGCTGCGCCCATGGTGGCGCAAGTCAAACTGCCCACACCGTCGCTTCCAGGAGCGCCGAGCATCAGTAACCCCATGGGCCTGCTGGGAAGGCTCCTGCAGGCCTACCATGACCACATGAACGAGGAAAACGCGCACAATCCAGGTGCGTTCAATGCCGCCGCGCTTGGTGGCAACCACAGCGCCAAGCCGGCGCACAGCAGCAAAGGAGAAGCCCGATGAAGAAGATGATCATGCTCATCGCGATGCTGGCTGTGGCCAGCATCAGTGCTCTGGGTGCCACCAACACACCCACCAACACACCCACCTCGACAGTCACCCCCACACTGACCTTCACCCCGTCGCCCTACAATGCCGGGTCCAGCATAGCGGTCAACCGCAATCTGGTGCAAATCTCTCCGCTGGAGTTCAGCGACAGCACCGGCAGCACCGGCCTGGTAGCCAACGCCACCCCCGTGGGCCTGACGGGCACCGTCAACGCGGGCAACTGGGCCGCGTGCAACCCTTGCGCCATGCTGTCGGCTACCACGAACAACGCCTTCAGCGTGAGCTTTAATGTTCCGGGCGATGTGGACGCCACCCCGCTGGTGGGTACGCGGGCCAGGCTGTTCCTCATCACCCAGCTCAGCTCGGCCAATGACGTCACCCTGACGGCCAACGTGTATGTGAGCGATACCCCCAATAACCTCACTTATACCGCCTCGGCTGCCCAATACCTAACCGGCACTGCCGCGCCCACCATTTACATTCAGGGCGCCAAGGCAGCCTATCGGCCGCAGATGCTGGAAATCCCCATCAGGTCGCTGCGCCTGACGCCCAATCGGCAGGTTGTGGTGGGCATCACGCGCACCGCGGGCTCCACGGGCATCCTCTACATCAACCGCTTCATCCTGGACTACCCGCGCCGTCAGTAGTTCGTCGCGGACATGCGAAGGGGCGCCCCTCGTCATTGAGGGGTGCCCCTTTGTTTTAAGAGGCGACCTTGCGTGTAGCCATGAAAAAATATCTTGCCATCTTGCTTTTGGCTTTGGGCGTGTCGGCTCATGCTGGCATTACTTGGGCAGGATGGTCCGTCACGCTGACTGTCGCCAGCACCACAGCCACCTCGTTCTCGCTTTGGATTACCACCACAGCCAGCGCAAACAGGCTTTTGGTCTTGAAGCGTTTTGGCGCGGTCTATAACCATACAACCACCGGCTACATCACGGGCGCGACCTTCAACAGCAACTCGTTCACCTATCT
>CAIUDG010000021.1 GCA_903897925.1 uncultured beta proteobacterium | reverse complement strand
CGTTTGATTGGCGCTGCGCCCTGGTTGCTCAATGTCAATATTCCGAACCGGCCGTATGCGGAGATCGGCGCCATGAAACTGTGCCGCCTGGGGCGCCGCCATGCGGCGGAAAAAGTGATTCAGCAGGCCAGTCCGCGCGGCGAAACGATGTACTGGATTGGCGCCGCCGGCGCCGTCAAGGACGATGCCGAGGGCACTGACTTCCACGCCACGGCGACCGGCCATATGGCCATGACGCCGCTCAAGGTCGACCTGACCGACCACGCCAGCCTGGCCTATTGGGCGCAAAGTGCTGCGCGTCTGGCACAGTCATTGCCCACTGCGGTATGAAGCAGCGTCCGTCCTTTCCGGCCAAATTGGCGCCCAGCGCGGTCAAAGCAGTGCCGGTGGCGCCCAAGCCGTCTGGAACGCCGACGCTGTCAGCGTTGGCGCGTCCGCAAGGCTTGGGCATGGATTCGGTGGCGGTTCGCATGCGCATGGTTGAGCTGTTGCGCAAGCAGGGAGTCTCCGACGAGGCGGTGCTGGGCGCCATGGGCACGGTGGAGCGGCATCGGTTTGTCGACAGCGCACTGGTGAACCAAGCCTATGAAGATACCAGTTTGCCCATTGGTCTTGGGCAAACCATTTCCAAGCCCGGCGTGGTGGCACGCATGCTGGAACTGTTGCGCAACGGTGCCAGCGCGCCTCTGGGGCGGGTGCTGGAAATTGGTACCGGCTGCGGCTACCAGGCGGCGGTGCTGAGCAAAATTGCGCACGAGGTCTATAGTGTTGAGCGCTTGCGCGGTCTGCACGACAAGGCGCGCGAAAACCTGCGCAATTTGCGCGTGCACAATCTGCACCTGCTGTTTGGCGACGGCATGCTCGGCTATGCCAAAGGCGCGCCTTATGCCGGCATTATTGCGGCGGCTGGTGGCGAAGCTTTGCCTCAGCAGTGGATTGACCAGCTGGCGATGGGCGGGCGCCTGGTGGCGCCGGTTGCCGGTCAGGGGCCACGCGGTACCGGTCAATGTCTGCTGGTGCTGGACAAGACGCCGCAGGGCCTGCGGCAGGTGTTGCTGGAGGCAGTTCACTTTGTCCCTCTAAAATCGGGCCTTGCCTAGAAGGAAAGCGTTTATGTTTTGTTTTTCACGCGGCCGCCTGGAGTGGGCTGCAATTGCCAGTACTCTGTTGCTGGCTGCTTGCGGCTCCACTCCCATCAACCGTGCGCCAGTCGAGGATCGCAGTGCCGCCGTGACCAAAGCCGCAGCTGCACCGGTAATGGTTGCGCCGGTCAAACTCCCACCCGGAAGCGAGAATGCCGGTAAGCCGGGTTATTACGCTGTCAAACCTGGTGACACCCTGATTCGCATTGGTCTGGAAAATGGCCAGAGCCACAAGGATATTGCGCGTTGGAACGCGCTGGATAACCCGAACCGGATTGAAGTCGGACAAATTTTGCGCGTGGTTCCGCCGACCGATTCGGACGCACTTGCGCTGGCCAAGCCGGTCACCAGTGGCAGTGTCACGACAACGCCGATTGGTGCTGCGCCCGTGGCCGCTAAAGCGGCCTCCGCACCTGTGCCGGCCAAGGCCGCATCTGCATCTGCATCTGCACCTGCGCCGATGCGGGCGGCGTCTGCTCCTGCGGTGGCCAAAGCCGCTTCGGCACCCGCATCGGCAGCGGTTCCTGCCAGTGCGGGTGGAGACGATGACATAGTCTGGATCTGGCCCGGCAAGGGGGCCGTGGTGGCCGAGTTTGACGAGGCCAAGAACAAAGGTCTGGACATTGCCGGAACGGCCGGAGAGTCCGTGCTGGCGGCGGCTGATGGCAAAGTGGTGTATTCCGGGTCTGGATTGCGTGGCTACGGCAACCTGATCATCCTGAAGCACAACAACACCTATCTCACCGCCTATGCGCATAACCAGGTCTTGCTGGTGAAAGAAGACCAGATCGTCAAGCGCGGCCAGAAAATTGCCGAAATGGGCAACAGCGATGCTGATCGCGTCAAACTGCATTTCGAAATCCGACGCCAGGGCAAGCCGGTCGATCCCCTGAAATACCTGCCGGCAAAATAAGCAATGATTGAAAATTCAACTCCGCCGACCGCTGTGCCGGCGCTGCCTGACGGTTGGCTCAAAGTTAAATCACTTGATCTGGAAGCCCAGGGCGTCGCCCACAAGCCGGATGGCAAAGTCGTCTTCATTGACGGCGCACTGCCATTTGAAGTGGTCAGTGCGCAGATTCATCGCAGCAAGAACAGCTTTGAAAAAGGCACTTTGACCGAAATCCATCGTGAGTCGTCGCAGCGGGTGCGCCCGGCCTGCCCGCACTTTGGTTTGCACGAAGGCGCGTGCGGTGGTTGCAAGATGCAGCATTTGCACCCGGCCGCCCAGGTTGCCGTCAAGCAACGGGTGCTGGAAGACAATCTTTGGCATCTGGGCAAGGTCAAGGCAGACAATATTTTGCGCCCAATCGAGGGGCCAGCCTGGGGCTACCGCTACCGGGCGCGCCTGTCGGTGCGCTTTGTGCGCAAGAAGGGCGCTGTGCTGATCGGTTTCCATGAGCGCAAAAGCCGTTATGTGGCGGACATGAAAGAGTGCCACGTATTGCCGCAGCGTGTCAGCGACTTGCTGTTGCCGTTGCGGGCACTGATTGGCGCCATGGATGCCATCGAAACCTTGCCGCAGATTGAACTGGCAATGGGCGACATGGCCGGTGCAGCGGGACGTGGTGACGTGGTGGCATTGGTGCTGCGCCACCTGGAACCGCTGTCGGAGGGCGACCTGCAACGCCTGCAAACCTTTGCTGCAGAGCATGCCGGGGTGCAATGGTGGCTGCAGCCCAAAGGCCCGGAGACGATTCACCGCCTAGGGGAGTTGGCCGGCAGCGAAACTGGTCAACTGGCATACCGCTTGCCCGACTTTGGCATCACGATGCCGTTCCGGCCCACCGATTTCACCCAGGTCAACCCGTATATCAACCAGGTGCTGGTATCGCGCGCACTGGGCTTGCTTCAGGTGCAGCCGAATGAGCGGGTGATCGACTGGTTTTGTGGACTCGGCAATTTCACACTGGCCCTGGCGACCCAGGCCCGGCAGGTGCTGGGCGTTGAAGGGGCAGAGTCTCTGGTTGCTCGCTCGCGTGAAAATTATGCTGAAAATCAGGCACACCGGGCAAATGCCAAGGCGCTGGCCGAAACCCGCTTCGTGGCACGCAATTTGTTTGAAATGACACCCGAGACGCTGCGTGCTGATGGGGCTGCCGACAAGTGGCTGATTGACCCGCCGCGGGAAGGTGCTTTTGCCCTCGTGCAGGCGCTAGCGGCCCTGCACCAGGCTGGCCCGTCGGCGCAGGATGGCTCCTGGTCTGCCCCCCGGCGCATTGTGTACGTCAGCTGCAATCCGGCTACGCTGGCACGCGACGCGGGTGTGCTGGTGACCCAGGCCGGCTACCGTTGCCGCGCTGCAGGCGTGGTGAACATGTTCCCGCATACCGCGCACGTGGAAAGCATGGCGGTTTTTGAACTCGAATCCTGAGCCAACAAGAAAAGGGCGTTAGCCCTTTTCTGCCGCCTTGGCTTTTCCCTTGGGAGATTTTTTCTCCGGTTTGGGCGTGTCCACCACTTCTTCGTCCGGCGCCGCAACCGGAGCACCCGCGGCAGGTGGCGGCTTCAGGCCCTTGGGTTCGACGCCGTCAATTTTGTTGTCGCGCATGTACTGGTCCATGTCGCGCCATCCAGCAAAGATGGCCGCCTTGGAGGCCTTGTCATTCATGGCAAAACAGTCTTCCAAGCTGCGCAGACCGTGGCGGCAGGCGCTGCCTATGGCTTTCGAGTCGGCTTCCTTTTGTACTGCTTTGGGGTCGGCCATGAGGGCGTCCAGATCACAGCCGGCGAGCAACAGTGTCAGGGACAAAACGAGAGAGCGTGCAATCATGGGGTGAACCGGTTGGAGTTGTCTTTTTATCGGCAAATTGGGCCAGGCAGTTAAATCGCAATTGCGCTGCCCCTCTTGCAGATAGGCCTTTTCAGGTTCGCCAAGGGTACCACTTCAAGCAAAGAGAAAGGCCCTGCAGGAGGGCCTTTGGAGTGGATTGACGGCTAAATTAATCGCGTTCGCCGCCGAAAATTCCGAGCAGTGCCAGCAGATTCTGGAACACATTGATGATGTCCAAGTACAGCGTCAGGGTGGCTGTGATGTAGTTGGTTTCACCACCGTCAATGATCTGCTTGATGTCATACAGCATGTAGGCACTGAAAATGCCAATGGCGGCTACCGACATGGCCAGCATGCCCGCAGTAGAGCCAACAAACATGTTGATCAGGCCTCCAAGCACCAGTGCCATCAAACCGACAAACAGCCATTTGCCCATGCCGGAGAGATCGCGCTTGATGACGCTGGACAGCGAGGCCATGGCAAAAAACACCCCAGCGGTGCCGCCAAAGGCCGTCATGATCAGGGACACGCCATTGCGGAATCCGAGAATCAGGCCAATCATGTTGGACAACATCAGGCCCATGAAAAATGTGAATCCCAGCAGAACCGGAACGCCGGCGGCAGAGTTTTTGGTTTTGTTGATGGCGTAGATAAAGCCAAAGGCAATGCCCAAGAACAGAATCATGCCGATACCGCCGGTGAACGCATGGCCAATGCCGGAGGCGACACCGACCCAGGCGCCCAAGACGGTGGGGACCATGCTCAGCGCCAGCAGCCAGTATGTGTTGCGCAGGACGCGGTTGCGTTGTTCAGTGGAAACACCGTAGCCAAAGCTGGTGCCCAGCGAGGTGATGCGATCGGACATATTTCAAACTCCTAGATAAAGTCTGCAGGGCAGATGGCGCGATTTTATGGTTTATCAAGAGGCAGTCACAAAAAAATGGGATTGCCTTGGTTTTTTGCAGGACTGAAGCGTGGTTATACCGGCTAATCGGCGGTGCCGTGTCCAGTTATGCTCGCCTTTTGTTCAATAAGGTGAAGTGACATGAAATCAAAACCGGTACTCGAATTGCAGGATATCAAGGCGATCGCTGCGGCGGCCGAAGCCGAGGCCGAGAAAAACGGCTGGGCTGTCAGCATCTGCATTGTTGATGATGGCGGGCATCTGTTGTGGTTCTCCCGCCTGGACGGCGCGGCCCCGATTTCTTCGCACATTGCGCCGGCCAAGGCACACACAGCAGCCGTCGGGCGCCGCGAGAGCAAGGCCTATGAGGACATGATCAATGGCGGGCGGGTGTCGTTCCTGAGTGCGCCGGCACTCGAGGGCATGCTCGAGGGGGGCGTGCCGATCATGAAGGACGGCCAGTGCCTCGGCGCTGTGGGTGTCAGTGGCGTGAAGTCGGCCGAAGACGCACAAATTGCCCGCGCCGGTATTGCGGCACTGGGCCTGTAAGCCGTTAATAGGTCAACCGGCCAGGGTGGATCTCCTGCAGGATGGTGGTGGCGATCTCCTCGATCGATTTGGTTGTGGTGGACAACCAACGGATGCCGGTGCGGCGCATCATGCCTTCGGCTTCGCTGACTTCCATGCGGCAATTGTCGAGTGAGGCGTAGCGTGAATTCGGGCGGCGTTCGTTGCGGATTTCGCTGAGGCGCTCTGGTTGGATCGTCAGGCCGAAAATTTTTCCTTTGTGCGGCATCAGCGCCGGCGGCAGCTGGCGCCGCTCAAAATCTTCCGGAATCAGCGGATAGTTGGAGGCTTTCAGGCCATATTGCATGGCCAGGTACAGCGAGGTCGGGGTTTTTCCGCTGCGGCTGACGCCGACCAGGATCACGTCCGACTGTTCCAGGTCGCGGTTTGACTGCCCGTCGTCGTGCGCCAGCGAGAAATTGATGGCTTCGATGCGGTCGTGGTATTCCTTGCTCTTGCTGGCGTCACTGAAGCGGCCGATGCGGTGGTTCGACTTCAGGCCGAGCTCTTTTTCCAGCGGATGCACAAACATGCCGAACATATCGAGCAGCATGCCGTGGCAGCTGGCCTGCAGCACCGACAGCACTTCCATATTCACCAGTGTGGTGAAGACAATGGGGCGGGCACCATCGATTTCGGCGGCATGGTTGATCTGGCGTACTACCTGGTGCGCCTTGTCTACGGTGTCGACGAAGGGCAGGCGGATGTGGTGCAGCTTGGTTTCGAATTGCGCCAGGATGGCGTTACCAAAGGTTTCGGCGGTAATGCCGGTGCCGTCGGAGACAAAAAATACGGAGCGATGGGGCATGGAAATGGCGGCGACGGGTTGGAGAACGGGTTGGCACCCTACAATGCTCGCAATTTAGCGCATTTTCCTGTGCCTGGGCTCCGAACTAGAACAAAAACACACGGCCATGCGGCATCGGCATTTGCGAACCGGTTTTAACTTCTGGAGCTTTGCTATGTCAAACTTGTTTAGTCCAACCGATCTGGTTGTACCTTTTGAAAAACTGCGCATGACCGACGTTGAGTCGGTCGGCGGCAAGAACGCCAGTCTGGGGGAGATGATTTCGCATCTGCCCCATGGCGTGAAAGTGCCGACCGGATTCGCCACCACGGCCCATGCCTTCCGCGAATTCCTGAAGTTCGACGGACTGGCAGAAAAAATCACCCAGCGTCTGGCCCAGCTCGACATTGAAGACGTGCGTGCGCTGGCTGTGGCCGGTGCCGAAATCCGCGCCATGCTGGAGAACCAACCGTTCCCGCCAGCGCTGGAGCAGGGCATTCGCGAGGCTTTTGCCACGCTGAGCGCCGGCAACAGTGCGGCCTCGTTCGCAGTGCGTTCGTCGGCCACCGCAGAAGACTTGCCCGACGCCTCCTTTGCCGGGCAGCAGGAAACTTTCCTGAACGTGGTCGGCATTGAGGACATCCTGCACAAAATTCGCGAAGTGTTTGCCTCGCTCTACAACGACCGTGCCATCAGCTACCGCGTGCACAAGGGTTTTGCCCACGAGCATGTGGCCCTGAGCGCGGGTATCCAGCGCATGGTGCGCTCCGATATGGGTGCAGCCGGTGTCATGTTCACCATGGACACCGAGTCCGGCTTTTCCGATGTGGTGTTCATCACCTCCAGCTACGGTCTGGGTGAGACGGTGGTGCAGGGCGCCGTGAATCCGGACGAGTTCTATGTGCACAAGCCGATGCTGCGTGCTGGCAAGCGCGCCCTGATTCGCCGCAGCCTGGGCTCCAAGCTGTTGCAGATGGAGTTTTCCACGGCCGAGGAAAAAGCCGCCACCGGCAAACTGGTCAAGACCACCGATGTGCCGACCGAACTGCGCAACCGCTATTCGCTGACCGACGCGGATGTTGAACAGCTGGCCAAATATGCGCTGGTGATCGAAGAACACTATGGTCGTCCAATGGACATCGAATGGGGCAAGGACGGTATCGATGGGCAGCTCTACATTCTGCAAGCACGTCCGGAAACCGTGAAGAGCCAGGCCGGCGACAAGATTGAGCACCGTTACAAGTTGGTCGGCAAGGGCGCCGTGCTGGTGCATGGACGTGCCATTGGTCAGAAGATTGGCACCGGCCCGGTGCGTATCGTGCACAACATCAGTGAAATGGACACGGTGCAGGCCGGTGACGTGCTGGTAACGGATATGACCGACCCGAATTGGGAACCGGTCATGAAGCGCGCCTCGGCGATTGTGACCAACCGCGGCGGACGCACCTGCCACGCCGCCATCATTGCGCGCGAACTGGGTATTCCGGCGGTGGTTGGCTGTGGTGACGCCACCGATGTGCTGAAGGACGGCATGCTGGTCACAGTGAGCTGTGCTGAAGGCGATACCGGCCACATTTATGACGGTCTGTTGGAAACCGAAGTCTCGGAAGTGCAGCGCGGCGTGATGCCCGAGATTCCCGTGAAGATCATGATGAACGTTGGCAACCCTCAGCTGGCGTTTGACTTCTGCCAGCTGCCGAACCAGGGCGTTGGCCTGGCGCGTCTGGAGTTCATCATCAACAACAACATCGGCGTGCACCCGAAGGCGATTCTGGATTATCCGAACGTCGATGCCGACCTGAAAAAAGCCGTCGAGTCGGTGGCCCGTGGCCATGCTTCGCCGCGTGCGTTCTATGTGGATCGCGTGGCTGAAGGTGTGGCAACAATTGCCGCCGCGTTCTGGCCCAAGCCGGTAATTGTTCGCTTGTCGGACTTCAAGAGCAATGAATACCGCAAGTTGATTGGCGGCAGCCGTTACGAGCCAGAAGAAGAAAACCCCATGCTCGGTTTCCGTGGCGCGGCGCGTTATCTGAGTGCCGATTTTGGTGAAGCTTTTGCCATGGAGTGCGAAGCCCTGAAGCGGGTGCGCAATGACATGGGCCTGACCAACGTGCAGGTGATGGTGCCGTTTGTGCGGACGCTGGGACAGGCCCAGCGTGTGACCGAGTTGCTGTCCAAGCACGGACTGCGCCGCGGCGAAAACACATTGCAGCTGATCATGATGTGCGAAATTCCGAGCAACGCCATCCTGGCGGAACAGTTCCTGGAATATTTTGACGGCTTCTCGATCGGCTCCAACGACCTGACCCAGCTGACCCTGGGTCTGGACCGCGATTCCGGTCTGGAATTGCTGGCGGCCGATTTTGATGAGCGCGATCCGGCCGTCAAGGCGCTGATCAGCCAGGCCATCACGGCTTGTCGCAAGCAGGGCAAGTACATCGGCATCTGCGGTCAGGGACCCAGCGACCACCCTGACTTTGCGCAGTGGCTGGAAGCGCAGGGTATTACCTCGATATCGCTGAATCCGGACTCGGTGATCGCTACCTGGCAGCAACTCGCCGCCAAATGAGCATGGCGCCAGGACCGCGCCGCTGGCCCCTGCATGCAGGTTTGCTGGCGGTGTGGTTTGCGGCGTCTTTCGGCGTCATTTTCTTCGCCCGCGACCTGCAGCACGCGGTGGCCGGTTGGCCGCTGGGCTCCTGGTTCGCGGCGCAAGGGGCGTTGCTGGTGTTTATCGCCATTGTGGTGGTATTCGCCGGCGTAGCGAACCGTCGGGAGGCGCCCGATCCGGATTTTGACGAGGCCCGCTTCCAGCAGCTGGTGCGTCGCTACCACCGGCGTTTCATTGCCTGGGTGCTGGGCTTGCTGTTGTTTTTGGTGGTGCTGGCGTTTGCCGAGCGCGCCGGCCTGGGCAAAGCCTGGATTGCCAGTATTTTCTTGTCGGCCACTTTGCTGGTCTACACCGTCATTGGGGTGCGTGGACGAACCGCCGAAGCCTCGGAGTATTACGTTGCCGGGCGGCGCATTCCCGGCCTCTATAACGGCATGGCCACAGCGGCCGACTGGATGAGCGCAGCGTCCTTCATCAGTCTGGCGGGTGGCTTGTACCTGCAAGGCTTTTCAGGCGCTAACGGGCAGCCCGGCGGGCTCGCCTATATCTTGGGTTGGACCGGGGGGTTTTGCCTGGTGGCCTTGCTGGTGGCACCTTACTTACGGCGCATGGAGCTCTATACGGTGCCGGATTTTTTTGCCGTGCGCTTTGGCGGGCACTGGCCACGCATGATTGCGGCACTGGCTGCCGTGGTGGTGTCGTTCACCTATGTGGTGGCGCAGATCTATGGTGTCGGACTGATTACGTCGCGGCTGACCGGGGTGCATTTCGAAATCGGCATTTTGCTCGGACTCGGCGGTGTGCTGGTGTGTTCTTTTCTCGGCGGCATGCGCGCCGTTACCTGGACCCAGGCGGTGCAGTACTGGGTCATGATTCTGGCTTTCCTGATTCCGGTGTCCTGGCTGTCGTACAAGCAGGTGGGCAATCCGTTTGCACCGCTGGCGTATGGCCAGCAGTTGCAAAAGATTGCGGCTATGGAGCAGGCCATCATCGACTCGCCACAGGAACAGGCGGTGCTGGCCGAATTCGCTAGGCGCGCCGAGCGGCTGGACCACAAATTGCTGAATGTAGAGCAGTCCCTGCAGGCCGAGCGGCAGGAGTTGCGCAGCAAACTCAATGCCATGGACAACGGTCAGGCCAACGACGAATTGGCCAACCAGTTGCGCCACGAACTGGCGGCCTTGCCGCGTGACGTACCGGCGGCGCGCGAGCGCTGGACCGAGCAGGCCGCTGATTACCGTGAGCGTGCCAAACCACTGGGCGGACTGGCACGCCATGGCTTGGCCTTTGATGGCGATCCGAATGGCAGCACGCAACAGCGCCAGGAGTTCAACACCTCGCGCCTCAATTTCCTGGCGCTGATGTTTTGCCTGATGGTCGGCACCGCCGGCCTGCCGCACCTGCTGACGCGCTACTACACCACGCCAACGGTGGCTGAAACCCGGCGTTCGGTGGCCTGGTCGCTGATCTTTATTGCCATGTTGTATGTTTCGGCACCGGCGCTGGCGGTGTTCGTCAAGTACGAAATCATGGCCCATGTGGTGGGCCAGCCGTTTGATGCCTTGCCGGCCTGGATGTCGCAATGGGCCAAGGACCCGTCACTGCTGTCTTTTTCCGATGTCAATGGCGACCATGTTTTGCAATTTTCGGAATTGAAGATCGGTCAAGACCTGGTGATGCTGGCCTCGCCGGAAATCAGCGGCTTGCCCTATGTGGTGTCGGTGCTGGTGGCGGCGGGCGGACTGGCCGCTGCGCTGTCGACCGCCGACGGTTTGCTGCTGACAATCGGCAATGCGCTGGCCCACGATGTGTATTTTGCCGGGGACACCAGCAAAGCCCAAACCATGCGCCGGGTCATGTGGTCCAAGTTTGCGCTGCTGGTGGTGGCGTTGATAGCGGCCTACGTTGCGGCGCAGCGTCCGGCCGGCATTCTGTACCTTGTGGCGGCCTCGTTTTCGCTGGCCGGGGCGGCCTTTGTGCCGGCCATGGTGCTGGGCATTTTCTGGCCCCGCACCAGCCGCGCCGGTGCCGTCACCGGCATGCTGGGCGGGCTGGGGATGACGGTGTATTACATGGTGATCAATGTGCCTGCCGTGCGCCTGGCGCTGGGGCTGGCGGGCGATGGCTTGTGGTTCGGTATCCAGCCGGTCTCGGCCGGGGTCTTTGGCGTTGCGGCGGGACTTGCCGGTACCGTTCTGGTAAGCCTGATGTCGGCGCCCCAGGCGCAGACTGATTTACAGACCCTGCATCCTTAGGCTATAATCGCGGGCTTGCCTTGCTGCACCCTGAATAGACGCTGGGGGCAGCTTTTCCCGCCCCGTGTTGGGCAATCCACAAGGAGTATGAATGCGTCATTACGAAATCATCCTCATGATCCACCCGGATCAGAGCGAACAAGTTCCAGCCATGCTGGAGCGTTACAAGGGCATGATCACCGCTGGCGGTGGCAAGGTGCACCGTGTTGAAGACT
>CAIUDG010000020.1 GCA_903897925.1 uncultured beta proteobacterium | reverse complement strand
TTCCCAGAAGCGCTGGTCAGCGAGCGTGGACCGTAGAACGGGTGCCCGCTTCGTCAGTCCTCGCCCACCCGCGGACGCGCAATGCAGCGAGCGCCAACACAGCAGGAGGAGACGACCACCCGCGGACGCGCAACACAGCGTGCGCCAACAAAGCAGGAGGAGAAGACCACCCGCGGACGCGCAATGCAGCGTGCGCCAACAAAGCAGGAGGAAAAGGACAAAAGCAGGCGCGCAACGCAGCGTGCTCCAACAAAGCAGGAGGAGAAGACCACCCGCGGACGCGCAACGCAGTAAGCGCCAAAACCGGCTAGGCCCAGCACACCGGCTGCCCACTGGCATACCAGCCATCGATATCCGCTGCGATCAGCGCCTCAATCCGCGCACGCCGCACCTTCAGCGTTGGCGTCAACAGGCCATTCTCCACAGTCCAGGGCTGCGTCACCACCACCAGCATATGCAACCGCTCGTAATCAACCAACTCACTATTCACCTGCTGCAACAAAGCAGCAAGCTCGGCCTGCACCTGCGCCCGGAACACCGGCTCCGCCAAACGCGGACGAATTTCCTCATTCAATAGCAACAACGCGCAAGCCGCCACCTGACCCACCCCGGTAACCAAACTCATCTCCACCATTGGATGGTTGTGCAAGCGGTTTTCAATCGGTGCCGGCGCAATGTATTTGCCCTTGGCGGTTTTGAACAACTCCTTCACCCGACCGGTAATACGCAGCATACCGTCCGCGCCACGCTGGCCCTTATCGCCAGTGCGGAAAAAACCGTCCGGCGTAAACACCTCTGCGTTCAAATCTTCGTGCCGGTAATAGCCAACCATCTGCCCGGGCGACTTGATCAAAATCTCACCGTCATCGCCGATGCGCACCTGCACGCCCGGGAACGGAATGCCGACCGAACCCGGCGCATGGCACAGCGTGGTCGAGACGTGCGAATAGGCAAAGTCTTCGGTCATGGCATAGCCTTCGAGCAGATTCAGGCCCAGATGCCGGTACCAGGCAATCAGTTCCGGGGCAATCGGCGCCGAACCACTGATGGCGACCAGCACCTGGTCCAGCCCGAGCTGGCGGAGCACCTTGCGCGCCAGCAGGCGCCCGAGCAAGGGAATGCGCAGGAAAAATTCCAGCCGCTCGGGGGCAATTTTGCTGAACACCCCTTGCTGGAACTTCAGCCAAAGCCGTGGCACAGAGGCAAACAAGTGCGGTCGGGCGCGTTGCAGGTCTTCGACAAAAGTACTGCTGCTTTCGCAAAAGTAGAGATGGCAGCGCCCATCCACCAGCGACAGGCATTCGACGCCCGCACGCTCAAAGATATGTGCCAGTGGCAGGTAGGAAACGGTGCGGATTTCTGGGTAGTCGTCGAGCCCCTGGGTGAAATGGCTGGCCAAGCCGACGCTGGCGGCGGTGGCCCGGGCAAAGTTGTGCACCACGCCCTTGGGCTCGCCGGTCGAGCCCGAGGTGTACATCAAAATGGCAACATCCTCAGGCGCCCGGCGCACCGTGCCGGTGAGCGGTGCCGTGTGGCGCACGATGTCGTCCCAGGCCGGCAGGGTGTTGGCCGGTGCCAGCGGGAAGGCGATGCAGGGCAGGCCGTTGGGAATGCCGCTGCGTTGCTGCTCCCAGGTGTCGAGCTTGCCCACGAACAGCAGGCTGGCAGCGCTGTGTTCCAGCACGAAGCGGATGGTGCTGGCAGTTTCGGTCGGAAAAATGGCCACCGTGCTGCCACCGGCCATCCAGATGGCCAGTTCGGCAAAGATGAAATGGGCGCAGTTTTTTGACAGGATGGCAATGCGCGCGCCGGCCGCAAAGCCCTGGGCCTTGAGGTGGGTCGCCATGCAACGCGCCTGGTTCATGGTCTGCGCCCAGGTGTAGTCAACGACCTGTTGCCGGCCGATGGGCTGGGTCAGGTAGATCTGGCCGGCACGCTGGCTTTCATGGTCATAGACATAGTCCAGCAGGAGCTTGGGCTGGGGCGTGGCGGCGTTGGAGGGCGGCGGCTGGAGAGGCATTGTTCATTGTGTGAAAAATTCGCTCCCCTGGCTGGAGGACTTACCCTTAGGGAGTGTTCTGGAGGATACCCGCCTGGCGTGTTCCAATCTGCCTATGAACCCTGACGCACACGCACTTTGGCACGCTCCGCAATGGGCCTTCGCAGCCTTGCTGGCGATTCTGGGCATGTTGGGGCCGTTTTCCATCGATACCTATCTGCCGGCTTTTGCCGCCATGGCGCAGTCGCTGCATGCCTCGCCCCTGGAGATGCAGCAGACCTTGTCGGCGTATTTGTTCGGGTTTGCGTTCATGAGCCTGTTTCATGGGGCGATTTCCGACAGTGTCGGGCGCCGTCCGGTGGTGCTGTGGGGGTTGCTGGTGTTCACGCTGGCGTCGGTGGGCTGTGCGCTGGCGCAGAACATCGGGCTGCTGATCGTGTTCCGGACCTTGCAGGGCTTGTCGACGGGGGCCGGCATTGTGGTGTCGCGGGCGGTGGTGCGCGATATGTACGGGCCGCAGCAGGCGCAAAAGGTGATGAGCCAGATCACGCTGTTTTTTGGTGTGGCGCCGGCACTGGCGCCCCTGGTCGGAGGCTGGTTGTTGGTGCATGTCGGCTGGCATGCGGTGTTCTGGTTTTTGAGTGGCGTCGGCGTGCTGCTGTGGCTGGCCAATTACCGCCTGTTGCCGGAGACTTTGCCGCCGGCGCAGCGCCACCCGTTTCAGCTGCGCAGCTTGTTGCGGGCCTATTGGACGCTGGGTTCGGACCCGCGTTTTCTGTTGCTGGCTTTGTCCAGCGGCATTCCGTTCAACGGCATGTTCTTGTATGTGTTGAGCGCGCCGGTGTTTCTGGGCCAATTGCTGGGCCTGCCGCCGCAGCATTTTTTCTGGTTTTTCATGCTGACGATTGGCGGCATCATGGCCGGCGCCTGGGTCAGTGGACAGGTCGCCGGCAA
This sequence comes from uncultured beta proteobacterium, assembly GCA_903897925.1. Lineage (GTDB taxonomy): Bacteria > Pseudomonadota > Gammaproteobacteria > Burkholderiales > Burkholderiaceae_C > Allorhodoferax. Next base: position 11,152 of record CAIUDG010000020.1, on the reverse strand, counting down.
GCACACGCCGCAGGTGCAGATTCGCCGAGGTTTTGCCATTATGCTGGGCATTGGTGTGCTGAACCTGCTGGCCAATCTGCTGTTCAAGGCCGATGTGTCCTGGGCGCTGCTGCCGCTGGCCATTTTTGCTTTCGGCTGGGCCACCATGGTGCCGGTGGTGACCTTGCTGGTGCTGGACTTGCACCCGCAGCGCCGGGGCATGGCCTCGAGTCTGCAGATGTTTGTCAGTGCCCTGGCGAATGGGCTGGTGGCCGGGGTGGTGTCGCCCTGGGTGATGCATTCAACGCAGGCGCTGGCGTTGGCCTCGCTGCTGCTGATGGGCATTGGCCTGCTGGCCTGGACCACGGTGCGCTGGCGCTGGCCGGAAATCGGCCAGCATGCGGCGGCCGCCGCCCAGGCTCCTCAGAAGGCGTAGTACGGTCCGGTGACCGTGGCGTTGCCAACCCCGGTGTTGGCAGACATGCCATCGATGCCAATGAACACCGAGCGGCCAAAGAAGAACGGCAGGCCCCAGTCAAAGCTGCTGTTGCTGCCATTGCCGGTCAGTTGCGGCAGGGCAAAGTTGGGGCCGTTGAACTGGTCGTCGGAGTTGCTGGCAACATAGCTCACGTTCGCGGGCAGGCCATTGCTGCCGCTGAGCACGGCAGAAAAGGTCACTGGTGCGCCGCTCGGCGGGCAGTAGAACGAGCCAGTTGAGCGCGAGCAGGTGGTTGACATGACCGCAGTGCCGAAATACAGGCTGTTCGAGCCGGTGTCCAGAAAACTGCCATTCATATTGCCCAGGCCACTGATGTTGGCACCGTTGGAGGGGTTGGCCGCAGTGACGCTGGTATTGATGTTGTAACTGTTAGCGAGCGAGGTTTGCAGCAGCGTGCTGTTGCCGAGCTGGTTGTTGGACTGGGTGCCGATGCCAAACAGAATGGAGCCGCTGACGCTGACCGCCCCGGCACCGCTGACGCTGGGCAACACCACGACCAGGCCGTTGTTGTCGCTGGCGAAGTGCGGTATCGGATTTTGCAGCTGGGCGCTGGTGGCAACCCGGGTGCCGGTGCAGCTGTTGCTGGTGCAGGTGTAATAGGTGCCATTGGTGCCACTGGCGCAGGTGCTGCCGCAGTCTTCCGTGTACATGCCGATGCCCAGAATGCCGTTGGCGTTGAGTGCGTGGCTGTTGTTCGAAACATTGGTCTGGATGGCGGTGCCGGAGCAGGGCGATGTGGCGGTCACACTGGGGTCGTTGATCAGCTGGAGCGGGACGTTGGGCGCCACCATGTTGCCGAGTTTTACGTCGGCCACTTTGACACTGCCCCAGGCCGAGCTGTTGTCCAGAAAATGGACGCAGTTTTCCAGCGAACTGAAGCCGTTGGGTGGGGCCAGCCCGAGGTTGCTGAGTGCCGTGGTGGAGATCAGGCGCAGGCCGACCGAGCCGGTGTCGACCAGCATGTTGTCGACGGTGACGCAGTTGCTGCTGCTGCCCGGCGCGCACAGGGTGACGCTGGCGTACAGGCGGTTGGCAATGGTTGACAGACCGGCATCGACCACCACTGGCAGCACGTTGCTGCCCTGAATCGGTGTTCCGGTGACGACTACGCCAGTGCTGCTGCTGCCTCCGCCGCCGCCGCCACAGGCGTTCAGGAGTCCGAGCAGAAGCAGCAACAGAAAAGCGCGCAATGGACGGTGCATGGTCTTAAGGCAGCAGGGCATGGATGTTGAGGCCGCTGGGGACCCGTTGGGGGTCATAGGCATAGCCCGAAAAATGGCGCATACGGCCACTCGATTGCACCACCAGGGTGTCACTCTGGATTTGCAGTGGCGTGCCCAGGCTGCGCCGGCTACGGCTGGCGTCGGCGGCGGCCTGGAAGTTGCTGAAATAGCTGCCGAGCAGGGTTTCCAGGGGCGGCAGTACCGGGCCCTGCCAGGTCAGCGCAAATACCACGCCGCTGGTGTTGGCGTATTCGGTGACCACGGTGCCGCTGTCCTGTGTGCTGACTTGCGTGGTGTACAGGGGGTTGGGCGTTGTGCTGGCCAGGGCCGAGCGCAGGGGCGGACCCGCATTGGCGGGCACATTGGCTGCGAGGGGCTGGCCGAGAACGGCCCAGGCGCTGGGGAGGCAGAGCAGGACGGTCAGACTGAACAGGAGCGGGCGCAAGAGGGGCATGGTCAGAGGGGACGCTAGGGGTGTTGCTGCGGTAATAGGCTTGAGTGTACAAAGCGCAGCACGCGGTGTCCGGGGCGGCATGCGTTTGAACGCTGTGTTGTGCTTCTTTTTCAAATCGCTATACTGGTTAAAAACACAGTATGCAAACACCCTTGTCCGTTTCTGCAGGTCTTCCTTTGGCGTCGGCGCTGGCCCTGCGTGCCGATGTCTGGTCGGCGCACGCCCTGGGCAGCATGCCGCTGGAGGTGTGCGCCACTGGAGAGCGCTTGCTGGACGCCGAGTTGCCGGGCGGCGGCTGGCCGCTGGGGGCGCTGATTGAAATTTTGCAACCGCCGGGGGTGCACAACGAGTGGCGTTTGTTGCTGCCGGCGCTGGTGCACAGCGGCCACGGTCCGGTGGTGCTGGTGGGCGCACCGCATCTGCCTTTTGCGCCGGCGCTGGCGGCGCAGGGTTTGCCGGCACAGCGCTTGTTGCGGGTTCAGGTGGGCCCGGCGGCGCAGCGCCTGTGGGCGGCAGAGCAGGCTTTGTGTTGCGCCGATGTTGATGCCGTGCTGGCCTGGCTGCCGCAGGCACGCAGCGCGCAATTGCGGCGCTTGCACATGGCGGCAAGCGGGCATGGCAAGTTGCTGTTTGTGATGCGCCCGGAGGCGGCGCAGCAGGAAGCTTCGCCCGCGCCGCTGCGCCTGCATCTGCAACCGCAACCGCAACCGCAACCGGGGGCGGTCGCAGCGGATGCCTTGCAGCTGCACATTTTCAAACGCCGGGGGCCGCCCCTGGACGCTGCGCTGCGGCTGCCGGCACGCTCGGCCCGGTTGCGCTTGTTGCTGGCCCTGGCGCCGCATGATGCTCTGGATTGCACTCCAGCCGCAGCCGCAGCCTGAGCCGCTGGCGTCTGTGGCGCAGTTGCCTGACCCGGGCACGGCGCTGGCCTGGTGTGCCTTGCAGTTCACGCCGCGCGTGGCGCGGCTGGAGACGGCGCTGCTGCTGGAGGTCTCGGCCAGTGCCCGGTTGTTTGGCGGGGCCGCGGCCTTGCTGCAGCAGCTGCTCGACGCCAGCCCGCCGGGCCTGGTGTTGCAGCATGCGTTCGGGCCGACCGCGCTGCTGGCCTGGGGCCGTTTGCAGGCCGGGCTACCCCAGGCCGATCCGGCCGCCTTGCCGCTGCAGGTGCTGGCGGCGGCGCGGCCGCATTTGCCGGTGTTATTGCGGCTCGGTTGCCGCAACTGGGGCCAGCTGCGGTCTTTGCCGCGCGCCGGGCTGGCGCGGCGTTTTGGCGCCGAACTGGTCGATGCGCTGGACTGCGCCTTTGGCATGCGGGCCGAAACCTTTCCCTGGCTGAGCCTGCCGCAGCGTTTCGAAGCCCGGCTCGAGCTGGCGGCGGCGGTGGAGTCGGCGGCGGCACTGCTGTTTGGCGCGCGGCGTTTGCTGGCCCAGTTGCAGGCCTGGTTGCGGGCGCGCCAGCATGGCGTGCTGGCGCTTGAGTTGGTGTGGGAGCTGGATGCGCGGCGTGCCAATGCCGCGCATGTGGACGCCCACCACGACGGTTCGTCCCTGGGGCGGCTGGAGCTGCGCACCGCCCAGCCGACCCAGGACATGCTCCATTTGCAACGCATACTGGGCGAGCAGCTGGCCTGCGTGCAGTTGCCGGCACCGGTGTTGTATCTGCAGATGCGTTCGCTGCAGACGCAGGCGCTGGCGGGCGAGTCGCTGAGCTTGTTGCCACAAGACGTGCGCAAAGGCCAGAGTCGGCACCAGTTGCTGGAGCGGCTGCTGGCACGGCTTGGGCCCGACAGCGTGTTGTGCGTGCAGGCGCAGGCCGATCACCGCCCCGAGCGCATGCAGCTCTGGCAGCCCTGGCGCGCGCAGGCGGTGTCGGGCGAGCCATCTGGGGCGGTGGGCGGGGCAATGACCGGGGCGGCGCAGGCGGCGCTGTATCCCAGCTGGTTGCTGGCGCAGCCGCAGCCGCTGGAGCTGCAGCAGGGCGATCCGTGTTACCACGGTCGGCTGACCTTGTTGCACGGGCCGCAGCGGCTCGAGACCGGCTGGCTGGAGGGCGTGCCGGCACTGCGCGACTACTTCATCGCGCGCAGTGCGCAGGCCGGCCTGCTCTGGATTTACCGTGAACGCCTGGGCCCGCAGCGGGCCCAGTGGTATCTGCACGGCGTGTTTGCCTGAGCCTGGCCGGGCGCAGGCGCCTGCGGTTCAGAGGCTGTGCGTGACCAGTTTGAAGTCCGGGTCGTCCGGGTAGTGCTTGACCTCGTAGCCCAGGCCGCGCATCAGGCGCAGCATGCCGGCGTTGTTGGCTAGCACCAGGCCTTCGATTTCAGCCAGGCCTTTTTCCCGGGCCACGTCCATGATGCTTTCCATCAGGCGAGAACCCATGCCCTTGCCGTTGAAGTCGTCGGCCACCACCAGGGCGAATTCGCAGCTGGACTGGTCCGGGTTGGTGACGTAGCGCGAAACGCCGACGATGCGTTCGGTTTCGGTGATGACGCCGTCGGCGTCCGACTTGCGTTCCTTGGTCACGGCAATCAGCGCCATCTCGCGGTCGTAGTCGATCAGCGTGAACCGCGCCAGCATGGAGCTTGGCAGTTCGGCCATGCTCGAGACAAAGCGGAAATAGCGGCTTTGTGGTGACAGTTCGCGCACCAGTTTCCTGAGCATTTCGGCGTCGTCCGGGTGGATCGGCCGGATCGTGTATTCGCCGCCGCCACGCAGCGGCATAACTTTTTCGAAGCGTGCCGGGTAGGGCAGGATCGACAGGTGGTTGTAGTTGCTGGCGCGGCCGCTGCTGGCCTGCGGTGCGTTGTCGATGACGATGCGTGCATCCACTGCCACCGCGCCGGATTCGTCGACGATGATCGGGTTGATGTCCATCTCGCGCAGGTGCGGCAGTTCGCAGACCATTTCCGAGACGCGCAGCAGCACCTGCTCCAGGGCTTCCATGTTGACCGGGTTGGCGCCGCGCCAGGCGCCCAGGGTTTCGGCTACGCGCGAGCGTTCAATCAGGCGGTGCGCCAGAAACTGGTTCAGCGGCGGCAGCTCCATGGCCCGGTCGTTCAGCAGTTCGATCATGGTGCCGCCGGCACCGAACACGATGACCGGTCCGAACGGGTCATCGGTGACCAGTCCGACATAGATTTCCCGGCCACGCCGGGCATGTGCCATTTTCTGCACCGTAACGCCGTTGATGCGGGCATCGGGCATCAGGCGGCGCACCCGCTCCACCATGTCGTTGTAGTTGTCGCGCGCACTGGCGGCGTTCATGATGTTCAGGGCCACGCCCTGCACGTCCGACTTGTGGCTGATGTCGGGCGAATCAATCTTCAACGCCACCGGGAAGCCCAGTTGCGAGGCAATCATCATGGCCTCGTTGGCACTGCGCGCCAGAATGGTGTGGGTGACCGGGATATGGAAGCATGACAACAGGGTCTTGGATTCCATTTCGGTGAGCACCTTGCGGCGTTCGGCCAGCACGCTTTCGATAATCAGGCGCGCGCCTTCAATGTCCGGTTTGGCCAGCGTTGACAGCGGCGGCGGGGTTTGTTGCAGCAGGCGCTGGTTTTGGTAGAAGGTCGAGATGTTGCCGAAGGCGCCGACTGCCGCTTCCGGGGTGCGGAAGGTCGGGATCGCGGCTTCGTTCAGAATCGTGCGCGCTTCGCCCACGGTGGCATCGCCCATCCAGCAGGTCAGGATCGGTTTGCTCATGCCGCGCTTGACTTCGGCCAGGGTGCGTGCCACGCCGTTGGCATCGACGCCGGCCTTGGGCGACAGAATCACCAGCACGCCGTCGATGTCGCGGTCGTGGTCAGCGGCGTGGACCGCGGCTTTGTAGTGCTCCGGGCTGGCGTCTTCGGACAGATCAATCAGGTCGTTCAGCGAGGCCAACTCGGGCAGCAGCGGTTTCAGTTCGGCAGCGGCCTGGGGCGAGAGCTTGCCCAGGTGCAGATGGATTTCATTGACCCAGTCGGCAGCCAGCACACCCGGGCCACCGCCGTTGGTGATGATGGCCAGGCGCTGGCCCACCGGGCGGTAGCGCGAGGCCAGGCATTTGGCGGCCGAGAACAGTTCCACGAACGAGGCCACGCGCACCGCACCAGCGCGGCGCAGTGCGGCGTCGAAGACATCGTCGCTGCCAACGATGGTGCCGCAATGGGTTTGTGCGGCCTCGTTGCCGGCCGGTTTGCGGCCGGCTTTGAGCACGATCACCGGTTTCGCATTGGCGGCCGAGCGCAGTGCGCTCATGAAGCGGCGCGCATTGGAGATGCCTTCCAGGTAGACCAGGATGCTCTGGGTGCGGGCGTCGTTGGCCAGGTAATCAAGCACCTGGGAAATGTCGACCGAGGTGTTCGGGCCGAGCGACGCGACGGTGGAAAAACCAACCGCGTTCTTGCTGGCCCAGTCGAGCATGGAGGTGGTCAGCGCGCCGGATTGCGAGATCAGCGCCAGCGACCCGGCCCGGGCCAGGGGGCCGGCCACGCTGGCATTGAGTTGCAGCAGCGGGTTCTGGAAGCCCAGGCAGTTGGGCCCGAGCAGCAGCACGTTTTCGCGCTTGGCAATTTTCTTCAGTTCATTCGCCTGCTCGGCATTGATGCCGCTGGAGATGATCAGGGCACTGCGGCAGGACATGCGACCGGCAATTTCCAGCGCGGCGGCGACATCGGCATGGGGCAGCGCGATGATGGCCAGATCGGCCCGGGTCTGGGCCAAGTCGGCCAGCGTGCCGGTGGTGTGGATGTCCAGGAAATGCAGCGTGCCTTTGTAGTTCTGCGCTTTCAGGTTTTCCGTCACCATGCGCGCTTGCGCGGTGTGGCCGTCCTGGTCGTCGGTGCGGCCAGCGAAAACCAGAATCGATTGCGGAGCAAAGAGGGGGGTGAGGTAGTGTTTATCCATGATTTTCAATCGGCGCCAATGAGTACTTTGACATGGGCTGCGGTGCTGCGAGCCAGCGGGCTGAGAACGTAGCCGCCCTCAAGACAGGAAATGATGCGCCCTTTGCAGTGGCGGTTGGCTATATTCATCAGTTGCCGGGTAACCCATTCGTAGTCGGCCTCGACCAGTCCGAGGTTGCCCATATCGTCTTCACGGTGGCCGTCGAAACCGGCCGAGATATAGATCAGTTCGGGCCGGAACGCCTCCAGTGCCGGCAGCCACTGGGTGGTCACGGCGTCGCGGAACTTGTCGCCACCAGATCGCGCCGGCAGGCCGACGTTGACCATGTTCTTGGCCGTGCTGTTTTCGCCGGAGAAGGGGTACAGACCGGTTTCAAAGATGGAGCACATCAGCACGCGCGGGTCGTCGCGCAGGATGTCTTCGCTGCCATTGCCATGGTGTACGTCAAAGTCGATCAGCGCCACGCGTTGCAGGCCGTGCGCCTCCAGTGCGTGCAGGATACCGACGGCGACATTGTTGAAAAAGCAGAAGCCCATGGCGGCATTGCGTTCGGCATGGTGGCCGGGCGGGCGCACGCTGCAAAAGGCGCTGGAGACCTTGCCATCGAGGACCAGGTCGGTGGCTTGCACCAGCGCGCCGGCCGAACGCAGGGCGGCCAGGGCGGTGTAAGGGTTCATGCTGGTGTCCGGGTCGACCCGGTGATAGCCTTCGGCGGGTGCCGAGTTCAGAATCATTTCGACATATTCCTGGCCGTGGGCCCGGCACAGCTGGGCTTCGGTGGCCAGCGGCGCGTCGTAAGGGCGCATATAGTCCAGCAGGCCCTTGATCAGAAGATGGTCATTAATGGCGCCAAGCCGCTCCGGGCATTCCGGGTGGTCCTTGCCCATTTCATGGCGGGCGCAGTCGGCATGTGTGATGTAGGCAGTTAGCAAGTGAACAACTCCCAGGATCAATTTATGAGTAATCGATGTGTTTTCACACCGCAGTCTACGTGTGTTTGTGCCGTGTCGGTGCGCTGGGTGGCGGGTGAAACTTGATGCAAGTCATGGTTTTGCTGTTCGCCTGCAGTCGCGGGCCTGGAGCTGTATCCAAACTTACGCGCAGGTAGCAGAAGATTGGGTCGCTGGGGATATTTACGCTAAAAAGCGACTACGATACTTATCATTATGATCAAATTTTTTCGTCAGTTTCTGATCGCCACGGCCCTCATGTGCGCCGCTGGTGCCCAGGCCCAGGCCCCTGCCGTGTTTCGCATTGGGGTCGCTCCGCATACCAGTGCCCGTGTCATTTTGGAGATGTACCAGCCGCTGCGTCTGCAGCTGGAAAAAGCGCTCGGCACGCCGGTGGAGGTGGTGACGGCACCGGACTTCACCGAATTCGCCCGGCGCATGCTGCACCAGGATTACGACATCGCCATCACCACCGGACACCAGGCCCGGCTGGCGCAAACCGATGCCGACTACCTGCCGCTGATCACGTACATGGCCGATTTCCGTGCCGTGGCCCTGGTGCCTGGCGAGAGCAAAATCAAGAGCGCCAAAGACCTCAAGGGCAAGCCGGTGCTGGGCTTGTCGCCGACTTCCTTGGTGACTTTGTGGGGCCAGCACTGGCTCCGGCAAAACGGTGACAACGACACCTTGCGCTACGTCAGCGCCTCGGACAGTGTGGCGCGGTTGGTGCTCTCGGGCGAGGCCGTAGCCGGTTTCACCTCGCTGGCGAATTACCAGAGCCTGTCGCGCGACGTGCAGTCGCAGATGAAATTTCTGGTCATCAGCGAGTCGCTGGCCGGGCGGGTTTACATGCTGAACAAGCGCCAGGCGGCGCAACGCGAGCGCATTGATGCGGCGCTGAACGCCTTTGCCGAGAGTCCGGAAGGCAAGCAATACTTCCAGAAATACAAGCTCGAGGGATACCGCAAACTCAAGCCCAGGGAACTCGAAGCCATGGAGCCTTATGCCAAGGAAGTCCGCCAGTCGCTGCAATAAGTCGGGGCTGATTCAGGGGGCGTACGAATGAAGGCCTTTCGGTCGGTGCGTGGGCGTCTGCTGGCGGTGGCGGTGGTGGTCGAGGCCGTCATGCTGACCCTGCTGGTGTCAAACAGTCTGCGCCTGACCAACAAGTACATGGGCGAGCAGGTGGAGTTGCATGCGCGCCAGATTATTCCGATTCTGACCGCCGCCACCATTGCGCCGCTGGCACAGCGCGACTATGCCACGGTGCAGTCGGTGCTGGACGAGAGTCTGAGCCAGAAGGGCGTGCAGTACCTGGTAGTGCTGGACGCCCAGGGCAACCGGGTTGCCAGCAGCGGCTGGCCCGCCGACCGGCCACTGCCGCGGGCCGACGGTTCGTTCAATCTGGCCAGCCAGATGCAGAGTCCGACCTACCATGTCACGCGGTCGATCATGATGTTCGGTCAGCCTCTTGGCAGTTTGCAACTGGGCTTGGACCTTTCACACATCGTGGCGGCGCGCCAGGCCTTGCTGACCCAGGGTGCGTTGATTGCTTTGGGCGAGTTGCTGCTGTCGTTTTTTGTATTGACGCTGCTGGTGCTGTGGATGACGCGCCACCTGGTGGACCTGACGCGGGCCAGCCGCGAAGTGGCCGCCGGCAATATGACGCCGGCAGCGGTCCACGAAGGGCCGGATGAGCTGGGGCAGCTCGGCATTGCCTTCAATGCCATGTCGCGTGCCGTGCACGAGCGGGTGGAGGAGCTGACCCAGGCCCGGGTCGTGGCGGAACAGGCGAACCGTGCCAAGAGTGAATTCCTGGCCAATATGAGCCACGAAATCCGCACCCCCATGAACGGCATCATGGGCCTGACCGACCTGGTACTGGACAGCGATATCGGCGCGGCCCAGCGCGAGCATTTGCTGACCGTCAAGGCGTCGGCCGAATCCCTGTTGGTAGTGATCAACGACATACTCGATTTTTCCAAGATCGAGGCCGGCAAGCTGGTGCTGGATGTGATTGATTTTGACTTGCCCACGCAGATCGCCGTAACGCTCAAGCCGCTGGCACTGCGGGCCGGGCAAAAAGGCTTGGCGCTGCAGACCACACTGGCGCCAGCCTTGCCGCAGTGGGTCTCTGGCGACCCGGTGCGGATCGGGCAGGTGCTGACCAATCTGGTCGGCAATGCCATCAAGTTCACGGCGCAGGGGCATATCGAAGTCGGCGTTGAAGTCGATGCGCAACTGCCGCATGGGCTGCACTTCTGGGTCCGTGACAGTGGCATCGGCATTCCCGAAGAGAAGCAGAAAAGCATTTTCGAAGCCTTCACGCAGGCCGATAACTCGACCACCCGGCACTACGGCGGCACCGGTCTGGGCCTGACCATTTCCAGCAATCTGGTGTATTTGATGGGCGGGCGCATCTGGCTCGAGTCGGCACCCGGCCAGGGCAGTGTGTTTCATTTCAGCCTTCAATTGGCGCCGGCGCTGCCCAGCGTCACAGCCGCTGCCGAACCGGTGGCGCCGCTGCCTGCCGTGGCGCCGCTTGCCGCTGGCGCACCACTGGCCGCAGCGGCCGCGCACAGCGGCTTGCAGGTGTTGCTGGTGGAGGACCACCCGATCAACCAGATGCTGGCCATCAAACTGATCGAGCGCGCTGGCCATCGGGTGACGCTGGCGCAAAACGGCCAGGAAGGCCTGGATGCATGCATGGCACAGGCGTTTGACGTGGTCTTCATGGACATGCAGATGCCGGTGATGGATGGCCTGGCGGCGACGCGCGCCATCCGTGCCCACGAAGCGCAGCAGGGCCTGCGGCGCACGCCCATCATTGCCATGACGGCGAACGCCCAGGCCTCGGATCGCCAGGCCTGTGCCGAAGCCGGCATGGACGACTTTCTGAGCAAACCGTTCAAGGCCGAAGACCTGCGCGGCATGTTGACCCGCCTGACGCCCCAAGAATCCCTTTGAACTGTATGTAAATACAGTATATTGTGGGCAGCCACTTGCTGTTGCCCCCGATGTCGTCCCCTGCCTGTCCCCCAGTTGCCCGTGCCGGGCCGGCCTATGCCGAGCTGCACTGTGTCTCGAGTTTCAGTTTCCAGCGTGGCGCCTCGCAGCCGGAAGAACTGGTGGAGCGCGCGCACCAGCTGGGTTACAG
>CAIUDG010000019.1 GCA_903897925.1 uncultured beta proteobacterium | reverse complement strand
CGCGCCCCTACGATGCCAGCAAGGGTATTCAGCTCGGCGCGCTGGTCTGCCTAGTCGATTCCGACGACAAGCAGCAACAGGTCTTTCTCGGGCCGGATGGGGGCAGCATGAAGTTGGTCAACGACTCTCAGTTCGTTCAGGTCATCAGTAGCGAAACCCCTTTGGGCAGGGCCATGCTGGGTAAATGTGAGGGTGATGAAGTGTGGATACAGGTCGCTCCAATCCAACAGCAATTTGAGGTGCTGCGGGTTTCTTAATCCGCAAGCAAGCCCACGCAAAATTGGCTGAGGGCCAGCAGACGTGCCTGGAGGCTAGACTTCGGCTGTGGGCCATCCGCACCCCCTTTGGACGCTATGGCGGCGCACTCTCCAGCGTACGTGCAGACGACCTGGGCGCCTTTCCCCTGCGCGCATTGATGGCGCGCAACCCGAACGTGGACTGGGCCGCCATTACCGACGTGATCTTTGGCTGTGCCAATCAGGCCGGCGAAGACAACCGCAACGTGGCCCGCATGAGCAGTCTGTTGCCGGGCCTGCCTTTGGAGGGGCCCGGTGCTACTGTAAACCGCTTGTGCGGCTCCGGTCTGGACGCCATTGGTACCACTGCACGCGCCATCAAGGCCGGTGAGGCCACGCTGATGATTGCCGGCGGCGTGGAAAGCATGAGCCGCGCGCCCTTTGTTATGCCCAAAGCCGAGAGCGCGTTCAGCCGCAACAACGCCGTGTACGACACCACTATCGGATGGCGTTTTGTCAACAAACTGATGAAGGCCCAGTATGGCGTGGACTCCATGCCCGAGACGGCCGAGAATGTGGCTACCGATTTCAAGATTGCACGCGATGTGTAGGACCGTATGGCCCTGGCCAGCCAGCGCAATGCCGTGGCCGCCCAGCAGGCGGGGCACTTTGCGCGCGAGATCACACCGGTCTCCATTGCCCAGAAGAAGCGCGACGCCTTGCTGGTGGATACGGATGAACATCCGCGAGCCACCACACAGGAGGTGCTTGCCAAACTCAAACCGATCGTGCGCCCCGACGGCACGATTACTGCCGGCAATGCCAGCGGTGTCAACGACGGCGCCTGCGCGCCGCTGCTGGCCGACGAAGCCACCGCACTAAGCACGGGTTGACGCCGCGTGCCCGCATCGTCGGCATGGCCACCGCCGGTGTGGCCCCGCGCATCATGGGTATAGGCCCGGCACCAGCCACCCAAAAGGTGCTGGCCCTGACGGGTTTGAAGCTGGCGCAACTTTATGTGATTGAACTCAATGAAGCCTTTGCGGCTCAGGGTTTGGCGGTGCTGCGCATGCTGGGTCTGCAGGATGCCGATGCGCGCGTGAACGCCTGGGGCGGTGCGATTGCGCTCGGTCACCCTTGTTTTTCAATCGCAGTTGTTCCAATCCGGTCATTGGCGGATATTTGCAGGGGCTTGGCGAAAACCTCGGCACACTGCTGCTAACTTGTGGCCGTCCGGATCGCGCACATAGGCCGCATAAAAATCATCGTTGTATTGGGGGCGCAGGCCCGGTTCGCCTTCCGAGGTTCCACCGGACGCCAACGCCGCTTGATAAAAGGCTTGCACCGCCGTCCAGCTCTTTGCCTTGAGCGCCACCATGGTGCCGTTTCCCACGGATGCTGCTTGGCTATTAAACGGCGTGCAGACCCAAAGTGCCAGTTCCTGTGCGCCCATGGCCTCATAGGTGCCCCAGCCCGCCCAGTCTGACCAGTCTTCTTCCCCGGGCGTGGCGCAACGTTGCAAGCCAAGAGGGGCCAGCGTGGCGTCGTAAAACGCCTTCGCACGTTCCATGTCGTTGGTGCCCAGACAGATATAGGAAAACATACGCACTACTCCCTTAAAACGACCATCCCAAACGCACAGCGAGCAGCACGATGAACACGCCCATAGCCCGCTCAAACTGATAGCCCACCGCAAGGAATGTACGCTGTACCTGAGGCTGCGAAAACAACAGCGCGACTAGCATGAACCAAGTGGCGTTGACGGCGCACATCCACACACCGTAGGCCGCCTGAACCGGCAACGGGGTGGCAGGGCTGACGATGCTCGTGAACACGGCCAGGAAGAACAAGGTGGCCTTGGGGTTGGTGGCGTTGGTCAAAAAGCCAGCCCGGAACGCTTGCCAGCGGGAGTGTCCGGTCTCCGTTGCAGGCAAGCCATCGCTGGACGGTGCCGGTGCGTGACTGCGCAGCAGCCCTATCCCCAGATAGAGCAAATAGCCCGCACCGAGCACCCTGGCCAGCGTCATCATCCAGGGCGTCGTGTGCAATAGCGCGGCAAGGCCGAGCAGGGTGTAAACAACATGCACCGAAATGCCGCAGCCTATCCCTAGCGCAGTGGCTACGCCGGCCCAGCGCCCGTAACGAACACTTTGTCGCACGGTGATGGCAAAGTCGGCGCCGGGTGTGAACGGCTATTGGTTTCCGCGTAAATCTGGCGGCGACAACCAACCGGCCGTGTTCACCCACTGAGCCTGTCGGCTTCTTTGAACTTCCTTTGAATCGAATTGAAGTGCCTGTTATGGATGGCACGAAGGCGCCCTG
>CAIUDG010000018.1 GCA_903897925.1 uncultured beta proteobacterium | reverse complement strand
GGACGAAAACCCGGTGTAAAACGGCACGAAATGCCTGAAATCGGAGTATCTGGTTCCGGATTGCGAAATATCGGATTCAGGCCGACGTTCCGGCAAGGTTAGGCGCTGGCATCAGTGGAGTATTTCAGCGTCCTGTTAAGGGCCATTCTCAGAAGGAATGGGCTGGGTTGGCGGGCATGAAGCTTTCTTTTCACGTACTTCGAGAACTTGAGCAGGATCACCTGTCTGATGATGAGCTTGAGTATTTGATGGTTCACGTCTTGGACGTGTACAACGATGTGCCTGGTGCCCGTAAGAATTTGCGCATGCATTACCAGAATTTTCGCAAGTTCAAATCCATCTGAAATCGCCATTTGAGATGGTCGCCCATAACGGCCGTCATGCATAACTTCGGTATCCATTCCAGGTAGTCATTTCGACAAGCTGGTACGGATGAAAGAAGTTCTATGTCTTCCAAGAAGTCTCCCGCCAGCAGTAGCGCTGGCCATCGCAATGCCCCCAAACCAACCGACCAGGATTCGACGGCGGAGCGCGCAGCGCCCGCGCTCGAATCCGGGTCGGAAGGTATTTCGGGTGCGTCGCCTAGTAACACAGCACCCTATAACAGCAATTTCACCTATCAGCCTCTACGCTGGGGTGTTGATAGCCTGTACCTGTCCTATCCCGGAACGTTGTTCAACGCCCGGGAATTCGAGTTGCGAAGCCTTAAAAAAATAGCGCAAGGTCCTGACCATGAATCCTCGGCTGCTCAAATCCAGCTGGGTCGCCACATCTTCGAGGTAAAGGATAAGAGCTCGGGCCTGTTCGCCTTCACACTGGTCGACGGCGCTTTCATGATCCGGCTATCAGCGGGCAAATCCAACAAGCTGCCTATGGCCTATGTCCAGGTATCCAGCCGGTTGCTTTGCCACCGGACGCCCCAGGACATTGAGCAAGAACTCCGTGAGATTTTGCGGCTGCTGGGCGACGTTTTCGCTCCGAAGGTAAGTCGGGTCGATCTGTACCTGGATTTCGCCTCTGGCGTCGATATGGAGGGCTGGAAGCGGGACGCCTGGGTGACAAAAGCCAAAGCGGTCACGCAATACGCGGAGGACAAGGCCTTCACCGGCTGGACCATCGGCGCAGGCGGCACGTTATCTGCCAGGCTGTACCAAAAAGTCATTGAGACTAAAAAGTCAGGAAAGGAATATATCCATGACCTCTGGCGCCAGGTCGGTTGGGATGGTGAGCAACCCGTTTGGCGCCTGGAATTCCAGTTCAAGCGCGAAGTCCTGGATCAACTAAAGCTCGGCAGTCTGGGTGACGTTCTGGACAACCTGGCCGGAATGTGGAGCTACGCCAGCACCGATTGGCTGCGTTTGTCCATGCCGAATCCCGACGATATGACACGTTCACGCTGGCCGGTGCACCCCTTGTGGATCGCGTTGTCCACTGTCGATTGGGGTACTCCTGGTGGCCCTATGGCACGCACCTATCCGGCCTCGCGTGCACCTTCTCTGGAATGGTTGGGAGCGCGTTGTGCTTTGCACGTCGCAGCGATTGGAGCCGTCACCAACCTGACCGATTTTGATGCGGCATTTGCGGAGGCCAAGATTCGGACCTATGACGCCATGATCCTCAAAAACGGCATGAGTGGCATTAGCGTCGATCAGTTCTTCCGAGAGCGGGTCGAGCAACATATTCGCGTCTACAACATGCGCATGAATCCCAAGGCCAAGGACGGCAAGCCTTCCTATACGCCGGAGCGCAGCGAATACGAACGGCAATCACGAGGCTAACCATGGAAGAAAACGGCCTGCCTTTGCCACCAGTGCGCTGTTTATCCAAGGAGCAAGCGGCTATTTACCTGGGTATTGGAGTTACGCTCCTGGCCCAGTTGGGTGTGCCCCATGTTCGCCTGGGTCGTCGCTGTGTCTATGACCGGGTTGACCTGGATACCTGGCTCGATGACACTAAAGGGGAGCGAAGGCGGGCCGGAAAGGACAATATATGGCCCGTAATGAAGGAATCTACAAGCGGCCCGATTCCGGCTTCTGGTGGATTAATGCGACGCTCCCCAACGGCAAAAGAGTACGCCAAAGCGCTGGGACTGAAGACAGAAATGACGCCGAAGCGTATCTAGCAAAACTCAAGCTGGATGCGTATCGGGAGACCCATTTCGGTATTAAGCCCCAACGCAGTTGGCAAGAAGCCGTGGTGCGGTATCTCGACGTGAAGCGGAATTTGAGAAGTTTTTCGGATGTGCAGCGGATTTGCCGCCAGCTTGATCCCTACCTGGGGGCCATGATGCTGAACCAAATCAATGGGGATGTCATCTGGTCCATCATCCAGCGCGAGACTAAGCGTGGCAGCAAGCCCGCCACCGTCAATCGTGTGCTGGCACTTATACGTGCGCTATTCAGAATGGCGCGGGACGAGTGGCAGTGGATTGATACTTTTCCGAAAATCAAGCTCTTGACCGGTGAAGGCGAGCGGGACCGTTGGTTGACGCGGGAAGAAGCGGAACGTTTGATCCGAGTCTGTCCACCTCATCTTGCGGCCCTGGTGCGGTTTGCCCTGGCAACAGGCTGCCGTGCATCCGAGATCACGGGCTTGGAATGGAAGCGGGTGGACCTGGATCGAAGGACTGCATGGCTGAACCAGACCAAGAATGGAACGCCAAGGGGAGTGCCGTTGAATGAGGATGCGATAGAAGTTTTGCGAGAGCAGATTGGCAATAGCCTGACCCATTGCTTCACCTATCGGGGGGCGCCGTGGAAATGGCAAATTTCCAATACCGCGTGGCACAACGCGCTTGCGGCTGCTGGCATTGAGGATTTTCGGTTTCACGACCTGCGCCATACGTGGGCATCGTGGCATCGCCAGGCGGGAACGTCGTGTGATGAGCTGAAAGACCTCGGTGGCTGGAAGACGCGATCGATGGTGGACCGCTACGCAAAATATTCAACAGAGAACCTGTTGAACGCTGCATGCAGGATAGAGAGATCAGGGGTGGGGTTAACGTGCTGGAGATGTCACGTTTTCGTCACGTTTAGAAAGGCGAAAGCCCCGCACTTTCGTGCGAGGCCTTGCTTTTTCTGGCTCCTCGACCTGGGCTCGAACCAGGGACCTACGGATTAACAGTCCGGCGCTCTACCGACTGAGCTATCGAGGAATGAAGCCTCAGATTATAGCGTGGTTTTTTGCTTTTTCAAAATTCACGCTAAATTTTTTACTCCAAGCAATTGATGCAATCGCGTGCTCGTTGTTGTGTACTGAAGCAATACCTTGCGTTGCGGTGCAAGGACCTGCATTGTAGCGAATGCCGCCATGGTGGCTTCGTGAAATCCGCACAAAATCAGCTTCTTTTTTCCTGGGTAGGTGTTGATGTCACCCACCGCAAACACGCCAGGCAGGTTGGTGGCAAAAGTTTCGGTGTTCACTTGCAGCTGGCGGCGCTCCATGGCCAGGCCCCAGTCGGCAAGGGGGCCGAGCTTGGGCGACAGGCCTTGCAGTACCAGCAGCAGGTCGGTAGGCAGGCTTTGCACCTCACCCTGGTTGGTCAACACCTGTGCCGCTTGCAGAATGCCATTGTGCGTTTCGACACCGTGCAACTGTCCGGCAACAAAGCGGATGGCACCGGCCGCCACCTGGGCCCGAAAGCGTGTCTGGGTATCGGCCGCGGCGACGAACACGTCGCGGCGGTGCATCAGGGTAATGCTGCGGGGCGGATGCGCCTGCGCACTGAGCGCCAGCGCAGCGTCCAGTGCGCTGTCGCCATCACCGAGCAGCAATACCTGCTTGCCGGCAGTTTGCGCTTCGGTACACGGCTGAAAGAACAGCTGTGTGTCGGTCAGCGCAGCCAGGTCTTCAACGCTCGGGCAGCGCGGCTGGAAAGCGCCGACACCTGCGGCAATGATGACTACTTTGGAACGCAGTGTCAGGCCGCTGGAGCTGCGCGTCAGAATCTGGCCATCCGCCTGTATTTCCATGGCGCTGACCATTTGCCCCAGATGCATTTGCGGCTGAAACGGCGCCACCTGGGTCAGCAGGCGCTCAATCAGTTCACGCCCGGTGCAGACCGGTATGCCAGGGATGTCATAGATGGGCTTGTCAGCGTAGAGCTCGATGCACTGGCCGCCGGGGTAGGGCAGCACGTCAATCAGGTGGCAGCGTGCTTCCTGCAAGCCCAGTTGAAAGGCCTGGAACAGGCCCACCGGACCGGCGCCGATGATGACGGCGTCGGTATCTATCACCGTGGCGGCGGCGGTATCAGTCATCGGCAACCGCTCCCCGCGTTGGCTATTAACGAATCAGTTGCGACAGCTTGCCGGTTTTGTCTTTCCATTCTTCGGCTTCGGGCAAGGGCGCCTTGCGCTTGGTGATGCTGGTCCAGTTCGGTAGCTTGGCCAGATCTGCGTTGAGCTGGATCATGTGTTGCTGGTCGCGCGGCGCGTCTTCTTCGGCGTAGATGGCGTTGACCGGGCACTCCGGAATGCAGACGGCGCAGTCAATGCATTCTTCCGGGTCAATGGTCAGAAAATTCGGGCCTTCGCGGAAGCAGTCCACAGGGCATACATCTACACAGTCGGTGTACTTACATTTGATGCAGGCTTCGGTGACGATGTGGGTCATTGTTGTGTTTCAGGCAAATGTTGGAACAGGCGGCATCCCGGGGACGCCGCGAAACCTCTGATTTTATTGGGTTTTGCGGTGACCCGGCCAAAATGGTTTTTGATTAATTAATCAGCAGCGCGCCCGAGGTCTTGTGGCTGGCCGTGTCGACCAGAATCAGCGAGCCCAGCACCCGGCTTTTGGCGTAGGACAAGGCCGCAATCGGCTCCTGCAGCGCGACTTCAATGTGGCCAATAGCGTTTGGCGCAATGGTGCTTGCGTCGGTTTCTTCCAGCGTGTTGATGTCCAGGCTGTGCACGATGCGCTTGACCTTGGCCTTGATCCAGCGGTGGCCGTGCAGGGCCCAGTAGACGCGGCCTGCCACCAGGGGTTCATCGTCCATCCACGCCACCGTGGCGCGGATTTCGCGGGCGGGTTCGAAATGCTGGGGCGCATCGCTGGAGGCCAGTATCCAGTCGCCGCGCGACACGTCCACTTCCCGGTCCAGCACCACGCCGGCGCCGTGGCCGGCGCTGACATTCTTGGGCACGCGGGCGTGGTTCAGCACCTGGGCTACCTTGGCGGTTTGGCCGCTGGGCAAAATCGAAATCGTGTCACCGGGCTGCACGTGGCCGGTGGCCACACGGCCCCAGAATACGCGACGGCCTTGCGAGGTGTCGCTGCTGGAGTGGAATTTTTCCACCCACTGCACCGGAAACGAAAACGGCACTTCGGTCTCTGCGGCAGTGACCGGCAGTTGCTCCAGCACGCTGAGCAGGCTCGGGCCCTGGTAGCCGCACCAGCCGGGCGAAGCATGCACCACGTTGTCGCCTTTCAGCGCCGAGATCGGAATAATGGCCTGTACGGTAATGCCAGCATGTGCGGCAAAATTTTGCAGCGCGGTGCGGATTTTTTCAAACGCCTGGGTTGCGTTGCCGGCGGTTTCTGGCTTATCGGCGCTTTCCAGTGCGTCGAGCTTGTTGATGGCAAACACAATGCTGGGCACGCGCAACAGATTCACCAGCAGCGAATGGCGCCGCGTCTGCGGCAACAGTTCCAGCGGCGCATCCAACTGCCAGCGCAGCTTGGTAGCGTCGACCAGCACCACCGCAGCGTGGGCACTGCTGGCAGCAGTGACCATGTTGCGCGTGTACTGCTCGTGGCCTGGGGCGTCGCCAATGATGAACTTGCGTTCCGGGGTGGCGAAGTAGCGGTAGGCCACGTCAATCGTGATGCCTTGTTCGCGCTCCGCCGACAGGCCATCGGTGAACAGCGCCAAGTCGGCTTCGCCGCTCTTGGACACGTTGGCGAGCTGGTCTTGCAGCACCGAGCGGCTGTCGACCAGCAGGCGCCCGATCAGGGTGCTCTTGCCATCGTCAACGCTGCCGCAGGTAATGAAGCGCAGGGCGGTTTGGGTGTCTTGGGCTGCTTCCGTGGGCGCAGCGGTCAATGTGGTGGCGTTCATTAGAAATATCCGTCCTTCTTGCGCTTCTCCATGGAAGCTTCTGATGTTTTGTCGTCCATGCGGGTGGCGCCGCGTTCGCTGACTTCTGCCGACAGGGTTTCCACCACGATGTCGGCCGCGGTCGCGGCCAGGCTTTCCACCGGGCAGGTGCAGGTGATGTCGCCCACGGTGCGAAAGCGCACGTCGCGCAGTTCCGGGGTTTCGCCGGGCTTGGCAGGTGTCAGCTCCGTTACCGGCACCAGCAGGCCCTTGCGCTCCACCACTTCGCGTTTGTGGGTGTAGTAGAGCGAGGGCAGGGCGATCTGTTCGCGTTCGATGTACTGCCAGACATCAAGCTCGGTCCAATTGGAAATCGGGAACACGCGGAAGTGTTCGCCGGGTTGCAGCCGGGTATTGAACAGGGTCCAGAGTTCCGGTCGCTGGGCCTTGGGTTGCCATTGGCCGAAGCTGTCGCGGTGGCTGAAAATGCGCTCTTTGGCACGCGCTTTTTCTTCGTCGCGGCGCGCGCCACCAATCAGCGCATCAAAGCGAAATTCTTCAATCGCTTCAAGCAGCGTTACCGACTGGTGCACATTGCGGCTTTCGCCCGGATGCGCCAGCCGCACGGTGCCGCGCGCCATTGAGTCTTCCACGCTGCGCACGATCAGTTCGGCGCCGAGTTCCTTGGCACGCAGGTCGCGGAAGTCGGTGACTTCGTGGAAGTTGTGGCCGGTGTCGATCATCAGCAAGGGGTAAGGAATGCGGCCAATGCCGAAGGCTTTTTCGGCACATTTCAGCATCACCAGCGAGTCTTTGCCGCCGGAGAACAGCAGCGCCGGGCGCTCAAAGGCGGCGGCAACTTCGCGCAGAATAAATACGGTTTCCTCTTCCAGCGCGTCGAGGTGGCGGTTGGACAGGTGCAGGTGCTTGTGGTCGGTCATTGCGTTCATAGGTTCACCGGAGGGCAGAGCTGGGGTTGGCCGAGGATTCGGTTGCGTTCGGTTTGACGTGCAGGCCGCATTCCTTGGCGGCTTCGTCTTCCCACCACCAGCGGCCGGAGCGGAAGTCTTCGCCCAGGCTGATGGCGCGGGTGCAGGGCTCGCAGCCGATGCTGGGGAAAAATTCGTCGTGCAGCGGGTTGTACGCCACCTGATTCTCGCGGATGTAGTGCCAGACGTCGCCCCAGCTCCAGTTCGCCAGCGGGTTGATCTTGGTACGGGCTTCGCTGGTGTCCACCAACGGCACCTCGGCGCGGGCGCCGCTTTGTTCGCGGCGCAGGCCAGTGATCCAGGCGTCTTTGCCGGCCAGGGCGCGGGCCAGCGGCTCCATCTTGCGGATGCCGCAGCAGGCTTTGCGCAGTTCGATGCTTTTGTACATGGCGTCCTTGCCTTCACGGGCAACAAACTGGACCACGGCTTCGTTGAGCGGCTTGTAAACCGTGACCGGCGCACGCGAGCTGGCTTGGAACTGCTCCAGCAAGGCCAGGGTCTGCGCATGCAGGCGCCCGGTTTCCAGCACAAAGATGCCGACATCGAGTTGCAGGCTGTTGATCAGGTGGCTGATCACCACGTCTTCGGCGCCCAGGCTGGAGGCCTGGCTGATGCGTGCGGCTTCGCCGGCGTAGATCGGCGCATATTGGGCGGCGGCCTGTTGCAACACGCCCTGGGCCTCGGCCAGGCGAATCACGTAGTCGGATGACGGGCGGGCGTGCATTTCAATGGCGCGGGCGTTGCTGCTCATGCGTGTACTCCTCGGGCAAATACCGGTGCCGGGACGACCGCGTCGCCCTGGTAAAAAGCGCTGTAGCGTTCCAGCTGGGCGCGGGCAAAGTCGATGTTTTGGTCGGCACGCAGCACGGCGCTGTCAAAGCCGCTGCGCTGCATCTGCACCAGCTGGTCGATCAGCACGTCGCCGGTGGCGCGGATTTCACCGGCAAAGCGCAGGCGCCGGCGCAGCAAGAAGGCCTGGCTGAAGGCGCGGCCGTCGGTGAATTTGGGGAAATGCAGTTCAATGCGCTGCACGCCTTGCAGCGCCAGGCTGCGCGGGTCTACGTCGTTGGCCAGGGCCAGCACCTGCGGGTCGTTCTGGCTGGCGGGGGTGGTGGCCGGCAATAGTTTCATGGTCTGTGTCATTTTCTGCGTCTCAGGCTTCCTGGGCGTCGCGGGCATAGCCGGCGGACTTGGGCAATACATTGAGCTCTTCGTGCTTGTCGCTCAGGCGGGCGCTGTTGGCGGCGGCCTTGAACACGTCCATGCCGACGCGGCGCAGGGTGTCGATAAAGGTTTCGCGCCCCTGGCGCTGCTGGCGGAAGGTGTCGAGCAAGGCTTCAATGACACCAGGCACTTCAGCGGCACCAAACGAGGGGCCGACCACTTTGCCGGCCACGGCTTCGCCGCTCAGGTCCGAACCGTCGGAGCCACCCAGCGAGACCTGGTACCACTCCTTGCCGTCCTTGTCGACGCCCAGCACGCCGATGTGGCCGCTGTGGTGGTGACCGCAGGAGTTGATGCAGCCGCTGATGTGCAGATCGATTTCGCCCAGGTCGTGCAATTCGTCCATGTCCTGGTAGCGCTCGGTAATGGCCGCTGCGATGGGAATCGAGCGGGCGTTGGCCAACGCGCAGAAGTCGCCACCGGGGCAGGCAATCATGTCGGTCAGCAGGCGCACATTGGAGCGCGCCAGGCCGGCGTGGCTGGCTTCCAGCCAGAGCGCCGGCAGTTCTTCGGAACGGACCCAGGGCAACAGCAGATTCTGGTCGTGCGTGACGCGCAGTTCGCCGGCGCTGAATTTGTCGGCCAGGTCGGCGGCGGTGTCGAGCTGGTCGGCATCGGCATCCCCGGGCGCCTGGCCGAGGCGCTTGTACGACAGGGTAACCGCGCGCAGCGCCGGGTTCTGGTGCGCTGCTACGTTTTGTTGCAGCCAGCGGGCGTAGTCTTGCTCGCGGCCGGCGGGCACTGCGGCGACGGCAATCGGTGCGTCGGCCTTGCGCTGTGCGGGTACGAAGTTGGCGCGCACGCGTTCGAGTTCGGCGTCGGAAATGGTGTGCTGGCCGCCGTCCTGGTTCAAAATTTCCTGGTATTCGGCGGCGACTTCGTCGACGTACTGCTGGCCCAGGGCTTTCACCAGAATCTTGATGCGCGCTTTGTACAGGTTGTCACACCATACAGCGGATTATTTACTTGTTTTCCGTCAGCGGAAATCGTCTTTGGCCAACCTTGTAATTTCTGATTGTTAGAGTTCGGTTCCCAGATCGCTTTGTATTTAGTCGCCAACTCTTTGAATTTTGC
>CAIUDG010000017.1 GCA_903897925.1 uncultured beta proteobacterium | reverse complement strand
ATGAAAAGGATGGTGGCCATCAGCTCGCCATAGGCCATGCGGTCGCGCGTGTCGAGGATGAAGTAACCCAAGCCGGCGTTCACCCCCAGCATTTCGGCTGGCACCAGCACCACCCAGATCAGGCCTATGGCCAGGCGGATGCCGGTGAGCAGGTGCGCGGCAATGGCAGGCACGGTGACATGCCACATTCGCTCGCGCCGGTTGGCGCCTACGCTGTCGGCCAATGTGAACCACAGCGGGTCTATGGCCTGCATGCCGGCTGCCACATTCAGCACGATGGGCCAGACCGCGGCAAACACGATCAGGAACACCACCGGCGCTTCGCCCACACCCAGGGCCATTACTGCCAGTGGCATCCACGACAATGGCGACACCATGCGTAGGAACTGAAAGCTGGTGGACGTGAGGCGGTTGAAGGCTGGCCAGCTGCCCACCAGCAGGCCTAGCGGCACACCCAGGGCGCAGGCAATCAGCAGGCCCAAGCCCACCCGGCGCAGGCTGTACAGGGCGTGGCGCCAGATGTCGGCACCAGCCGCCAAATCGCGTGCGGCCAACCAAGTGTTCTCGGGTGAAAAGCGGCTGGCCATCAACGAGTCGCGCCCCAACCCATGCACCGCCAGCCACCACAGGCCCAGCACCAGCAGCAGGCCAAGCGTGGGCAGGGTCAGTTGCTGCAGCGATGGTTGGAGGCGGCGGGCGAAGGTCATGCGCGGGCTATCAGGCAACAAGGGTTTCGGTGCGCGTGAACTTGTCTGGCAGGCCGAAGGCCTTCAGGCCACCGAGCGCGGCAATGGACTTCTTGACGAACTGGTCGTCCACCAGATCGCGCGCCACAAAGGCCGGGTCCAGCGTGGCCAGGAAGCGGTTGTCGCCCTCCACCTGGGTGGCCTTCAGCAGCTTGACCAGTTGCTCGGTGTACGAGGGGAAGGGGTAGGGCTGGTAGTCAATGCGTTCGTCCTTCCACTCGGGGTGGCGAATGGCGCCGTCCTTTACGTATTGCAGGTTGCGCTGCGCGTTGGGCACCAGCACACGCTCCAGCACCGGCTGGGCAAAGGGTGTGTATTTGCCGGGTGCGTCTTTGGACAGCAGTTGTGCGCCTTCGAGCCGGTTGTCGCGCAGCCAGTGCTGGGCGTTGACGATGGAATTGACCACCTTCTGCGTCCACTCCGGGCGCTCGTTGATATCGCGTTCGTGCATGGTAACCACACAGCACGCATGCTCGCGCCAGACGTCGCCGGTGAAGCGCAGCACCTTGCCGATGCCATTGGTCTCGGCCGCCGCATTGAAGGGCTCGGCCACGATGAAGCCTGAAATCGCGCCGTTGGCCAGGGCCGGCCCCATGTCAGCGGGTGACATGACGGACAGCGCCACTTCGTTGGGCTTAAGGCTGTCGGTCGGTTTGGTCACCACGCTCAGGCCGTTCTCGCTCAGCAGGTGTTGCAGCACCACATTGTGGATGGAGTACCAGAACGGCACGCCGACCTTTTTGCCGCCCAGATCCTTGATGGTGTTGATGCTGGGCGCGACGGTAAGCGCTGAGCCGGACATGTGATTCCAGGCCACCACCTTGGCAGGAAATTTGCTGCTGTAGCGGGCCCACAGCGTCATCGGTGAAAGCAGATGCACCACATTCACCTGGCCCGACATAAAGGCTTCTATGAGTTGTGCCCAGGAGCGGAACAGACGCGGCGCCTCCACCTTGAGGCCCTGCTGCTCAAACAATTGGCGTGCATGTGCCACTAGCAAAGGCGAGGCGTCGGTGATCGGCAGGTAGCCAATGCGCACCGGGTCATCAGCATTGGCCGCGCGGGCCAGTTGCGGCAGCGTGGCTGTGCCGCTCAGCAGGGCTGACAAGCGCAGCAGGTCGCGGCGCGATATGGCCATGTCTTCAGAGAGATTGGCTATCAGGGATGTGTTCATGGGGGAACTCATATAACGGGGAACCACGGGGTGGAAGGTTGTGACAGTGAATCGAGAATTTCTTCGCGCATGCTGTGGAGCGCACTGGAGCGGTGCTGGCGTGGCGCAGTGCCTGCGGGGCGCCATTCGCCCACGATGCGCGCCGGTGCTCCCGCCAGCAAGAGCACGCGGTCGCCAATGCGCAGCGCCTCATCAATGTCGTGGGTGACCAGCAGGGCGGCACTCTGGTGCTGGTGTGCCAAGGCGATCAGCAGGTCCTGCATGGATTCGCGGGTAATCGCATCCAGCGCAGAAAACGGCTCGTCCAGGTAAATGATTTCCGGCTCGCGCGCCAGTGCGCGGGCCAGCGCTACGCGCTGCGCCATGCCGCCTGACAGCGCCTGCGGCTTTTTGTGTGCGTGCTCGGCAAGGCCCACCTGCTCCAGAATGTTTTTCACCTGCGTCTGCAAGGCGGCGCGCGTCTGCTTGCTGCGACAGACGAAGTCCAGTCCAAAGCCCACGTTAGCCGCCACACTCAGCCAGGGCAGCAAGGCAGGAGACTGAAACACCACGCTGGCCCGCGCGGCCCGGTCGACACGCACCGAACCGTCCAGCAGCACTTCGCCTGTGTCGGCTTCGCTTAGTCCGGCCAGCAGGCGCAGCAGGGTGGATTTACCGCAACCGGAAGCACCGATCAGACAGACGATTTCGCGGCGATCAATGTGCAGGTCGACTTGGCTGAACACCGGCTTGTGGCCATAGGAAAACGCCAGTTGGCGCGCGACTAGTAGTGCGTTTTCCGTAGTCATGCTCAGGCCTTGGGCTGCCAACGGTAGGCGGCCAATTCCGGATTCAGATCGGTGCCAGCAATGGTGTTGGAAAAGTTGCACAGCGTGGCCAGGGCCACACCCAGCACCACTTCCAGCACCTGCTGTTGGGCGTAGCCTGCGGCCAAAAAGGTTGCCAGCTCCAGCGCGGGCACTGCGCCGCGCGTGCGGATCACTACACGGGTGAATTCGGCCAGAGCTTCGAGCTTGGCGTCAGGCAGCGGCGTCTGCTCGCGCAAGGCGTTCACCAGCTCGGCGTCGAGCTTGCCTTGCTTGTAGCAAATGGCGGTGTGGCCGGCCACGCAAAAAGCGCAGCCGTGGTTGGTGGCGGCGGTGATCTGGACCGTCTCGCGCTCGGCCAGGGTGAAGCTGGTTCGGCTATTGATTTCCGACACCGTCAGATAGGTCTCAATCGCGGTGGGGGCATTTGCCAGCACGCCCAGCAGGTTCGGGATGAAACCGCTTTTGGCTAGGGCTTTTTCCAGATAGGGTTGGCTTCCTGCGGGGGCCGAGGCGATGCTGTGGACGGTGAGTTGCGACATGGTTAAAAACGCTCCATCAAGAGGTAAGGCAATTGTCTTGAAGAGAGGCCCGTCCTTCCATATGCAAACGTCCCGATTGCTTGCTCAAACGTCCCGCAATCACGCGGCCAGCCGAACCTGCGCTGCGCGTCGGTAAGCGCCGGGCAGCGTGCCGGTGACCTTCTTGAAGGCGCGCGAGAACGCCGCGTCCGACTGGTAACCCACCGACTCCGCTGCGCGGGCCAGCGACATGCCATCGGCAATCCATTGCGTGGCCAGCTGCATGCGCACCTGGGTCAAAAAGAAAGCCGGCGAGGTGCCTGCTGCTTCCGAGAATCGTTTGAAAAAACGCGTGCGTGACATGCACGTCAAGCCGGCCATGTCGTCCACGCTCCAGTCGCGTGCCGGTGCGCTGACGATGGCATCAAACAGCACCGTGAACTCGGGACGCGAAAGTACCGCCCACAAGCCTGCCGACACTTCCTGGCGCTGGCACAGGTAGCGGATCACGTAAAAGAACATCAAGTCCACCAGGCGCGTGATGAGTGGCGAGGGCACCTCACCCGGCACCGTGGCTTCCTTGCGCAGCAGCTCGAACAGCGGACGCACTTCCGGCAACTCCTGGCGCTCCTGTGAGGCAATCACATAGTCGGGGAAGGAGTCCAGAAACAGGTGGTTTAGCGGCGCGCGGAAATCGAAAAAGCCGCAGGCCAGCGCGGTGCTGCAGGGGACGGTCAGGTCAATCTCTGCCATCGGCATGCGCGGCGCCTGGCTGGCTTCCTTTAGATCGGCACAGGGGCTGATGAGGTGGCGCACATCGCGCAGAAAGAACACCGCATCATCGGCGTTGAGTGCGTGCTTCTCGCCGCTGTCCGGCAGGTGCAGCCAGCAGTCGCCGTGGAGGATCACATGGAAGCCCGCGCGGGCCAGCCCGGTGGTGGAAGCCTGCCACGAGCCGCAATACTGGCCTAGATGGAACAGGCTGGTCTGCAGCTCCAGGCTGCCGAGCAGCCACTGGATCAGACGGTCTTGGCGTTGGCGCATGGCTGGGTATAAGGAACGCGTGGCGGGAAGGCCATGCTATGCATTTCCTCTGCCCCGGTGAACCATGCAATACAGATATGCTTATGCGAATATATTCGTGTTCGTCTTTACGTTTGTGTTCGCATTGCCTAACAACAGTTCCGTGCAGCGACCCTGTGATGAGGAGGGCTGACCATAATTCCCATGTATATCGATGTCTGTTCATCAACAGACAGAAGCTTGGTCTAAACGCGTGAAATTGAAGGTTTTCAACAGCATTTGCCAATTGCGGGCATTTGGTGAGACAAAGGAATGCCCAGAATGCTTTGAGTCGGCACATTGCAAGCTGCTGCGTCTGTTTTACCGCACCTGGTCGATTGCCGGTGCTCACTTTCACGATATACGCGCCACCTGGCGGCCACTTTTCTTCAGCCGCGAATGTCTGCAATGAAGAATGCGGATCGTAAAACTGTAAGTCGGTAATCGCGGCATCGCCTACTTTGCTGGCAAGCAGAATACAGCTACCTGCGACGGGTGGTCACGGTGCCAAGCATGTCGGTTAGACCGGACAGGAACTTGTGGTCATTACCAGCGGAAATGGCTGGTCAAGTTGGACTGCAATACGCAATTCGCCGGTTGGCAATCTAAAGACAGCTTTGCTAGCCATATTGCTTTCCCGGAATAGGGCCAATTGCCAACACTTTCAAGTATTTTTGTGCTGACCGAAACGCTTTGGAATGAGTCTGCATGGCAGCGGGTATCAAAGATAATCCGGGGGTACAAATGGGGGTACAAATCACATTTTTGAAAACGAATAGCTAGCATCTATGAAGCTTTCAAGGCATCTTTAGAGCGCTTTCACAGGTACTCTAAAGGCCTCTAAGTAGTGATACTCAGAGGCCTTTTTCATTGGGAAATCAGGGGCTTCGCACTAATAGCCACTAACAAGGGCTATTGACTGCCAAGCCGTTGCGGGGGTGCAAACGGGGGTACGGACAGCGGAATTCAGAAAAAGACGGGGGTACGTGCCCTTTTCTTCAATGAAAACCATTGTTTTGCACCCCCACGTTGACCCGGAGTTGTACCCTCATGCCACTGACTGATGCCGAATGCAGAAATGCTGTTTGTCCGCCGTATAAGAAGCAGGCCCGTGTTGCCGATTCCGGCGGGATGTACCTACAGGTTAGCCCGGCAGGCTCAAAGCGTTGGTTTCTGAAATACAGGGTAGACGGCAAAGAAAAGCAGTTAGCCATCGGCAGCTATCCAGAAGTCAGCCTGAACGCGGCCAGAAAAGCCCGCGACGCGGCAAAGCTGAAAGCCAGCACTCCGGCAGCGAACACCTTCAAAGCCACGGCGTTAGAGTGGTACGACATAAAGCTGGAAAGCTGACTCGCTGCCGGTTAGCTGTGCTCTCGGCACATCCGATGCACCGCTAATCCCTCTTGTCAACAGCGTATTTTGGCGGTGGATCGGCCAGGCACGGCCTTACTTTTGGCGCGGGGATGGTTTCTATGTGGGTTGAGGACTCCCGGGTTCGACACCAAATGACGTAAGTGGTTGATTTATATAGAGCTGGTTAAAAATTTGCCACTACAGCAGGCTCATTTGGGTGTCTTGGGTTGGCTTTTTAGTCTTCAGTGCTGCAAACACTTTGGATTGCAAGTCGTT
>CAIUDG010000016.1 GCA_903897925.1 uncultured beta proteobacterium | reverse complement strand
GCCCATTTCATATTCATATTTTTAGTTTAAAATCAATTATTCTGCAAGGCATTTTTACGTTTGAAACCCATTCTTTCCAAAGTTGTCGTGAGTGAAGACTTTCCAGTCGGTGCAAAGCTGATACGCCGTCCAAATCTGCGGCGCTTGCGCGACACAGTTCGGAAAATGGCAGTTGTTCGCCAGCGGTGAGGGGAATGAGCCTGGATCAAAGTTGGTCTGCAACACCACGCCAACCGGCAATGGCGGTGCCCCGGCAGGCAGTGTCAGCATCGGTTCAACGAGCGGAGCAAATGGGGTATAGGTTATCCGGTCATCCGTGCTGTTATCCGCGCAACTGGGGTCAGTCAGCAGGATTTTATAACTCGGATCGGGCTGGCACTCCAGCGGCGCTTTGTAAAATGGGTCGGTGGTGTATTGCTGAAATTTCAGATTCCACCCGGTTGCGTAGCAGACATCGTTTGCGATGCTGCCGAACGGCGCGGTGTACACCGCGCAGCCGGCGGGGAATGATTCAGCGTTTGGCGAGCAGCAGAGCACGGAGTAACCGCTTTGCGGCTGCAGCGTTTGAAGCGATTGATCGTAAGTGTACCCACCATTTTCGCGCAATGTGAGTTGCCACTGTTGGACAAGAAACTGATGGCGCGGGCAGGTTGAATCCCATGCCGCTTGTGCCGCTGTGATGCCCGCGCTGGCGATGTAACCGCCGCTGGAATAAGTTGTAGCAAGCGTGCCGGAGACGGTCAGAGTGTTTGTCCCTGGAGTCGCCGCGATAACCAAGACGCCTAATCCAAGGCCCGGAATCTTGTAGCAGTCCAAAGAGTCAGCAACAGAATATGAGCCACCACCCATAATCCAGTGCGTCTCCGACGTGGTCAGTGTGACGACGCCAGGCGATGTCTGCACAGCGCTGACAATGGCTAGTGTGGACCCAATTGACCGGCATAATGGAAATCTCCGGTGATCCCAATAATTGACCGAGCTTCCAGTGATCACCTGGGTCGGGTCGGTTACAATGTCACCAATCCAATCTTCGGATGCGATGCCTGTTCCACTCGTGCAGTTGGGGTCGGTAATGGTGCTGTAGTCAATCAGGAACCGGTCTCGGCCAAACGGACGGGCCAGATTTACCGATGGCCACGACATAAGACACTCCGCCCATTTTACGAGGAGCACGCCGCCATTCCACTCAATCATTTGCGCGCCGTCCAGGAGACTGCCACCCATCTGCGGATCAGTCCACTGCGTCGCCGTCTTCGGCAAACCCGCTGGAGAATACTCACCAAAACCGGAATCGCAAAACATCTCTGGACAGCATGTCTCTTTGACTGGCTGGTAAAAATTAAAATATCTCGCATTTCCAACGGGCTGGGGTTTCCCACGCACAGTGCCGGAGTATTGCGGTGTGGCAGGATTACCCCAATCAATCGTGCCGCTAAATTCATAAGTGTAAGGTGTGTCGTAAACCGGAATAGTCACTCCGTTGACAGTGATATTATGCGAAGTCATGGGCGTCGGATTCCACGCGGGATTATTGGTGGGGTCATCCGGGATCACAGTCCAAGACTCAACATCAAGACCGGTTGAGGCGGCGTCCATACTCACCAGTGGCATCTGCCAGACGTTGCTGTCAGTGCGCCAGGGATATACCTGGTCATCACCCAGTGGGTATTGGGCAGCCAGACCAACCGCGTCGGCAATAACTGACGCAAAAGTGATGGAACCGCTGAGCTGACGGGTGATGTGGATTGAAAAATCACAGGAAGCGGTTCTTGAAACTGTTTGATACCAACTATCACCGGCAGCTTGATAGTTCTGCAATGCTGCGGTGTTGTTACCAGAGCAAATAAATTCCAGCTTGCTGTCGGAGAGCGTTACATAACAACTGCCAGCGGCCGTGAATTGCTGCTTTTGATTGACATCATTTTGTTCAGCTGCGGCGCACGCTGCCGCCAAACCCGAATTAACCAAGTTGAGCTGCTCATTCACGTAATCCACGGTGCCGGAAAGATAGATGAGATTTCCGAAATTATTATACGTCAAAGTAACAATCCCGCAGATGCAATCTATATTCGACGGGATTGAAAATAATGGAATAATGGTCGAACCATAATCGTAAGTAGCGACAATCACATTGAACGCATCTGTGGTGCAATTACTGCTCAATTTCTTGGTCAGAGAACAATCGTAGGGGTGAGACCAATCCCCACCAATCCAGCAGTTACCGGAAAAAATATCGGTGAAAGTGGAAGCCATGCTTCCGCTGTGCGTCAGATTCCCGTTGCTGTCCACAGATGCGATTTGATCGGTGTTGATAGTCGAAACCACATCCTCGGTATTCCCCTGGTCGGGCATGGCGGTCAGTGTCGGCTCTAAATCCGGCGGCATATGTGACATGTCGAGAGACTGGGACAGGTTATGGGTGCTGGAAGCGTGGAATCTCGCGGCAAGTGTATATTCCATGCTGGTATATTTCGACTGAGGGGAGTCGGCAGGCGGGTTTTGCGCGCAGCAGGTCGCGTCGCCGCTCAAAATAAATCCATACCGCCCCGGCCATTGACCGAATGCCGCCACTGCTTTCCAGCCGGGATGACTGCACGCCTTGCGGCCGGTATAGGCTGGGTTCGGGGTGAAATTATTTGTCCCAATGACTGATGGGCTGGTTGGGTTTCCGCATGGGATTGGATTATCCGAGGTGTCACAGTTGCGCGGATTTGTTTGATGTCCGCAACCATCGCTCACGCCGCCGCCACAAGAATCCCACGGCTCCATCGCGGCGGGAATCAGGACGCCACCGTGCCCAATCACCGTCGGCGTGTTGAGATATTTATCCGGCGGGTTTTCCTGACAGCAACCGCAACCGCGATAGTATTTTGTCGGGGTGTCGCTCATACCGCCCCCCATTTTTTATCCGGGCAGGATTCGGTTGTAAGACACGCCTTGCATAAAATCTGACCATCCAGCCAGCAGCCACAGGCCGTGCAGCGGTGAGCTGTTCCATCTCCTGACACAATCATGTGCGGACACGCCAGGCAAAGCGCTATCCGCTGCGCTTTGACTTCTGCGGACACGGTGACTGGCTGACCGGATGCCACGGCAATGACCACGCGAGCCGCTGCCATGGTCGCATTGCCAGCCATCACTGACACCGATGGAATCCGAGTTTGTGAACAGCCACAGCTCATGTTGTGCAAATAATTG